>JADGNR010000170.1 GCA_017883415.1 Bryobacteraceae bacterium | reverse complement strand
TTTGGCCGCGCGTTTGGCCGCGCGTTGGCCGCGCGTTGGCCGCGGCGCTGGCCGCGCGTTGGCCGGGCGTTGGCCGCGGCGCGGGAGCCGGCCGCAGTGCCCCATCGCATGGGCCCCAAAACGCTATGGGATAATGTTGCCTATGACACTGTCCGAGGGAAAACTGAAGCGCATGAAGGCGGTCTCCAACGAGCGCGGGGTGATTGCCGCCGCCGCCATGGACCAGCGGGGGAGCCTGCAGAAATCGCTCGCCGCGGCGCGCGCCGTGGGCGTCAAAGAGATCACGCCCGCGATGATGAGCGAATTCAAGGTGGTGGTGAGCCGGGTCCTGACGCCGCACGCCAGCGCCATTCTGCTCGATCCGGAATTCGGCCTCGAGGCCGCCAAAGCGCGCAGCCGGAATGCCGGCCTGCTGCTGGCCTACGAATTGAGCGGGTACGATAACACCCAACCCGGACGGCTGCCCGACCTTCTGCCGCACGTCTCGGTGAAGCGTATCGTGGATTGGGGGGCCGACGCGGTCAAGATCCTCATCTATTACACGCCGCAGGAGGACGCCTCCATCAACGATGTCAAGCACGCCTTTATCGAGCGCATCGGCGCGGAATGCCATACCTATGAGATCCCGTTTTTCCTGGAATTCGTCGGCTACGACCCCAAGGGCGGCGATGAGAAAGGCTTCGAGTACGCCAAGGCCAAGCCCGAGATCGTCCGCAAGAGCATGGAGGAGTTCTCCAAGCCGCAGTACCGGGTGGACGTGTTGAAGGTGGAAGTGCCGGTCAACGCGGAATACGTGGAGGGTTCGAACGTCTTCAAGGGACAAAAGGCGTACACGCGCGAAGAGGCGCTAAAGCATTTTCGCGATGGCGCGGCCGTCGCCGCCAGGCCCTTTATCTATCTGAGCGCCGGCGTCGGCAACCAGCAGTTTGTGGAGTCGTTGAAGATGGCGGTGGAAGCCGGCACGGATTTTTCCGGCGTGCTGTGCGGGCGCGCCACCTGGAAGGAAGGCATCCCGGTCTACGCCAAGCAGGGCGCCAAAGCGCTGGAGGAGTGGCTGCAGCGGGAAGGCGCGAAGAATATCAACGCGGTGAACGAGGCGATTCGTTCGGCCACTCCGTGGTACGCGAAGATGGGCGTTCCGGTACCGGCGTAGCGGAGGCCGGTCAGATGGGGCGCACGTAGAGCGGGGCCAGAGACACCATGGTCAGCCCCGCGGCGAAGAGAATCAGCATCGCCCCGGCCAGCATCTTTACGCGCATGTCGGCGCCCGAAAACTCTTTCCACAGCAGGAGGCCCCACAGCGCACTGATCAAAGTAGCGCCTTGTCCCATGGCATAGCTGATGGCCGGGCCGATGTGCACCTGGTCCGGAGAGCTGGCGGCGGCGAAGGCCGCGACCGCACCGGTCAACCAGATGGCGCCGCCCAGCCAGCCCAGCAGGTGCTGTTTGGGTGTCGCCGTGAAGTAATCGCGCATCTCCACGGGATCGCCTTCCACGGGAAGATTCATAAAGAAAAGGTTGAAGACGAACGTGGAGAGGAACACGCCGAGCGCGAACACCACGGCGATGGCATAGGGGCCGAGGCCCACTTCGCCTTCTTTGCCCTTCTCGACCAGCGGGAAGAACAGGCCCATGAGGAGCCCGCTGACCAGAGAAAGGACAATCCCCTTGATGGGCGTGGGGCGCCGCGTACTGGCCGCATTTCCCGCCCGCGCCGCCGCTTCGTGGCGGATGAGGGCCAGGATGCGATAGGCCACGGCATCCACAACGATGGCGGCTAGTATCAGCCCGCAGCCGAGGAACAGCAGATTGGGATTCCCCGCCGGCTTGATGAGGTAGTTCAGACCGACCCCGATGATGAGTGCCAGTCCGATCGCCACCGGGAACGCCACCGCCATGCCGGCCACCGAGATGGCCGCCACCAGCAGCATGTTGGCCAGGTTGAACACCACGCCGCCCAGAAAACCCCACATCCATTGCCGTTTCCCGGCGTGCATCAGGTCGTCCGTGAAGGTGAAGCCGTCATAGCCCAGGGTGCCCACGGTGAAGGCAAACAGCAGCGCGGCCAGCAGCAGTCCGAACGCGTAATCGAAATAGAACAATTCAAACCGCCACTTCCCGGCGAGCTTATAGGTATTCGCCCAGGAGCCCCAGCAAAGCATGCTGAGAATCATCAGAAACAGGGCCGCGGCGTAAGTTTGTGGAAGAATCATGAATTGATCCCGGAATGGTGAGGGTACAATGCGGCACGCGTGCGGGTCAATCCCTACGGTGGCGGGATTGCCGGCGCAGGCGCCAGGTAGGGCGGTTCACCGGGAAGCTGGCGGACCCACAGGGGCTTGGATGCGACGGAACAGTCCGGCAGGGGAGTGGCGGAGTAATAATTGAGTCCGTAGCGCCAGTTGCGCTGGATGTGGTCGACACACACCGCGTCCGCGCGGCCGTCGATTGCCTGCCCCAAGGAGCGGGCGGACGCGGCCCGGTCCACGGCGGCGAGCGCGGAGCGTTTCAGGTACGCCGTTCCCGCGGTGGCGCCGAGCGCGAGGGCGAGCACGGCGGCGAGGCGTCGACCGCGTTGTTCCAGGGTCCAGGCGAGGGCGGCCGCGACGGGGGCGAGCAGCCAGCTCCCCTGGAACGGCGGAAATGAGGCGCGGGAAAGCCCGCCTCCGAGGGCGGCCGGGAGCATGGGAGCGGCACAAAGAAAGGAGACCAGCAGCAGACCGCAGCACGCCAGCCAGGCGCGGGCTCGGGCAGCCTGGTCGAGAGCCAGCGCCATTAACGCCGCGGCCGCGGGCAGCAGGGGCAGGAGGTAGCCCGGGAGCTTGTTGGTGGCGGCGGAAAAGAAGACCAGTCCGAACAAGAGCCATCCCCACAGGAATCGCCGCCGCGGGTCGGCGGCCGCGCCGCGGCGCGCGGCCAGCGCCAGCAGCGGCGTCCAGGGCAGCAGCACACCGGCCAAGACCGGCAGATAGAACCACCACGGCTGCACGTGCATCAGCGCCCCGGAAACAAACCTTCCGAACTGGTGCTGCCAAAAGACGTCGACGAAGGCGCGCCCGTTGCGCAGCCAGCACAGCGCATACCAGGGCAGGGCCACTACCAGGAAGGGGGCCACGACACGCGGGCGAATCAGGTCGCGCCAGCGGCGGCAGCCCAATGCCAGAGGAAGGGCCAGCACCAGGGGCAGCAAATATTTCGCCAGTACGGCCACCCCCAGCAAAGCCGAGGCGGCGGGCAGAAAGCGGGTCTCCCCCTTGGCGATCCACGGCAGCGCCAGCAGCATGGCGGCGGAGAACGCGGCGGTGAGCGGCAGATCGGTAACTCCCACCTGGCTGAAGGCAATCCAGCCGGCGGAGGTGCCCAGGATGAGGGTGGCCAGCCAGGCCGCGCGGCAGCCGAACTCGCGCCGCAGAATCCACCAGTAGAACCCCAGGAACGCCAGGGCCATCAAAGCCACCGGCAGGCGCGGCGCGAGCTCCGGGCCGAAGCCCAGGCGGAAGGCCGCCCCCTCCATCCAGTACAGCAGCGGCGATTTTTCGAACCACGGCTCCCCCCACAGCCGGGGAGTAATCCAATCGCCGGAACGGGACATGTCGCGCGCGATGGAGGCGTAGCGCGGCTCGTCCGGCCCGAGCAACCCGGCCCCGTCCAGATTGTACAGGTACAGGAAATATGCCAGCGGCAGCGCCAGCCACAACACGGGCGGGATTTTCCGGGGCATTTTTCCTTATTATAGGGTGCCCGTACGCCCCCTATTGCGAAACGGCCGCGCTGCCAACCAAACATGACAATCTCTATCGACATTGGTATGATCTACCCAGGAGCATCGACTATGCCGCCATTGAATCGGAAGTTATCGTTGGACTGGTGGAGCGTTCTGGCAGCCTTGAGCGCGGCCGCCCTCATCCGAATTGGCTTCGTTCCGCACGTGCCCTGGTAGGGGCGGAGCCCATGGCAGGACGCAAGGAGAGACACCGATGAGTGACACCATCTCGCCCCCGCAACCGCTCGCTTACCAGCCCTCGCTGCGCTTCCTCCGCGCCGTGCCGGGAATTCTTTTGCTCGCCGGGATCGGTTACCTCGGCAAGCTCACCGAGCAGGCGATCGCCGTGTACGGAAAAGCCAACCACATCGCCCTGCCCAACATCGAGTACGTGCTATGGGCGATCCTGTTCGGCCTCCTGGTCGCCAATACGGTGGGCATCCCGGCGGCCTTCCGGCCGGGCGTGGCCACCTACGAGTTCTGGTTGAAGGCGGGGATCGTGCTGTTGGGCGTCCGCTTTTTGCTGGGCGATGTGCTGAAGCTGGGAGGCGTCAGCCTGATCTTTGTGGCCATCGAACTGGCGATATCCATCACCGTGATGACGCTGCTGGGCAAATGGCTGAAGCTGCCGCCCAAGCTGACTTCGCTGCTGGCGATCGGCTCTTCCATCTGCGGCGTGTCGGCCATCATCGCCGCCAAGGGAGCGATCGAAGCCGACGATGAGGATGCATCCTATGCTATCGCCGCGATTCTGGCGCTGGGCGCATTCAGCCTGTTCGCGTTTCCCGCGATTGGCCACGCGCTGGGCCTGTCCGATCACGCCTTCGGCCTGTGGGCCGGCCTGGCGGTGGACAATACGGCGGAAGCGGCCGCGGCCGGCGCGCTCTATTCCGACACGGCGGCCAGGTTCGCCGTGCTCGCCAAGACCACGCGCAACGCGACCATTGGGTTCGTGGTGCTGGGCTACGCGATCTACTGGGCGCGCCAGAGCCGCCGTGCGGGGGTGGAGAACAAGGCCGCCTTCCTGTGGCAGAAATTCCCAAAGTTCGTACTGGGTTTCCTGCTGCTCTCGGTTTTGGCGACCGCGGGCGCATTCACCAGGCGGCAACTGGGCGACATTGCGAACCTCTCGCGTTGGGCGTTTCTGTTGACGTTCGCGGGCGTCGGCCTGCAGACGAATCTCCAAGAACTGCGCAAGCAGGGGCTGCGCCCGCTGGTGGCCGGCGCGGCCGGCGAGTTCGCCATCGCCGCCATCACCCTGGGACTGGTGCTCGGTGCGTCCCGCGGACTGGGGATCTTATAGACCGCCCCATTTGCCGCCCGCCGTGGCCGGTGACATCATAGTGGCAGATGCTGCTCGACATCGCGAAGGTGCCCACGGCGGGCAATTCGCTCATCCGCCTGCACCCCACCGATAATGTCGCGGTGGCGCGCGTGCCCATTGCCGCCGGGGTAGAACTGCATGTGGAGGACATACGGCTGGTGGCGCGCGAAGCCATTCCGGCCGGACACAAGATCGCCTTGCGCGCCATACCGGCGGGAGGGATGGTCGAGCGCTACGGGCAAGCCATCGGGCGGGCAAGCGTCGCGATCGATGCCGGGACGCACGTGCACACGCACAACCTCTCCTTCGAAGAGCCGGCCATGAGCTACGAGTTTCCCGCAGGGGACGCCACGCTTGTGCCGCGGCCGCCGCAGGACGTACGCACTTTTTTCGGCTACGCGCGCGAGGACGGCCGCGTAGGAACGCGCAATTACATCGCCGTGGTGGCGGCCAGCAATTGCGCGGCGCACACCGCCGAGCGGATTGCCCGCAGCTATGAGGGCGAAACGCTGCCGCCCGGCGTGGACGGCGTGGTGGCATTTCCGCACGGCGAGGGCTGCGGCCACGCTTTCGGCCCCGACGTGGACCAGTTGCGCCGCACGTTGCGCGGCGTGTTGGCGCATCCCAATGTCTCGGCGGCCCTCATTCTCGGGCTGGGCTGCGAGGTGAACCAGATCGACCACTACCTGGGAGCGGGCGCGCCCGCCAGTAACCGGCTCGCGGGATTGACCCTGCAAACGAGCGGCGGCACGCGCGGAACCGTGGAAGCGGCGCGCCGCGCCATCGCCCGGTTTCTGGAGCAGGCGGCGGAGGAGCGGCGCACCGAGGCGCCGGCTTCGAAGATCGTGCTGGGGCTGAATTGCGGAGGATCGGATTCGTTCTCGGGGATTACCGCCAACCCCGCATTGGGGTACTGCGCCGATCTGCTGGCTGGGATGGGGGGCACTCCCGTGCTGGCGGAGACGCCCGAGATCTTCGGCGCGGAACACCTGCTGGTGAAGCGCGCCAGAAGCAGGCAAGTAGCTGAAAAACTATTGACTTGCATCAAGGAATACAAGCGATACCTGAAGCGCTTCGAGGGCAGCTTCGACGACAACCCGACACCCGGCAACAAGGCCGGCGGCCTCAGCAACATCCTGGAGAAATCTCTAGGGGCGGTGGCCAAGGGCGGAACCTCGCCGCTCATGGAGGTGTACGAATACGCCGAAGCAGTGGCCGCGCCGGGCTTCGTGTTCATGAACACGCCGGGATACGACCCGGTCTCGCTCACCGGCCTGGCCGCCGGCGGCTGCAACATGATCGCCTTCACCACGGGCCGCGGCAGCGCCATAGGATTCCCGACGGTCCCGGTAATCAAGATCGCGACCAACAGCCATACGTACCGCGGCATGACCGAGAACATGGACGTTAACGCGGGGAGCATCGCCGATGGCGAGAGTACGGTGCAGATGGTCGGACAAGAGATTTTCGATCTGCTGCTCAAAGCGGCCTCGGGCCACCGCACCTGTGCCGAGCGGCTGGGCCACCAGGAGTTCGTGCCCTGGCGGATCGGACCCGTGCTTTAGTGGGGTAGGCCTCCCGTCCTGCCCTGGGCTTCGGTGCTGGGGCCTTGTTAGACCCGAAGGTGCATAGTCGACCTGGGCAGGCGGCACCGCCTGGCCCACCGGGGTGGACCGAAGGTCCACGGGACCACGGGGGCAGGCCGGGAGGCCTACCCCACTTCCGGTACAATGGTAGAAAATGTCGCGACCGCTGTTTCTCTCTTTGTCTATCGCGCTGTTGCTTGCCGTGGCCACGCCGGCGCAGAACCCGCCCACCACGCCCAAGAAATCCGCCTTCGATAAGCCGACGCTGGAGGCGTACGTGCGTCACCTGTGGGCGCTCAACGCGAATCTCAACGTGCAGGTGTCGGACCCGAAACCCTCGGAGGTGCCCGGCTTTCAGGAGGTCGTGGTGCGCATCTCGCAAGGCGTCGCGGGGCAGAATGTCACCCTGTTGATCTCCAAAGACGGGTCGAAGATCGTCCAGGGCACCTTTTTCGATGTGGCGAACAATCCTTTCAAGCCCGACCTGGATAAGCTCAAGACGCAGTTCCAGCCGAGCATGGGAACGCCGGGGGCGCCGGTGGTGCTGGTGGTGTTCAGCGACTTCGAGTGCCCGCACTGCAAGGTAGAGGGGACCATGCTGCGGCAGAACCTGCTCATCGGCTATCCCAAGGAGGTCCGCCTGTACTTCAAGGATTTTCCCCTGGTGGAGCTGCACCCCTGGGCCAAGCGTGCGGCGATGGCCGGGCGGTGTGTGTTCCGCCAGGACGCCACCTCTTTCTGGGAGTATCACGACTTTATTTTTTCGCAGCAGGAACAGATTACCCCGGAGAACCTCAAGGAGAAGGTGATGGGGTGGGCCAAGGACCGGAAAGATCTCGACGCGGTGCAATTGGGACAGTGCATGGACACCAAAGCCACCGAAGAAGAGGTGAACAAGGAGATCGCCGAGGGCAAGGCGCTCGAATTGACCGGTACGCCCACGCTGTTCGTCAACGGCCGGCGGCTTTCTAACGGGATCGACTGGGCGAATCTCAAGGCGATCATCGACAACGAAATCGAATATCAGAAGACAGCCAAGAACGCCGGCGAGGATTGCGGCTGCGAACTGAATCTGACCGTGCCGGGATTGCCTCCCCAAACGCTGCCCGGTGCCGGGGTTGCCCCGCCTCCCAAGAAGAAGTGAATCAGGCGGGCCTGGCGGCCTGCCGGACTGGACCAAAATGAAAACCTGGAAACCTGCGCTGCGGGCTCTGCTGTGGAGCGTGGCATGGATCGCGTCCGGCGCGTCCGCGACGATTGATTCAAATCTTTACTTAAGCGATGTCAAATTCTTGGCATCAAACGAGTTGCGTGGCAGAGCCACTGGCTCTCCGGAACTCGAAAAGGCGGCGGCCTTCCTCGCCGGGAAGTTCCGCGAGTTCGGCCTGCGGCCCCTCGCAGGCAAGAGCTATCTCCAGCCCTTCGCGGTGACCACGAACGCGAAACTGGGCGCGAAGAATCAACTCCATTTCACGGAGGGCGGCCATCGCACCGCGTTGCGCTCCCCGGAAGACTTCATCCCTTTGAACTTCTCGTCCTCGGGCAGCCTGAGCGGAACGGTGGTCTTCGCCGGTTATGGCATCACCGCTCCGGAATACAACTATGACGACTACGCCGGCATGGATGTAAAGGGCAAAATTGTCTTGATCTTGCGGCACGAACCTCAAGAAGCCGATGAGCACAGCGTGTTTCTCGGCCGCAGCTTCACGGCGCATTCCCAGTTCGCCAGCAAGGCCACCAATGCCAAGATGCACGGCGCCGCGGGCGTGATCCTGATCAATGACCGCGCCAACCATGCCAAGGAGGCGGACGACTTGCCGAAGTTCGGCGTAGCGGAAGGGCCGCTCGATGCCGGCATACCGTTCGTGCAGGCGAAAGAAGAGCGGGTGGAGAGCTGGTTCCGCGACGCCGGTAAGAGCCTCGATGCCATTCAGGCGGATATCGACAAGGACTTGAAGCCCGAGTCGTTCGCCTTCCCCGAATCCATACGGGTCGACGCGAGCCTGGATATCGAGCGCGTGGTGAAGACCGTCCATAACGTGGTGGGGTACCTGCCGGGCGACACGGCCGAGTATGTGATCGTCGGGGCGCACTACGACCACCTGGGGATGGGCGGGCAGTATTCCCTCACGCCCTCGGTGACGGCCATCCATCCGGGCGCGGACGACAACGCTTCGGGCACGGCGGGGGTCATCGAGCTGGCGCGGTGGTTCTCCGCGCAACCAAAACAGAAACGCGGCATTTTGTTTTTAGCGTTCGCGGGCGAAGAGATGGGACTGCTCGGCTCAGCCTGGTACGTGGCCCATCCGGAGCTTCCGCTGGAGAAGGCCGCGGCCATGATCAACATGGACATGATCGGGCGCATCCGCGAGGGGAAAGTCTACATCGGCAGCGCGGCCACGGGCTCCACGCTGCGGGCGACGCTCGACCGGGTGGCGCCGCCGTTCCACATGAACATCGACTACTCGGATATTCCGGGCGAAGGATCGAGCGATCACACTTCCTTCATTACCAAACAGGTGCCGGTGTTGTTTTTCTTTTCCGGGCTGCATTCGGATTATCACAAGCCGAGCGACACCTGGGAGAAGATCGACGCTCCGGCCGCGGCCAAACTGCTGGAACTGGTGGCGGCGGTGGCCGGCGAGCTGCAGCAGGCTTCCGAGCGGCCGCAGTTTGTGCGCGTGGCGCCGGCGACGCACGGCGAAGGCGCGGTGGGACCGGTGTCGGCGGGGTCGGGCTACGGGCCGTATTTCGGCTCCATTCCGGATTTCGGCGAGGGCACCAAGGGCGTAAAATTCGCCGACGTCCGCGCGGGCTCTCCGGCGGCGAAGGCGGGCTTCAAGGCCGGCGACGTGATGGTGGAATTCGACGGCAAGCCGATTCAGAACCTGTACGACTTCACCTACGCCCTGCGCGCCCACAAGCCGGGCGACGAGGTGAAGGTGAAGGTCATGCGCGACGGCAAACCGCTGGAGGCCACGGTGCTGCTGACGAAGCGGGAGTAGGGGGGCTGTCCGCTCTCAGGTGTTCCGTATCCACATACCTGGTGATTCCGCCGTCATCTTATCAGGAGGCATCCAATCCCTGAAATGCTCGCCCTGTTCGGCCGGGATCTGCAGTTCGGCGTGCGGATGTTGCGCCGTAGTCCGGGGTTTGCGTCTGCTGCCGTGCTCACCCTCGCTTTGGGTATCGGTGCCACCACTGCTGTGTTCAGCGTGGCCAACGCCGTCATCCTGCGCCCGCTGCCGTTTCCCGCATCCGGCCGCGTCATGATTGTTCTTTCGGCGGCGGCCGACGTGGGGAAGGCATACCGGCCAATGGAGTATATGTATGTCGAATGGCGGGACCGGCAGCGGTGCTTCGATCTCTTCGCCGGCGCGCTTACCTCCCGCACGATCCTGCGCGGGTTGGGAGAGGCCCGCGAAATCCCCATCGCACAAGTGAGTTCCGGCTTCTTCCCCCTGATCGGCGTGCAGCCGGCGATCGGCCGCCTCTTCTCCCGCGAGGAGGACCGGGAGGGTCGCGATTCGGTGGTATTGCTTGATAACGGTTTTTGGCAACGGGAGTTCGGCGGCAACCCGAAGGTCCTGGGACAAACGATTGTCCTCAACGACAGGCCGGTTACGATCATAGGCGTCCTGCCGCCGGAGACTCACTTCCCTGGTTTCGGTGCACGGGATATGTGGGTCCCCCTGGCTGCCAGGGCAAGCCTCGGCGGTGCGGGGCGCGGAGGAGTGCTGGCGATCGGCCGCCTGCGCCCCGGTGTGACGCGCGAGGCCGCGCAGGCCGAGATGGATGCCGTCACCCGGCAGATCGCCCTCGAACCAACAAAGTACCGCACGTCCGCCGCCGTGGTGACGCCATTCCAGCCGTGGCTCACGGGCGAGGTTCGCGGGACGTTCTTCATGCTCGCCGGAGCGGCGGCTTTCCTCCTTCTGATCGCCTGCGCCAATATCGCCAACCTGGTGCTGGCTCGCGGGACCGCCCGGCGGCAGGAGATGGCGATTCGCGCCTCGCTGGGCGCGGGCCGTGCGCGCCTGGCGGCGCAGATGCTGACCGAAAGCGTCCTCTTGGCCGCCATCGGAGGCGTGATTGGCATGTGCCTGGCCGTGGCCGCCGTGCGCACTGCCCCGACGATTCGGGCGATCGAGATTCCGCGCGTGGAGGAGATCGCGGTGGACCGCGAGTTCCTCTTACTCGGCCTGGGAGTCTCGCTGGCGACCGGCATTCTATTCGGCATGGCTCCGGCTCTTCAGGCCTGGCGCCGCGGCCTCATCGCAAGCCTGCATCGCGGCGAGGCGCCGGCGGCACGGCTGGGCGGGCTGCATTTGCGCGATGCGCTGGTCGCGGCGCAACTGGCGCTCGTCATGGTCCTTCTCACTGGCGCCGGCCTGATGACCAACACCCTCCTGCGGCTGCTCCACGTAGACCTGGGGTTCGCGCGCTCCAACGTTTTCACGGTCCGGCCGTCGATCCCCCGCGCCCTGCTCCCGGCGTACGACCCCAAGGCCGATGCGGCCACGCGGCTTGCCAGCTTCTCGCAAAGGCGCGTCCGGGCGGCCCAATTCGTGCGCCAGGTGGCGGAGCGCTTGCGCCGCATCCCCGGCGTCGCGGAGGCGAGCGCCGCCAATGAGGCGCCTCTCACCATGAGCTACGGCGGCTATTCGCTCACCTATGCGGGCCATGGCGTGCGGCGCAAATCCGACGCGCTCGGGCGCGATGTGGACCCCGGCTACTTTCGGACTGCCGGCATTCCGCTGCTGGCCGGCCGCGACTTCGAACCGGCCGACGCCGACAGGAAACCTGTGCCGTTGGTGCTCA
>JADGNR010000457.1 GCA_017883415.1 Bryobacteraceae bacterium | reverse complement strand
GAGGCAAGCGCGCATGATCGTGCTGGCGCCGAACTTCATCTGCCGAACACTTCCCCGAGCGGCACGACAATCTCCGGGTTCTCGGTTCGCAGCATGCCGTCGCGAACCTCGTGGATGCTTTCCGCGGTGTAGATCCATGCTTTCCCGGTCTGTGGGTCGATCACCCAGACGTAGTGCACGCCGAACGAGAGGTAATCGTCGATGCGCGCCTGCATTCGGCTCATCCGGTCTTCGGGAGAGAGGATTTCGATGCACAGAAAGGGAGGCTGGGTGAAGACCTGCTCATCGGGTTCGGGGCCGGCCACTACCAAGATGTCGGGTATGCGATACCGGGTAGGTGAAACCCGGACACGCAACTCCTGGATGACAAAAATGTTCCACTGCCGTCGGCGCTCGTGGAGGTAGAACAGGATCTCCTGCTGGAGTTTGGCGTGATCCTTCTCGCCTACGTTTCTCTCTTCGAGAACGCCGTCGACGAAATCGCAGTCGGGCCGGTACACCGTATGCAGGTATTCTTCAACCGGGCTAATCACCGCCGCACCGCCCGCCCCGGCATCGCGCCCGCCTGCACCTCGCCATCGCGCACCACGAAGGTTCCGTTGACCAGGACGTACGCGATCCCCTCGGATGCCTGCGCGGGATTTTCAAACGTCGCCCGGTCGCGGACGCGCGCCGGGTCGAAGACCGTGATATCCGCATCGGCGCCGGGCGCGAGCCGGCCCTTGTTCTTCATCCCCAGGCGCTCGGCGGGCATCAGGGTCATCTTGCGGAGGGCGTCCATCAGGGTGAGCGCGCGCTCGTCGCGCACATAGCGGCCCAGCACCCGGGCATAGGTGCCGGCCGCGCGCGGATGGCCTTTGCCGTTATCGAGAATGCCGTCGCTCGCGATCATCACCATCGGGTTGGCGATGGCCAGGCGCACCACCTCTTCGGGAATGCCGTGGATCGCGACCATTCCCGACTGCTGGCGATAGCGCGCGAACGATTCCGCCGTCAGGCGCTCGCCGGTGGCGGCCCATTGCAGGTCGCCAAAGCCGATATCGCCCAAGCGATGCTGCCAGCCCTCGTCGAACACGGCCGACGCCAGATCGGTCATGCCGGCGGTATAAGGATACGCTTCGGTGGTGACATCGAGGCCGCGCTCGCGGGCGCCCGCGATCATCTGCAGGCACAACGCGGTCTCGCGCAACGCCGTGCTGGTGATGTGCACGATGTGCAGCGCGGCCCCCGTGGCGGCGGCATCGGCCAGCGCCTCCTGCACGGAATCCACGGCGCCCGCGCCCGCGCTCCCGGTCTCCGGCCCGCTCGCGCGCAGGTGAACGTACACTGCCACGCCGCGCTCCGCCGCCAGCCGGAACACGTCCAGGATCTCTTCCCGCGTGGCTTTGACGTAGGCGATCCCGAGGCCGATCCCGAGCGCGCCTTCCTCCAGGCCGCGGCGCAGCAGGTCGAACGTTTGCCGGCGCTCCTCGGGCGTGGGGAACCGGTTCTGCGCCGCATCGCGGGGCAGCAGCGTGCCGCTATCGTGCATGACGGCCATGCGCGCGGGAATGTGGCCGGCCGACGCGCCGAAGTTGATCGGCGCCTTCCCCTGCCGCGCCCCATACCACGGCTCCACCGGCGATGCGCCGGCTTCCATTTCGAGCGCCGTGGTGACTCCGTCGCGCGCTTTGAAGCGGTAATTTTCCGGCGTCTGCCCGTGCTGGTGCAAATCGATGAAGCCGGGCGCCACCACCATCCCGCCCACATCGACTACCGTGCGGCCGTCGAGCGGGCTGGCGGAAACCGCCGCGATCTTATCGCCGCGAATGCCGAGGTATCGTCGCGCGTCCAGGTTGGTGGCCGGGTCCATCACGCGCCCGTTGGCCAGGACGATGTCGTAGGGTTGCGCCCGCAACCCGGGCAACGCGCTCAGCGCGACTATGGCGAAAAGGAATCGCAATTTGTGGGGCGGGCAATCCTGCCCGCAGCCGGCTTTCAGCCGGCTGGACCCGCTGGAAAGCGGGTCCGCAGCCTGAATAGGCCGCCCCACATCGGACCAGCCGGACTTGTCGGAAATTAGAATGGACATAACACCAGGTTCACTTCCCCTTGGCCGCGGGCGCGGCGATCTCCTGCTCGAGCGCCGCCAGGCGGTATCGCTCCGCCAGCACGCCGGCATCCACCGAACTCTCGAATTCCTTGCTCCGCAGGTCCGCCGCCATGCGCCGCAACTGCCGTATATAGTCGGCGGTCTTGCGTTTCGCCGCTTCGTCGAGCGCCGAGGCGGCATCTTCCAGTTCCGCCACGCGCTCCTTTTCGAACTGGTCCACAGCGGCCGAGAGCTTGCCGCGCTCTTCCACGGCCTTGGCCCCGCGCGCGGCGAAGAACGCCTGGTTCTGGCGGAGCAGCGCGGGCAGGTCGGCGTGTACCTTGTTCGCCGCGGCGTTCCAGCTTTCGAGCGACGGCGTGGCCGCCTCCGAGGACTTCTGAAACGCGGTCGGCTTGGCTACGGCCGGCGAATCGTAGATGGCGTTGAAGATCAGCTTGTAGGTGCCGTGCGCCTGCCCGCGCCACTGCGGCTTGAAACCGAACAGATAGACGCGCCCCTCGCCCAGGAAGACTTCGAGCGCCGCCGCCTTCCCCTGTATGCGTTCGGGATGGAGCAGGTAGCCGCTCTCCAGCGGATTCCGGTCCTTGGAATACGACGCCAGCACCGTGCCGCGAAAGCCGCTCTTCTGCTCGAAGGCGGGCCCGCGCTCGAACATCACCGCCGGCTCGCGCGGCATGCCCCACAGCGCCGGATGCGGCGCCTCGCGCAGTTCCACGCGCAGCAGCGAACCCGAGCAGTAGAACTGGTCGTTGGGTACGCCCGTGAGGATATTGGCCACCGGCAGGTGCAACTCGTCAATGGCCATGATGGAAGCGTTGTTCAACGCGATGAGCGTGCCGCCTCCGTTGACGAAATCGCGCAGGGCGTCGACCCCGGTTCCGGCCAGGCCGCCGGCGTACTCTCCGGGAATCGAACCGGGTGCAAAGCCGTCCAGGATGCCGCGCGGAGAGGCATCGGGGATCACAATCGCGTCGAAGCGGTCGCGCAGGTGCCCGGCCTGTATGTCGCCGTTGCGCAAAGTGACCGGAGCGAAGCCGTACTCCTCGAGAATCCAGCGGGTCCATCCCTCGTCGATCGAAGCCGCCCACGAACGATACAGGCCCACACGCGCCTTGCCGGCGGAGACCGCGTCGTCGGGCGGTTTGGCGATCGATGCCCCCTGCAGCGAGTATTGGCGCGCGATGGCGGCCAGGCGCTCGCGGTCGATCCCGGAGACGACCACCGCGCCCGGTTCCTTCTCCACCTTGCCGAAGCTCACCTTGCCGCCGCCCGCCAGCACGGCATGCACTACCTTGAACACGGCGTTGGGCTGATGGCTGAACGAGTACGCCGGGCCCGCGCCTTGCACGCCGCCCTCCGGTGGCGTCACCTGCCGGATCGCGCGCAGGCCGGCGCGCTGTTCCGCGCTCGCGGGCTTCAGCACGGCGGCCGTCTCTACGCCCATCTGCATGGGCAGGGTCCACCCGGCGACGTCGTACGGCCGGATGGGCGGCCCGTTGGGCGTCTCGCGCAGGTCCGGGTAGCGCTGCGCTTCGAAGAGTTCCTTCACCAGCGGGGCGAAAGGCTGGTCCATCAGGATCACCCAGGCGCTCTTATACTCGCGCCCGTTGGCCGCAAACGGCTGCGCCGCCTGGTGCACCTCGATGCCGTCGATCAACAGTTTCTCCACCAGCGTGGCCGCCGTGGGAAGATCCCTCTGCTCCTGCGGAATGACATAAGCAAAGGGCGGCTCGCTGCGGAAGCGCGCGATGTTGTCGCGGCCCGCCTGGTAGCGGTTGTAGAGCAGCGTCTCGCGATACTTCGCGGCCGTGTCCAGCACCGACATGGAGGCGCCCAGCATATAGCGCACGGCATCGCTCAAGTGCCACCAGCCGCCCTTCCACGGGCTGCTGTAGAACACCTCCGAGCGCAAGGGCTGGCGGTCCCTGGGAAAATCCTCGACGGTGTAGAAGTGGGGCGTGGCGTAACGGTACAGCGCCGTTTCCGTGAAGAAGGAGATGCTGTTGCGGAAAATGTGCGTGAAGTCGAGAAACCCGGGATACCAGTTGTCGAATCCCACCCGGTGGACCGCGCCGGGCATCTGCCGTTCGTCCAGATACGCGCCCATGTTCATGCCCAGCACGTTTAGCCAGCGCAGCATCAGCGGGTGAATGTTGGAGGAGATCGGTTCGGTAAAAGGCGGGATGAAAATGCGCGCGGGAAAGGGCGCAGTCTGGTGATGGCAGTAGAAGATGACCGGGGCCCACTCCAGCTCCGCCCGCGTCACGTCCCGCGACTCCAGCATGTTGTTCAT
>JADGNR010000456.1 GCA_017883415.1 Bryobacteraceae bacterium | reverse complement strand
CTTCCTTGCTGAGCTGGCGCTTGTTCTGGCCATCGAGACCGATGCTGTAGAAGTGGTGTTCGAGCGAGGTCGGTTCACTGGAGGTGTAGAACAACCGGTTGCCGGGTTCGTCCACGGCCTGGATCGCGGTCACTTCCCAGTTGCCGCGCGTCAACTGCTTCACGTCCTTGCCGTCGTTGGAGGAGAGGTAGATGTGGCGGAAGCCGTCGCGCTCGCTGGTCCACAAGAAGCGTTTGCCGTCGCCCAGAAACTCGATGTCGCCGGCCAGGTTGATCCAGTAGGGGTCGGACTCCTTGAAGATGGTGGAAGGCGTTCCCGATTCCACGTCGATGGAAAACAGCTCATCGCGGTTCTGTACGCGATTGGTGCGCAGCACGTAGACGCTCCGGGAGTTGGGCATCCAGCCCACGCGTGCGATGAGCGCGGCACTCCGCGTCTCGCCCACGTCCAGCCACTTGGTGGCGCCGCCGGCCGCCGCGACCACGCCCAGGTGCACATCGGCGTTATTCTCGCCCGCCTGCGGGTAACGCTCCGGCTCGTAGACGCCGCGCACGCGAAGCAGGTCTTCGTGCGGGACCAGCGGCTCGCGGCTGGTGTCGAACTGCAGATACGCCACCGATTTGGAATCGGGAGACCACCAGAAGGCCGTGGTCAGCCCGATCTCCTCGGGGTATACCCAATCGAGCGCGCCGTTGCGCAGGGTGTCGGCGCCGTCGTGGGTGAGGCGGGTCTCCTTGTGGGTGGCCACCTCGAGGGTGTACAGGTCGAATCCGCGGCGGAAGGCCACCATCCGCGCGTCGGGCGACAGCTTGGGTTCGATTTCCGCGACCGGCGTCTTGGTGAGCTGCTCCCATTTCCCGGTGGCGACGTGGACCAGGAAGATGTCGCCCCCAGCCGGGTAGAGCAGTTCCTGGCCGTCGGAGGAGAACTGCATTCCGCCGGTGCGCGCGCGGCGGTTCTGCCAATCCACCGGTCCGTCCTCCAGGCCGGGATTCATGGCCGCGGCGGCGATGGCCTCGGTAGCGAGCAGCTCCCTGGACGTCTTGGTGGCCGGATCGTAGATCATGAGCTGGCGTCCCTGGCGGAAGAGGAACGTCTTACCGTCCGGCGCCCACACGGAGGGCATGTCGGCGCCACCGCGCCCCCCGCCGCGGCCGCCCTGATTCAACGATTCGAGCGTGATGGGCTTCTTCTGCGCGAAGGCCGACGGGACGAGTAAAAGACAGCAAAGGGTGAATTTCAGCATGACCGTAGATTGTAGCCGAATGCGGCCGAGGATCGTACACGCAGTCCGTCCGTAATCCGTCGATACGATGTCACCGCCGAGGCGCCGAGCCGCCGCGGAAGACCGAGTCAATCGGTTCTCCGCGTGCTGACTGGCTCGGCGCACGAACCGGGAGGAATCGACAATGCGCGAGGAACGTATACTCCAGGTGCACCCCACAGGCCGCCGAAGTACCCTAAGGCGCGGAAAAACCCTGGTTCTCGGCGGCTCGGCGACTCGGCGGTGGAAAGCCTTTGCGCTTACACGCGGATTGCGGGCCGTGGGCGCCTTCGGCGCGGGAGCAGGCCGGGAGGCCTACTCTACTGAGCGGCATGTTACAATCAAGGGCGAAAAGCGCTGTAAAGCGATACACGAGGGTATCGCGCCAATTGTCTATGTTTAAACGCTTTATCGTATTGATACTGGGGGCGAGCGTGGCCTTCACGCAAACCCCGCCCGAGGCCGCCGCGACCGGGTCCATCGGCGGAATGGTAGTGGACGGCGGCTCGGGGGCCCCGATTCCGGGAGCCGCCATCCTGCTGATTACCAATACCCGGCAGGTCAATGGGACCACCGTGGTGGAACGCGCTTCCAAGCGAATCCCCGCCCTCACCGATGCCCGCGGACGTTACCAGTTGAGCGGCCTGGCGGCGGGTTCGTATCCGGTCTCCGCGTCCGTCAATGGGGCAACGGTCTCGAGGGTGGTCACTCTGGGTGCGGGGCAGAGCCTGACGTCGGTCGATTTCCACGTCTCGGCCACGGGAGTCATTGCGGGCAAGGTGATCGACGAAAACAAGGAACCGCTACCCGGCATTACGGTCTTTCTGATCGGCAAGCAGTATCAGGCCGGTGTGCTGCGCGCCTTCTACAAGAGTACGGCGACCACGAACGACCGCGGGGAATACCGGTTGGAACGCGCCGAACCGGGGCGCGCCTACCTGGTCCGCGCGGAAAAGCTTGCGCGGGTGGTCCCGGCCCTCTCCGAGGTGCCCGCGGACGTGAAGTTGCGCCAGCCGATTCTGGCGCCCACCTATTATCCCAGTGCCGCCGCCACGGCCGCCGCCACCCCTGTCGTGCTGCGCCCGGGCGAGCGCCGTGAAGGGGTGGATATCCGCATGGTGAAGTCGCCTTCCTACTGTATCGAGGGCACGTTGGAATGGTATGGCGGCCCCGCGGCGCTGCGCTTCTGGATCGATGGACAGCACGCCGTGAGCGGCCCCGGCGCCCCCGCCTACTATCCGACCGGTGTGGCCGGGCCCGACGGCCGGATCCGCATCTGCGATCTCGCTGCGGGGGAGTACAAGATCAGCGCCGAACAAGGCCCCACCGCGATGACGGCCTCATTTCCGATCTACGGCGCCGCCGAGGTGACCATCGCCAATGACGACGCCGGCGTGAAGTTGGTGGCCCAGCGCTCCCGGCCGCTGACCGGCCAGGTAGTATGGGACAAGCCGCCAGACAAGCCCGAGACCGCGCAACTCCGCGTCGCGCTCGAGCCGCTGACCCCTTCCATCGTAGGGCAGATATTCGCCGCCGCCCCGGCGAGCATTCCCGGCGGCTTCTACTTTCCTAATGTGTTCGGCGCCGATTATGCCGTTGGCGCCTCGTTCAGCACCCCCGGGCTATATGTTAAAGAGATTACTTACAATGGCGCCTCCATCCTGCACCAACCACTGCGGTTGCGAGGCATTGCCGCCGATGCCGGACTCCGCTTCACGGTGGGGCGGGATGGAGGGAGTCTCCACGCCGCAGTGACCGGCAAGGACGGCAAACCCGCCGGCGACGCGTACGTGGCGGCGATGCCCGCCGCCGCTTCGGAAACCGAGGTGGCGGACCATCTCGTTTTCGGCGAAACCGACCAGGATGGAGTATACGCCGCCCACAGCCTGCCGCCCGGAAAATACTACGTGCTGGCGAGCGGCGCGCCGCTGGACACGAGCCCGGAAACGCTCGCCAGCCTGTGGCGCGCGCGGCCTAAGGCTAAACTGGTGGAGATCGTTGCCAGCGGCACCGCGGAAGTGAAGCTGGAACCTGTGGACATATGGTAGCGCGGCGGCCCTCCGCCGGCGGACTCCCGGAAAGAAGGCAAACGCGATGGCAGAGACCGGCCTGAACGGCCCATTTGCGCTCAACGCTTCGACAATCGATCAAGAGGTCGGCAAAACATCGGCGGGAGTGTATGCTCTCGACCAGTCTCACGATTCCGGCGGATTCCATATCAGCTATGTCGGCCGCTCGGACACCGACCTCAACCAGCGTCTGCACGAACACGTCGGAAAGTACAAGCGGTTCAAGTACGAGTACTACGATTCCGCGCAGGACGCATTTGAGAAGGAGTGCGCTCTGTATCACGATTTCAACCCGCCTTCCAGGATCAGCCATCCGTCGCGGCCCAAGGGATCGGGATGGAAGTGTCCCCGCTGCCACCTGGTGGGGTAAGCGGTGCGGCCATGAAACCAGCGACAGCTCCGTGGTCAATCGTCGCCGCGGTGGCGTTGGGCGGCAGTGGTCTTCTGGCCGGGGCCGAAATGGTGCGCGTGTCCGGGAAGGTGGTTGATACTTCGACCGGCGTGGGAATTCCCGGAGCGGCGGTCATGGTGTCGGGCTGCGGGAGGAAACCCGCCCCTGGCGAGCGCACATCGCTGTTCCTCACCGTCGATGAAAGCGGGGCGTTCGCGGTGGAAGCGGAGAAGGGCGTTTCGTGCGTTTTCGACCCCACCGCCCCGGAGTACGCCAAAACATTCGACCGCTGGGTCACCCTATGGCCCACAGGACCGGTCAGTGTGACCTTGCGGCTGCCACGCGCCGCGGCGGTATCGGGAAAGGTCGTGGATGCGGAAACCGGCGAGCCGGTCTCCGGCCTCCCCGTAACGGCTCTCCAGGTGTGGTACGAACGGGGGCGCCGAGCGACGTCCCCGGAACGGCACACCGGCCGCACCGACAGTGCGGGTGCGTTTCAAATCGATAGCCTGCCCCCAGGCGATTGCGTGGTGGAACTGGAGGAAAGACGAAGCGCGGCGGGGACCTATGTGCGCACCATATGGCCGGGCGCGGGAGACCTGGAAGGGTCGCAGCCGTTGGGGCTCTCCCCAGGGAATACGCTGCCGCTGGGCACACTGCGAG
>JADGNR010000455.1 GCA_017883415.1 Bryobacteraceae bacterium | reverse complement strand
ATGGTCAGCGCGGCGCCGCCCACCGGTACCGTACGCCCACAGATTTTCAGGTCGCCGCCGAATGCGGTTTTCCAATAGCGGTCGGTGACCACCAACTGCCCGTCCGCTCCGCCGCCCGCGTGGAACAGCTGTCCCAGCGCGGCCGCGACGCCGATCGCGTCGAAGTAGTTGTCGGAAACGCCGGCGGTAATGGGGAAATCGAGCCGGTCTTCGAGCCGCACGGCCGGCCCCTGGCGGTCCTCGACGGCGATGGCGGCCAGCGTCACCGCCTCCCGCTGGATGGACTCGAACTCCTGCCAGCTTATCTCCGCGAATCGCCCTTCGCGGTCGCGCACCATGGCATAGGCCAACCGCTCCGGTTGCTTCACCGGAAGGGCCCGCCAGTAGTAGGCATCCACCACGCTGAACGCCGCGGTACTGAATCCGATGGCCAGGGCGAGCGATAGCACCGCGAGCACCGCGGCGCCCGGCCGGCGAACGAACTTCCGCCAGGCTAGTGCCAAATCGCGCAGAAACATATGCCGGTGGGACGGCACGCGCCATGCCGCCCGCAAAGCGCTTGTTTCGGGCGCCATTCCGGATGCGGGTGTCCGCTGGTGAGACGGGCTGTCCGGAGCCGCTACATCCGGGTTCGGTCAGCGGGCGGCGCTACGAGCTTGCTTTCCGCATGGCGCTCGGCGTCCCTGCGGTCCTGGAGTCTTGGGGCAGTTTCATCGCCAGGCCTTGGATGACGTTCGGCATTCATTTGGCATTTCTCCTAACAGGTTGGCAAAAGAAGGGCCAATGACGTTCTGTTGCTGAACAATCGGGCATAACAAGATCCATTCTTCTGGATGCCCATTCCACACATTTCTCCCTCCAGCACTTCTTTTATGATCACGCGTTCCGATCTCACCTCAACTCCCAAGAAGTGCGGAGACCGGCAAATGCCGGGTTCCACTTGGGGATCGCTTTGCCGGCAAGGGGAGATTTTCTAATTGCCGCGCAGATTTATTAATTGACGGCGGCGCGGGATCGGTGTAAAATCTCACCGAAGCCTAAAGTGTCAATTCTAAGGCCAAAGGAGAGGCCGTGCAAAAGCTCAGCGCCTTAATTCTATATGTGGCATTTTCTGTTTGCCTACAGGCTCAATCGCCTGTTCCCCTTCTAACCGCCGGAAATTTCGGGGTTCTGGCTGCCTCCACGGTGACCAACACCGGGGCTACTGCGGTGACTGGGGGTCTTGGGTTGAGTCCAGGTACTTCGGTGACTGGATTTCCGCCCGGCACGTTGAACGGGACGTTCCACGTGACCGATGCCGTGGCCGCTCAAGCGCAGATCGACTTGACCGCTGCCTTTACCAACGCCTCCGGACGGTCCCCTTCTACTCTTGTGGCCGCGGAAATCGGCGGGACAACCATAACCCCGGGCGTCTATCACGCCGCGTCGTCGCTGCAGATCACGGGGACCGTCACTCTCAACGGCGCCGGCGTGTACATCTTCCAGATCCCGACCACGCTTACCACGGCGTCTGCCAGCCTGGTCAATCTGACCGGGGGGGCCACGGCGGACAACGTCTTTTGGCAAGTCGGCAGTTCGGCGACTCTGGGAACGGGCTCTACCTTTTTTGGAAATATCCTGGCGCAAGCATCCATCACGATCACCACCGGTGCGCAGCTTGGTGGCAGAGCGTTAGCACGTACGGGCGCGGTTACGTTGGACACCAATACACTAATCAGCCCCGGCGGGACCGGACCCAGCGGCGGCGGGACCCCACCCCCTGGGGTGCCCGCTCCGTCTTCCGTGATTCTCGTCGCGATCGGTCTTGCTTGCGTCGCGCTGTACCAGGGGAGAGAGCGGTTATTGCGGCGCTGGAGAAAGATCTAAGAAGGCGCAAACCAGCCGCAAAGCTACCCAGCCACCCACCGGCATGATGAGGATGCGCCCGGCTCTTGTCGCGATCACCGCGGTGGCCCTGGTCGTCTGTTATGCTCCCACGCTGCGAGGGATGTTCGAGCAGTGGTCGAGCGACGAAGACATGTCGCACGGCTTCCTGGTGCCGATCGTCGTCCTGTGGATTGTGTGGAGGGAGCGCGCGCGGTGGCGGGCGCTGCCGGCGGAACCGAGTTGGTGGGGCTTGGCGGTGCTGGCAGCGGGTGCCGGCATGCAGTTCGTAGCCGCGCTCGGCGCGGGTCTGTTCGCCGGTTCGGTGGCGTTTCTGGTGTCGGTGGCCGGCGCGGTGCTTGCGCTCGGCGGCTTCGCCTGGCTCCGCGCATTTGCGTTTCCGCTCTTGCTGGCGCTCTTTATGTTGCCGAAACTGGCGATCGTCTATAACCAGGCAACGCTGCCGTTGCAACTGCTCGCCAGCCGCATGGCCGCGGGGATCTTGACGGCCGTTGGGATTGGGGTGATCCGGGAGGGCAATATCCTGGATGTGGCCGGCCGCCGGATCTCGGTGGTGGAAGCCTGCAACGGCATCCGCTATCTGCTTTCGCTCGGTTTCATGGCGGTGGTGTTGGCCTACCTGGCCGACACGAAACCGTGGATGCGCATGGCCCTGCTGGCGGCGGCCGTGCCCATCGCGGTCTTGGCCAATGCAGTACGAGTGGCGGCCGCCGGTTGGTTGCCGTCGCTGGCCGCAGGCGCTCCTCATGCAATCGCCGGCTGGTTCCTTTTTGTGCTTTGCCTGGCCACGCTGGTACTCGCGCGACGGCTGGTCAATCGAGTGTATGCCCGTTACCAATCCTAAGTGGCGCGGGGCTCTGGTTCCGGTTCTCCTGGCGGTTCAAATCCTGTTGATTCACGCAGCGGCCGGCCGCGAGCATCCGCCGGCGCCGCCGCCGCTCTCACGTTTTCCGGTGGAGTTCGACCGATGGAAGCGATTCCGCGAGGACCCGGTAGCCGCGGACATCGGCAAGGAACTCGGGGCCGACGCTCTGTTGAGCCAGACCTACATCGAGGCTCCGACCGGCTCTCTGGCCAGTCTGTTCGTGGCCTGGTTCCAGACGCAACGCGGCGGCGCGCGGCAGCCGCACTCCCCTAAAGTGTGCTTACCCGCCTCCGGTTGGACGCCCGAGATTGTCGATGAGGTTACGCTCGACACCGCAGCCGGCGCCATTACCGTGAACCGCTATCTCATCGTTAAGGGAACCGAGCGCGCGGTGGTTCTTTACTGGTACCAGACCCCCCGCCGTGCGATCGCCGGCGAGTGGGCGGCAAAACTCTGGCTGGTGGCCGACGCCCTGCGGGACAAGCGCACGGACACGGCGCTGGTTCGCGTGATTGTGTGGCCGGCCGACGGCAGGGACCAGACCGCAACCACCGTGGCCATCGGGTTCGCGCGCAAACTGTACCCGCTGCTGCGCGATTACCTGCCGCATTGAGCCGGGCGGCTCAGGGAGTCGGCGCCGGCGATTGGGGCCGCAACGCGGCGTGCAGTCTTTCACTGCTCCGTTGCTTCGGTTGGTCTGTGTTACAGTTTTGCGGGATGCGTCGTACACTCACAGTTCGGTTGCCGGAGGATCTCGCCGAATGGCTGGAGGCGACGGCCAAGAAAACGGGTGTGCCGCTGGGCCGGATCGTTCGAGAGCAATTGGAAAGGGCCCGGCGCACGGACAAGCGTTACTTTCTGCGGCTGGCGGGCGCCGTGGCAGGGCCGGCAGATCTTTCGAAGCGAAAGGGCTTCTCGCGAACGTGAGGGCGATTGATCACCGAGCCGTTGTTGACCTGCGAGGCGGTCTTGGCCCGGCGCCCGCGGCCGGCGCGAGATCATCCCTCTGATTCATCCGCCGATTCGGTGAGTGTCGAATAACCCCCTATTCGAGCGGCCAGTAGCGGAGATCCGGCCCCATCCACTCGCTGGCATCCCGCCACACCACGCGCCTGGCCGCCACCCACGTAACATCCTCAACCGCCGATTCCGGCCTCCACTCGCCATCGTCTGCCCAATAGAGAACCCCGTCTCGCATGACAAACACCACGAAAGATGATGGCCACACAATCGGGCGGCGGCGGGCATACTCTTAATCCAACTACTTCCTCGAAGCGCAACTCGATTGCCGACGGGTTCGAGAATTGTCTCTGAATCAGCATGTGAACCGTTGTTCGCCAGTCCGCGCTCATCGATAAATCCTCAGCAACGTAATGCCCCGTCGCCACGTGAATCTCTCGCACACACGCATCGTGAAAGCGCCCGAACATTTCCATTAGCGCGTCGATCTGATTGGGCGTACGCAGCTCTTGCCAGGCTCGTGCCGCATCACCGATCTCCATTCGCAAACCTCCCTACTCCGGCAGCGGCTTCCCCTTGGTCTCGGGTGCGAAGGGGAGCGCGGCCAGGCCTACCAGGAAGACCAGGCACATGGTGACGCCGGCGTAGCGGATCGGTTCGGCGTGCGCGGCGAAGACACG
>JADGNR010000169.1 GCA_017883415.1 Bryobacteraceae bacterium | reverse complement strand
GAGCTGGCGCTGGTCGACGCCATGGCGGCCCGGCGCGGCGTCAAGGCGGGCTTCTCCATCCGCGTCAATCCCGACGTGGACGCCGCCACGCATCCTTACATCTCGACCGGGCTCAACCGGCATAAGTTCGGCATCCCCATGGCCGAGGCGGCGGCGGTCTATGGGCGGGCGCGGCGGCTGGCGCATCTGGCGGCCGAAGGGGTGAGCTGCCACATCGGCTCGCAGATCCTCGACCCCAGCCCGATCCTGGAGGCGGTGGACCGCGTGCTCTCGCTCGCCACCCAACTGCGCGCCGAAGGCGACGCCATAGGTCACGTCGATCTCGGCGGCGGTCTGGGCGTGGCCTACCATGCGGGGGAGCAAGCGCCGGCCATCGGCCGATTCGTCGAGAGCCTGACGGCCCGGCTGCGCTCGAGCGGCCTGCGGGTGATGATCGAGCCCGGGCGCTCCATCGCCGGCCCGGCGGGCGTCCTGTTGACGCGCGTGCTCTACCGCAAGAAAAACGGCGGCAAGGAATTCGTGGTGGTGGACGCGGCCATGAACGACCTGATCCGGCCGGCGCTGTATCGCGCCCACCACGACATCATTCCGGTGCGCCGCAACTCGCTTCCTGCGGTGACCGCCGACGTGGTGGGACCGGTCTGCGAAACCGGCGATTTCCTGGCGCGCGACCGCGCAATGGCCAACGCGATGCCCGGCGATTTTCTGGCGGTGGCCACCGCCGGAGCGTACGGCTTCGTGCAGTCCTCCAACTACAATTCGCGCCCGCGCGCCCCCGAGATATTGGTGGAAGGCGCGCACTACCGCGTGATCCGCCGCCGCGAGACCTACGAAGACCTGGTGCGCGGGGAGACGGTGTAGCGCTTGTTTTCACCGCCGAGACGCGGAGGCGCCGAGAACTGGGTGAGAATGACTCGGCGCCTCGGCGTCTCGGCGGTTAATACATCCTCGGGCCTGAGACCCTCGCTAGGCTTCTTTCTTTTCCTCGGGGACGGGACGGTCGTAGAACCGCACCTGGCATACCCGGCAGCGATAGGCGATCAGGCCGAAGAACCGCATGAACATATCCATCATGCGCGGCCGTATGGAGGGACGGGAATTGTGGTTGCCACAAGCAGGACAGCGGGTGACGGTATCGTACATCATGGGCGGCGCCTCTTGGAGGCGCACCGCACTTTTCCCGGAGCTGGACGACAGGTCCACATGTTCATTGTACTGGGTTACGGGTCTTTTCGTCGGAAATTTTCCCGGCTCTGGCCATGAGGCACGCGGCACGGTAAACTGAGAGTATTCTAGGCGGATTCCCTTGAATTGGTTTCTGTTTTCAGCCATTTTGACGATCGCGCTGGGGGCTCGAGCCGCGCCGGCAGAGCTCGGGCAGCTCGACGCCAGCCCTACTCTTTTCACCGTGATGGCGGCCATCAACGCCGCCGGGTACGATGCCGAGCTGTCGTCGCCCAACACCCATCCGCTGCGCTTGGCGATCCGCGCCGATCTGGCCCGGCGGGACATCCCCTCGCTCGCGGCCATCAAAGAATTCTTCCGCCAGCACCGCAAGAGCACCGATACCGCCGATTTAAGCCAATACATTTCCTTCGCGCTCACCTGCGGCCCGCCGCCCGATTTCGCCATCGCCATGCGCGACGTCGAAATCCCTCCCGACGTGAGCCCCCTGAAGGAGTTGTCTCCGCTGCTGGCGGCCTTCTACCGCGAGGCCCATATCGAAGAGCTGTGGAAGCGCTCCCAGCCGGCCATCAACCAGTACATCGCGCGGTATCACGCTCCGGTGTCCGAGGCGGTGCTGCAAGTGAACACGTACCTGCGGCAACAGACTTCCGGATTCCGGGGGCGCCATTTCCAGATCTTCATCGAGCTGCTGGCCGCGCCCAACCAGGTGCAGACGCGGAGCTACGGCAACGAATACACGCTGGCGATTACGCCCTCGGCGGAGCCGCGCATTTTCGACGTGCGGCACGCGTATCTGCACTACCTGCTGGACCCGCTGGCCACGCGCAACCAGGAGATTCTGGACCGCAAGAAGGGACTTACCGATCACGCCCAGCGGGCGCGGTGGCTGGACGATTCCTTCAAGACGGATTTCCTGCTGCTGACCACCGAATCGCTGATTAAGGCCGTCGAAGCGCGGCTGGACCACAAACCCGAAGCGGTCCAACAGGCCTTGCTCGATGGCTATATTCTGGCGCCGTACTTCGCCGAGCATCTGCCGGCCTATGAGAAGCAGGAACAGGGCATGCTCTTTTATTATCCCGACCTGGTAAAAGGCATCGACCTGGTCAAGGAAGACGCGCGCCTGTCCAAAGTGGTGTTCCATAGCGAGCCTGCCGCGCGTCCGGCGCTCACCACGCCGGCGCCGCCACCGGCGCCCCTCACCGGCGCGGCGAAAACGCTGGACGAGGCGGAGCAACTTTACACGGCGCGCGACCTGGAAAAAGCCAAGAAGCTCTATCTCGACGTGTTGCAGCAGACCGATCGGAAACCGATGCACGCCGCGGCCTGGTACGGCCTGGCGCGAATTGCTACGCTCGAAAAGGATCCGGAAACGGCGGAGCGGTTATTTCAAAAAACTCTGGAATCGGAGCCCGAGCCGCAGGTGAAGGCGTGGGCGCTGGTCTACCTGGGAAAACTGTCCCTGCTGGCGGGAGACCGCGAACAGGCGGGCAAGTATTTTCAAAGCGCTCTCCAGACAGACGGCGCCTCGGAGAAGGCGCGCAGCGAGGCGGACAAGGGATTGCAACAGAGTTCCAAACAGTAGGGAAACAGGAGCATTCGAAATGAAACGAACGATTCTCACCGGCATCCTGTCACTGGCTGCCGGTCTCAACGGCCTGATGGCGCAGGCGCAGAAGAAGTCTGCGCCCCCGGCGGCCCCAGCGGCGCAGCCCGCGGCACAAGCGAACGCGGGGCCCAAAGGACCGACCGCCAAGTCGAAGGAAGAGCAGGCGGCGGTGATGGCGTTGAACTTCGCCCAGACCGATCCGGACGGCACCATCAAAGCCGCCGAAGACCTGCTCACCAAGTTCACCGATACCGAGTTCAAGGAAATCGCCCTGCTCATGGAAGCCAACGCCTATCAGAAGAAAGGCGACAACGTCAAGGCGCAAATCTTCGCCGAGCGGGTGCTCGAAGTGAATCCCAAGGATTTCCAGGCCTCGCTGATGGTGGGGGAGATCCTGGTGCAGCACACGCGCGAAAACGATCTGGACAAAGAGGAGAAGCTGGGCAAAGCCGAAAAGCTGTTGAACCAGACCATCGAGAACGTGAAGACGGCGGCGAAGCCCAACCCGCAGCTTACGGACCAGCAGTGGGAGGAAAGCCGGAAGTACGTAATTGCCGAGGCGCACAACGGGTTGGGGCTGGTGGCTATGACCCGCAAGAAGTACGACGGGGCCATCGCGGAGTTCCAGACGGCGGTGGAGGGCGACCCCCAACCGGCCTATCAGGTGCGGCTGGCGTCGGTATACCAGCAGTCGGGCAAAAACGACGAAGCGATCGCCATTTGCGACAAGCTGCTGGCCGATCCCCAGCTTCACCCGCAAATCAAACAAGTGACCCAGACCGTGCGTGCGTTGGCCGTGAAGGCCAAGGGCGGGCCGCCGGCCGAAGTCAAGAAGCCGTAGACTGCCGAGCATGCGCCCGGAGCCGGCATCGCTGGAGCTGAGCATCAATTACCGGTTCTCCCATCCGGAATTGCTGCGCCGCGCGCTGACCCACAGTTCGCTGGCCAACGAATCCCGCACCGGGCCCGGTCCGCCGGAGAACGACAACGAACAGCTCGAGTTTCTGGGCGATTCCATCCTCGGATTTCTCATTGCCGAGGCCCTGGTCGAGCGCTTCCCGGAATCCCGCGAAGGGGACCTTTCGCGGCGCAAGGCGCACCTGGTGAGCGCGGCCCACTTGCACGGCGTGGCGCGGCGTCTGGACCTGGGCAGCTACCTGGAACTGGGCCGCAGCGAAGAGATGAGCGGCGGGCGGGCCAAGAAAACGCTGCTGGTGGACGGCCTGGAAGCGCTGCTGGCGGCCATCTATCTGGATGGCGGAGCCGAGGCCGCGCGCGCCTTCGTGGCCGGACACGTTCTGGACGCGCCCTACTCCGGCGACGTGGAGGCGGGCACGGACATACAGCCGGCGATCACCAACTTCAAAAGCGCGCTGCAGGAACTGGCGCAGTCGCGCCAACTGCCGCAGCCGCGCTATACCATCGTGCGGGAGCGCGGCCCGGAGCACTCCAAGACGTTCACCGTGGAGGTGCGGGTGGGCAAGGACTGGACCGGGCACGCCGAAGGACGCACCAAGAAGGTTGCGGCGCAGCGGGCGGCCCGAGGTGTTTACGAGCGCATGCTCGAACCGCAGCCGGTGGATCCGGCGAGCGTGGAATAGGGGGGAGGCGTCATGAAGACATCGCGCAAAATTACCGTCGAGGTGCCGCTGGGGCTGCTCCAGAAGGCACAACGGGCCACCGGTAGCGGCATCACCCAGACCGTCCGTACCGGCCTCGGGTTGGTGGCGGGATCGCAGGCCTACGCGCGGCTGCGCCAACTCCGGGGCAAGGTCCGCTTCTCGCTCACTCCGGCAAGGCTGAAAGCCGACCGATAATTGCGGCACGTGGCGAGCGCGCGTGCTGGCCAAGCTCCCGGACTTCCGGGCGTTCGCGGGAGGCGCGGGCCTCGATCTCGCGATTAGTCCGTAGCGGACCAGGCTCAGAAGCTCAACTTCAGGGCGAACTGCAGAATGCGCGGATCGAAGGCGGCTTGCACCTGCCCGTAGGTCGTAGTGCTCAGGTTCGTGCTTAGCGTGGTGAAACTCGCGGGCGTGCCCGCCGGCGAAATCGCTCCCACGAAGTTGGTGTGGTTGAGCACGTTGAAGGCTTCGGCGCGCACCTGCAGAGAGAACCGCTCCGTGAATTTGAGGATTCTGCTGAGCGCGACATCGACATTCACCGCACCGGGTCCGCGCAGCGCATTGCGTCCCAGGTTGCCGAACGTGCCCAGCGCGTTGGGCTGGAACGCCTGCGGGTTCAGCCATTGCACGCAGGGCGCGAAGGAGCAGCCCTGACTGGCAGGATAGGGATTCGCCAGCACCTGCACCGGCCGGTCGTTGTTCAATCCCGTGAGCGAATTGTCCTTACCGACCGTCGTTCCGAGCGGCTGTCCGCTGGCGACGTGGAGGAGCGGCGCGATTTGCCAGTTGCTCAGCAAGCGGCCCACCCAGGGGTTGCCGCTCTTCACCGCGCTGATCGCCGCCAGGGAAACGTTGAAGTTGTGCCGGGTGTCGAAGACGCACGGTCCCCAATCGGCATGACGATTGAACGGCTGCGAGTTGGCCGGGGTGGCGAGCGCCGCGCCGAATTCCGTGTCGGACACACAGTACGAGTCGGTGTAGTTCGCATTGAACGTGAAGCCGTGGCTGAAGCGGTTGTCGCGCCGGCGGTTAAACTGCGACACCCCATCTACACCGGCCTTCTGGCGATGTACATTGGCCCGGCAGTGGTGACCGGCGAGTGGCTGGCGTTGATTGGCGTGGCCATGGCCGCGTTGGCGTATGGGCGCAAGATCGGGCTGGAAGAGGCGACCCTGGAGGTGGCGTTCGGCGCCGATTATGACGCCTACCGCCGCGCGACATGGGCGCTCGTGCCCGATGTGGAGCAGGGCGGCGCGTGCGGAGGCGACGACTTACGGCCCCAGATCCGCGTCCTGGATTTTGTATTTCGCCTTCAGATCCGCGATCGCCTGGGCCACTGAATCCTCCGGCCCTTTATACCCTTGCACCAGGGCGTTCAGCTTGCCGATGCCGGTGGGATAGGTGTCGCCGTTGTAGGCCCGGCTCTGGCGGAATTCCTCAAAACCGGCGGCGGATTCGAGCAGTGCGGCGCGTACCTCCGTAAGAAGCCGCTGCCGCTTGCTGATCTTGTTGATCAGGCCGGTGCGGATGTCTTGCAGGTACTCCTTGTTGAGGGCCATGGTTTCCACCGCGTCCCGCACCTGGCCCAGTTGAGTACTGACGGTGGACGCCGAATTCGCCAGATCCTTGGCCACGCCGGCATTTTGTTCCAGTTCGCCCGCACGGCCGCCCCCGTTGGCCATGAGGCTGTCGGACCAGGTGCGGGCGCTTTCCAAAAAGTCCTTCTCCACCTTGTTGGCGCTTGTAAAATCGGCCCGCTTCTGTTCGAGAATCTTACAGAACGCGACGGCCTCGCCGCGCTCCTCTTTGCCGCATCCTGTGAAGAAAGCCGCGGCGGCCAGCAACCAGCAGTAACGCAGGCTCATAAATCACCTTTCGATAGCCGAAATTAGTATGGCGCGCTTTTTTGCCGGTGTCCATCGGGGCCCGCCGGGCGTACAATTCTGGTAGCGGAGGTTTCTATGCCGGTTTTGGAGAAACTGCGCAATTTGCTGGAAACGAATCACGCCCCATACACCCAGACCACCCACCCCACCGCCTTTACGGCCCGCGAGGTCGCTTCGGCGGAGCACCTGCCCGCACGGGAGGTTGCCAAGACGGTAGTGATATTTGGGGACGGTGGATTTCACATGATCGTCCTCCCCGCCAATCGGGTGGTCGATCTCCAGGAGGTCCGCCTGGCCCTGGGACTTACCCACGTCCGGCTGGCGACCGAAGACGAACTGGCCAAGCTCTTCCCGGATTGCGAGTTGGGCGCCATGCCGCCCTTCGGCGGCCTGTATGGCATCCCGGTGTATTTCGACGGCAGTTTGACCGGTGAGGACACCATCGCATTCAATGCCGGAACCCATCGCGATGTGGTTCACATGCGCACCGGGGATTACCAGAACCTGGCGCAGCCGGTGGTCGTCTCGCTGGCCCGTACCATGGCGATGCGCCACGGCTGGTGATCGAGCGGGGCTTCACTGCCCGGTGGCTTCTCCCTGGCCATCCGCCCAGGCGATGAGGCCGGGCAGGAAGGCCTTGGCGTTATCGGCGTGGAAGGGCAGGACGCGCACCGTGTAGCCGTGCAGCCCGCTTTGGTTGCGGGGCACCGCGGTAGCTTCGAAGGTCCAGACTCCCTCCCGGCTCACCCCGGCGGGCTGCATGGGAATCGCCTGCGCGCCGGTAATTTCGCCGTGGGCATTGAGGCGCCCCAGGTAGAGTTCCACATGGACTTCGGCGGACGGGATGGCCCCCAGCCGGACCCGCGCCTGCACGTGAATCGGGCTGCCTACAGTGAGGCGGCTGCCCGGGAGCGCGTCCACGGTTTCGACGCGGACGTGCGGCCACTCGTTTTGCACCCGCGAAATCCAAGCGGCCAGCTCTCGGGCGCGGACCGCTCCCCCGGCGGTCAGGTTCTGATATCGTTCGTGCGCCGCCACGTAGAAGTCGGCCGCGTACTGCTTGACCACGCGATGCATCGTGTACGACGGGCAGAGCGTGGCGACGGAAGATTTCATGTGCTGGATCCAACGACGCGGCAGGCCGTCGGCGCCCCGCTCGTAAAAGGTGGGGACGATCTCGCGCTCCAGCAGATCGTATAGCGCCGCCGATTCCACGTCGTCCTGGTAGGCGGTGTTGTCATAGCTCTCGCCGCACCCGATGGCCCAGCCGATGAAGTTGTTGCCGGCCGCGGCCGCCTGCCAGGCCTCGTCCCACCATCCATCGAGCGTGCTCAGGTTCAGGACGCCATTGGCCAGCGCTTTCATGCCGCTGGTCCCGCTGGCTTCGAGCGGCCGAAGCGGCGTATTGAGCCAGACGTCGGACCCTTGCACCAGGTACCGGGCCACGGCCATATCGTAGTCTTCCAGAAACACCAGCCGGCGGCGAAACTCCTTTTGCTGCGCCAGCTTCACGATCTGCTGGATCAGCGCCTTGCCGGCATCGTCCCGGGGATGGGCCTTGCCGGCGTACACGATCTGCACGGGGCGTTGGGTCTGGTTGAGGATCTGCTCCAGCCGCCGGGCGTCCCGCAGGGGGAGGGTGGCTCGTTTGTACGTGGCGAACCGGCGTGCAAAGCCGATGGTCAGCGCGTCCGGGTCCAGAACCTCTTGGGCGGCGTCGATCTCCGATGGCGAGGCGCCGCGGCGTTGCAGTTGCTCGCGCAGCCTCCGGCGGGCGAATGCCACCAGGCGTTCCCGGCGCCGTTCGTGGGTGCGCCACAACTCCTCGGCCGGAATTCCCTCGGCCCGGCGCCAGAGTTTCGCGTCGGCATGCTCTTCGCGCCACTGCGGCCCCAGGTACCGGTCGTAAAGCTGATTCATCTCTTGCGAGATCCAGGAGCGGAAGTGGACGCCATTGGTCACGTGGCCGATGGGGATCTCGTCTTCCGGCACGCCCGGCCAGATCTGCTTCCACATCGCGCGGCTGACTTTGCCGTGCAAGGCGCTGACGCCGTTGCTGGCGGCGGCCATGCGCAGGGCCAGCACCGTCATTCCGAAATCCTCCGCGTCGTCGTTGGGATTCTGCCGGCCCAAGGCCAGAAACTCGGCGCGGGTAAGTCCCAGCGCGCGCATGTAGGTTCCCAGGTAACGGTCCATCAGGGCGGGAGAAAAGTGATCGTGACCCGCGGGCACCGGCGTGTGGCCGGTAAAGATCAAACTCGCCGACGCCACTTCCCGCGCTTCGCGGAACGAAAGCTGGTGCGTCTCCATCAGTCTTCGTACCCACTCGAGGCCCAGAAACGCGGAATGGCCCTCGTTCATGTGGTACACCGTCGGCTTCAGGCCGAGCGCCTCCACGGCCCGGTATCCGCCGATGCCCAGCAGGATCTCCTGCTTCAGCCGCATTTCCAGATCGCCGCCATAGAGCTGGTCGGTGATATCGCGGTCTTCGGCGCGATTGGCCGCCAGGTTGCAATCGAGGAGGAAAAGGGAGACCCGGCCCACGCGCGCCCTCCAGACCTGGGCGGTAACCACTGTCTGGTCGAACGATACTTCCACCGTCAGCGGGCTTCCGTCCGGGCGTTTCTCGAGCGACAACGGGAGATTCTCAAAATCGTTATCCTCATAGGACTCCTGCTGCCAGCCGGCGGCGTTGAGGTACTGGCGGAAGTAGCCCTGCTGGTACAGCAGGCCGACGCCCACCAGGGGCACCCCCAGGTCGCTGGCCGATTTCAGATGATCGCCGGCCAAGACGCCCAGCCCCCCGGCAAAGACCGACAGACACTCGGTCAGGCCGAATTCGGCCGAAAAGTACGCCGCCAGCAGTCCCTCGGCGTTGCCGTAGGTGCGGTGGAACCAGGTGGATTCGCCCGCCAGGTACGAATCCAGCTCGCGCACGGTGCGATCCAGGTGTGCCAGGAAAGCCTCGTCCCGGGCCGCCGCCTCCAGTTGCTCCTGGTCGATCGCGCCCAGCATGCGGACGGGATTGTGACCGGTGGACTCCCACAAGTCGCTGTCCAGGCGGCGGAAAAGTTCGATGGTGTTGTGGTCCCAGGCCCAGCGAAGATTGTTCGCCAGTGGGCGCAGGCCGGCCAGCGGCGCCGGCAGGGACGGCACGATATGGAATACGTGAACGGGCTTCACAGGTTCATTATCGGACTCGGAACCGGTTTTGCAATAGCCTGCCCCCGGAACCGGCTGGTGATCCGTCGATTGAATGTCACCGCCGAGGCGCCGAGGAGACCCAAAGTGAACTACCGGCGGCGAGGTGGCCGAGGGCGTCGAGAAACCCCTAAGTTCTCGGCGTCTCGGCGACTCGGCGGTGGAAAGCCTTTGCGCTCACGTGCGGATTACGTGCTAGGGAGGGACGGCAGAAGATTTTCAGACCTGATTTGCTGTTTTGACGTAGAATAAGGATGGAGATCTACAGCCACCGACTGGCCCAGGAGGTTGTAAGCCATGTTGAGCAAGTTCCGTAGCCGTGTCCACCGGCGTGGGGAATTGATCCACAACACCGTGGAAAACGCATTCATCACCGCCAGCACCCTGCTGTTTACGCTGGTGACCCTTCTCGTTCTTTTCTTCGCCGTCTTTCTCTCCCGGGCGCAATAAGCGCGCCCGAGGGAAGTCCAGAGCCCGAAAGGAGAGGCCCAGGTTCCCTCTCTCTGCCGAAAAGGAGGTGCCGTTATGCCTTTGGTGTCCAGAATCCTGGTTCCCGTAGAGTTTTCACCGCGCTGCCGTGGCGCCGTGCAGTATGCCGCGGCCATCGCATGCCATTTGCATTGTGAGATTGCCCTGCTGCATGTGGTGATGCCGTTCAGCAACGTCTACGGCTCGCCGGAGGGCATCGCGCTCGCCGGTGACGCCGATGTGACAACGGGGTGGGTCGCCCAGACAAGAGCCGACCTCGAGACGTTCATGGGCGAGGAGCTTAAGGGTCTTTCCGTCACGCGCGAGGTGCTGGAAGGGGACCCGGCGCCGGCGATCGCCGACTATTCCGCTGCCGGAAAGTTCGGCCTGATCGTCATGCCCACCCACGGCTACGGCCCGTTCCGGCGTTTCCTGTTGGGCTCGGTCACGGCCAAAGTCCTCCACGACGCGCCTTGTCCGGTTTGGACCGGCCCGCACATGGAACAGGCGCCGGACCGCACGTCCATTCGCTTCCGGAAGGTCTTCTCTGCCATCGACCTGGGTCCCGATAGCCGGGCGGTGCTGGGGTGGGCCGCCGGCTTTGCCCGCGAATTCGGGGCGGCGCTGACCATTGTTTACGCTATCCCGGATTTTTTCGGCGGCATCTATTTCGACGCGGAATGGCGCACCGAGGTGGCTAAGAACGCCCGGGCGCAGATCTCGTCTCTCGCCGCGGAATTGCCCATCCACGCCGAGGTCTCGATTGAAACCGGAGACGTTCCGGCCGCGGTGAGCGGCGCCGCACAACAAGGGAACGCCGATGTGATGGTCATCGGCCGGGGGCGCGCGCCGGCGGTTCTCGGGCGCCTGCGCACCAACGCATACGCCATCCTGCGGGAATCTCCGTGCCCGGTAGTCACTGTCTGAAGCCAAGGTTGAGGAGGCTACTCTATGAAACCACGCGCGCGTGCCAAGAAGAAGGCGGAGGAAGAAAGCGACGCACTGCCGCTCGAAGAGCAAATCCGGCGGCGCGCCCATGAACTCTACCTGGAGCACGGCAACCAATCCGGCTCCGAGATGGAGGACTGGCTCCAGGCCGAGCAGGAAATACGCGAGGCGGAAGAGCAGCGGAAAAAGCGGACCTGACCGGTGGGGTAGGCCTCCCGGCCTGCCCCGGGGGTGGGAGCGCGAATTCGGCGGAGGGGGCGGGCCGGACGCGCGAAATCGCGGCGCGCATGGCCTTGGGCGCACGCCGAAGCGTGCAGTGGCTGGTGATGCGCGAAGTGGCGACGCTGGCCGGCGTGGGCAACGGCGCTCGCCGCCGGGTGCCTGCCCGTGCGCCGGGCCGCCGGAATCGAGCCCACGCAAGCGCTGCGCGCAGCGTGAGCCGGCCGCTACCCCGAATGGCGTTTGAAGATTTGCGGCAGATTCTGCGAGAGCGCCGACCGCGCCAGCACCATGTCGCATCCGGCTTCGTGCGCTTTCTGCTTCAGTTCGCCCTGCACGTGAGACAGGTATCCGATCAGGCTGATCCCTTTGGTGTGCGCGTTTCCTTTTAGCTTCCCGATCAGCGCAAGCGG
>JADGNR010000168.1 GCA_017883415.1 Bryobacteraceae bacterium | reverse complement strand
GGCAACGGACGCGTGGCGGCCTTCGTGGCGGCGCCGGGTTCCGCCGGAACGCTGGCGGCGGGCGATGAGATCAAGACCCGGTTTCCCGATGCCGTGGTGTGCGCACTCGAGCCCAAGGAGTGCTCCACGCTGTTCAATTGCGGGCGGGGCACGCACCGCATCGAAGGCATCGGCGACAAGATGGTGACGCTCATCCACAACGTACTGACCACCGACTACGTCGAGGTGATCCACGACGACGACTGCGTCATGGGGCTCGACCTTCTGGAATGCCGCCAGCCGCTAGTGGAGCGCACGCTCGGCATGAAGGAGGGATCGCTCGGCGCACTGCGCGGCCTGTTCGGCGTCTCGGGCATCTGCAACATCCTGGGCGCCGTCCGCATGGCGCGCTTCCTCGACCTCGGCCCGGACGACAACGTGGTGACCATCGCCACCGACGGCTTCGACCGGTATCCTTCGGTGCTGGCCAACCTGGCGGAACGCGTGGGAACGCCTACCGACGCCGACCTCGCGGGCCGCTTCGAGAGGATTTTCCGCGGCGGCGATGCCGGCGAAATTCTGGATGTGCGTCCGCGGGAGCAGAAGGACCGCCTCTTCGGCTATAAGGAAGACGTGTGGACCGCGTTTCATTATTCCCGGCCGTACCTGGAGAGCATGAAATCGCAGGCGTTCTGGGACGCGGAGTTCGATCGGGTAGGCGCCATCGACGCGGCGCTGGTTCAGGCGCGACGCGATTAGCCGCCCCGCGTCGCGGTAGAATTTTCATCGCATGCATGTACGCCTCACTCGGGCCGCTGCCGGCTGCCTGGTCGCGGCCTGGATTCTGGCAGCGGCGAACCCCCCGGCCACCGTCGCGGATTTGCAGCGCGCGTTCGCGCATCCTCCGGACGACGCCCGCATCATGGTCCGCTGGTGGTGGTTCGGTCCGGCGGTGGTGAAGTCCGAACTCGAGCGCGAACTGCGCGCCATGCGGGAAGGCGGCATCGGAGGAGTGGAAGTGCAGCCGGTTTACCCGCTGACTCTGGACGATCCCCCGCGCGGGCTGCGCAACCTGCCGTATCTTTCCGATGAGTTCCTCGACCAACTGCGCTTCGCTTCGGCCAAGGCGCAGGAACTGGGCTTACGCATGGATCTCACGCTGGGCAGCGGCTGGCCTTATGGCGGGCCGCACATTCCGGCGGCGCTCGCCTCGGCGCGGCTGCGGGTCGAGCGGGTGGCCGTCGATGCGAAGGCCGCGGCCGTGCCGGTTCCGAAGATGCAAGATGGCGAGAAGCTGATCGCGGCGTTTCTGGATGCCAGCCGCCTTGACATCGTAGACGGCGGCGCGCGGGTGCGGGACAGTGCCGGCGAGGGACGGGTGGTCCTCTTCTTCATCTCCAGCCGGACGCACCAGATGGTAAAGCGCGCGGCCGTGGGCGCCGAAGGGCTGGTGCTCGATCACTATGACCGCGCGGCCACCGAACGGCATCTGAAGCTGGTGGGCGACCGGCTGATGCAGGCGTTTTCGCAGCCGCCCTATGCCGTCTTCAGCGACAGCCTGGAGGCATACGGCGCGGATTGGAGCGGCGATTTGCTGGCGGAGTTTCAAAGGCGCCGCGGCTACGATCTGACGCCGTATCTGCCCGCGCTGTCCAGTGACACGGGGGGCGAGGCCGCGGCCATCCGCCACGATTGGGGCCAGACGTTGACCGAACTGGCGAACGAGAACTACCTCACCCCCATCCGCCAGTGGGCACACGAGCACGGCACGCGTTTCCGTTCGCAAACCTACGGCACGCCCCCGGTGAACCTTGCGAGCAACGATCTGGTGGATCTGCCGGAAGGCGAGGGGTCCGACTGGCGCCGCTTTACGGCCACGCGATGGGCCGCGTCCGCCAGCCACCTGTACGAGCGGCCGGTGACCTCTTCGGAAACGTGGACCTGGCTCCATTCGCCGGTGTTTCGCGCCACGCCGCTCGACATGAAGGCCGAGGCCGATCGCCATTTCCTGGAAGGCGTCAACCAGCTCATGGGCCACGGCTGGCCCTATTCGCCGCCGGAGGCCGGCGAGCCGGGATGGCACTTCTACGCGGCGGCGGTATTCAACGACCACAACCCGTGGTGGCTGGTAATGCCCGATATCGCGCTCTACCTACAGCGCGTCAGCTTCCTGCTGCGCCAGGGCCGTCCGGCCGCCGATGTCGCGCTGTATCTGCCCACCGACGACGCCTACGCGCGATTTTCCCTGGGCCACGCATCGGTCAATGACGCCATGGGCGCGTTGCTCGGGCCCACCGTGATTCCGCAGATTCTCGATGCGGGGTATAGCTTCGATTTCATCGACGACGGCGCCATCGCGCGCCGCGGCATCCCGTATCCGATTCTGATTCTGCCCGGCGTGGAGCGTATTCCGCCGGCCACGTATCGGAAGATCGCCGAATACCTGCGCGAGGGCGGTACGGCGATCGCCGCGCGGCGCGCTCCGAGCCTTGCTCCGGGCTTCAAAGACGCGGAAACCGGCACGCTCGAGGTCCGCGCATTGTCGCGCGCGCTGTTCGAGCAATCCGCCCGCGGAAAGTTGGTGACCGATGAGACCAGGCTCGGCGAGGCGCTGCGCGCGGCATTGGCGCCCGAGGTCTCGAAGGCCCCGGAAATCGGCTTCGTCCACCGCAAACTGCCGTTCGCCGACCTCTACTTTCTGGCCAACACCAGCAACCATCGCGTCCGCAGCCAAGCCGCGTTCCGCGTCGCGGGACCGAACGCCGCGTGGTGGGATCCGTTCACCGGCAAGATTACCAGAGCCGGCGGCGCATCGCGCGTCGAGCTGGATTTCGCGCCCTACGAATCGCGCATCCTCGTGTTTTCGAAGGAGCAGGCCGCCCGCGCGCCGGACTTCCCCGCCCCGGCGGCGATCGATCTGAGCGGAACGTGGCAGGTCACCTTCGCGGACTCCCCGCGGCCCGTCACCATGCCCCGATTGATTCCCTGGACCGAGGTGGAGGGCAAGAGATTCTTCTCCGGCCAGGCAACGTACGAGAAGACGGTCGCGATCGATGCGCGGCTCGTGCGCGCCCGCCGGCCGCTCTACCTCGATTTCGGCGAAGGAACGCCGGTGGACGCGCCCCAGCGGCAGAGCGGCCCGGGCATGCGCGCCCTGCTCGAAAGCCCGGTACGCGAGTGCGCGGTAGTGTATGTGAACGGCCGGCGGGCGGGCGCGGTGTGGCATCCGCCCTACGAGGTCGAAGTCACCGGCCTGCTGCATGCGGGCGAGAATCGCATACGGGTGGTAGTGGCGAATCTGGCCTTCAACCGGATGGCACAAGAGCCGCCGCCGGACTATGCCGCATTGATTGCCCGCTTCGGCGACCGGTTCCAGGACCAGGATATGCGCAACTTGCAGCCGCTGCCTGCGGGCATCCTCGGTCCAGTCCGCCTGATTGTACGCTGATCGCGCCGCGACCAAACTACGGGGTCGACGTCCAACGAGAGGAGGAAAGCCCGTGCCCCATTCGTTTGCCTGCGCGCTGGCGGCCTGCGCCCTTCTCGCGGTGGTTTCGCCCGCACAAGACGGGGGAGCGGCCGGCAAGCTGCCGAGTCTCATCCCCGACCTCATGGAGCGTGCCACCGTTCCGGGCCTGGCGATCGCTCTGATCGAAGACAACAAGATCGCCTGGGTGGGCTCGTTCGGCGTCCGCAATGCCAAGACGGGAGAGAAGGTGGACGATCGCACCGTGTTCCAGGCAGCGTCGCTCAGCAAGCCGGTCTTCGCGTACGGCGTGCTCAAACTGGTGGACGCAGGTAAGCTGGACCTGGACACGCCGCTCTCCAAATACCTGCCGGGGTACGTGGAGGGCGATGAGCGGGTGAACCGGATCACGGCGCGGCACGTGCTGACCCATCGTACGGGCTTTCCCAACTGGCGTCCGGGCGGCAAACCGCTGGTGATTCACTTCACACCGGGAGAACGCTTCAGCTACTCGGGCGAAGGCTTCGTGTACCTGCAGCGGGTGGTGGAGAAGATCACCGGGCAGCCGCTCGATACCTTCATGCGGGAAACCGTGTTCGTCCCGCTGGAGATGACCGACAGCAGCTACCTCTGGCAGGACAAGTACGAGACGCTGGCCGCTACGGGGCACAACGGAGCGGGGACGCCCGGAAGGGTCACCAAGCCCAAGGAGGGCGGCTCCCCCATCAACGGCGCCGGCGGGCCGTCGGCTGCCTCCACCCTGCTGACCACGGCGCGGGATTACGCGAAGTTCGTAATCGCCGTGATCGAGGGGACCGGCCTCAAGGCGGAGACGGCCGAACGGATGCTGGCCGCGCAGTCGGAAGTGGACGCCGGGTGCTCCAATTGCGTCGGCAAGCCGGTCACCCGGACCTCGAACGCCATCTCCTGGGGGCTGGGCTGGGGCCTCGAGCGCATGGCCCATGGCCCCTCCTTCTGGCATTGGGGCGACAACGGCGATTTCAAGGCCTTTGTCGCCGGCGCGCCGCACGCCCGGCGCGGCGTCGTGATTTTCACGAACAGCGCCAACGGCATGATGATGATTCCCGATGTCGCCGCGGCGGCCATGGGCGAGAGCCAGCCCGCCTTCGACTGGGTACACTACGAGCATTACGATTCGCCGCGCATGCAGCTTTATCGCGCCATTCTCGACAAAGGCATCGACGAGGCGCTGAAGAGCCAGGGGGCACAGTCAGTCGAGGAAGGTCCCATGAATGCGCTGGGCTATCAATTATTGGCGGCGAAGAAATTCAAGGAAGCCATCCGCATCTTCGAGTGGAATGCCGCGGCGCATCCCAAATCGGCCAATACCTGGGACAGCCTGGCGGAGGCCTACATGCTCGGCGGCAAAGAACTGGCCATCGAATATTACCAGAAGTCGCTCGATCTGGACCCCGACAATTCGAACGCCGTCGATATGCTGCGGAAGCTCGGGGCCAGGTGATCGCAAGAGTGCGACCAGGGGGGTGGCGCGCCCCACCTTGGGCGAGTCGCAGGTCGTCGCGGCCGGCTCAATACGGTGGAGGCATAACGGAATGGATGAAAAGCATGGTCTTTTCGCTGGTACTTCTCGCGGCACTGGCCGGCACGGCGGCGGCCGAATCGTTTTCGGGCGCGGTGGTAGATGTGATGTGCCGCGGCAAGGACCTGGCCGGCCACACGCGCGCACGCTCGCGGGGCTGAAGAAGCTATCCAAGGAAAAAGACTTGAAGGCCAAGGTCACGGGCAGCCTGGACGGCGATCTGCTGCACGTCGAGACTGTTGAATTCCAGCAGTAGGGTAGGCCTCCCGGCCTGCCCTCGGCGGGACAGGCTTCAGCCTGCCAGCGGCTGGCTAAGGGCAGGATAAAGCCCGCCCCACCGCGCCTTCAGCGCGGGGACAGGCCGGGAAGCCTATCCTACTTTACGTGCAAGCGAATCGGCTCCGGCGAAGCATACGACGATTGCTGGCTGGAGCGCGTCTCGATGGCGCCGGCGACGTAAATGAGCTGATCGACCGGCTCGGCCGTGGGCAGCACCTCAATGGTGAAACTGCGGCGCGATTCCTCTTCGGCGATGAGCACGCCGTTGAGCCCGACATCGAGCACGCGAACGCGCGGCGGAAGGTTGCGGACCTCCACCGGCACGCGCCCGCGGAAATCCCCTTGGCGCGCGACCGACATTTCGATCTGCGCCGTGCCGCCCGGCTCGATGGTGACTTCCCGGGTCTTCGGGGTAATGAGCACGTCCGGCCGCGGCATGAGCGCAATCAGCTTGAGGCGGTCGTCGGGGCTGGCGACGCGCTCGATCGTCGCGCCCGCGATGGAAGCCCTGCCGATGGCCTTCCACGGCGCCGCGGCGCTGAGCTTCGCATTGGCGTCCGCGCCGAGCACGATGGTAGTCGAGACCTGGCCGCGCCCGATCGCGCCGCGCGAGGCGTCGATGCCCGACGGCAGATCTTCCAATCCGACCTCGATGGGCCCGTCGAAACCGTCCATGCGGAAGGCCGTCACGGTGACCGGAATCGTGCCCCCCACGGGCACGTTCGGGTTTCGCGGGCTCACGCTCAGGCGGAAATCCGGACGCGGATGCCGCACCGTGAGGCGGTAGGCGTAGTTCTCGCCGCCGAGTCCCTGCACGTCGCGAATCGAAACCATGTACTCGCCATCGGCCGGCACCGTGAAGTGGAGCAGCGAATCCTTGCCGAGGCCGGGACCGCCGTCGTCGTTCCGGTAATAAAGGTGCGCCGCGGGTAAACCGTTGGGTGAAAGCTTGGCGCCAGGCGGTAGATCTGCACTCCACGGTGGCCTCGGCGATCAGTTGCTGACGGGCTTCGGGGCCCGCCAATGCGACCACAGGCGGCAGCACGGCGATCTTTTGCGCGAAGGCCGGCAGGGCCAGCAGCAGCAGCAGGCGTTTCACGAGAACAGCTCCCGGATCGGCTCCACGCCGCGATCGACCAGCGGGATGGGGCGGCCCTGCGCGCCCGGTAACTCGATCTGCAAATCGATGCCCAGTCCGCGATAGACCGTGGCCGCTACCTGCGCCGGCGTCACCGGGCGATCCCGCGGCGCGGCGGCGATTTCATCGGACGAGCCCACCACCGTCCCTCCCTTGAGGGGGCCGCCGCCCAGCAGCATGGTCCAGCACTGCGGCCAGTGATCGCGCCCGCCGGCCGGATTGATTTTCGGAGTGCGGCCGAACTCTCCGGTGGCCACCACCATGGTGCTGCTCAGCAGGCCGCGCGCGGCCAGTTCCTCCAGCAGCGAGGCGTAGGCCATGTCGAAGATCGGCCCCACCAGGTCGCGGTAGCAGCTGATCGGGCTGAACGGCTTGGAGCCGTGGATGTCCCAGGTGATTTCGTCGAACACCGTCGAACATGTTCACGGTGACGAAGCGCACCCCCGCTTCGATCAGGCGCCGCGCCAGCAGGCAGCTCTGCCCGAAGCGGTTCATGCCGTACTTCTCGCGGACCGCCTCCGGCTCGCGATGCAACTCGAACGCCTCGCACGCCTTCACGGAGGACATGAGCGTGTAGGCCTGGTGAAACGTGGAATCGAGCAGCCGCGCGTCGGGCGACGTCTCGAACTCGCCCACCGACTGGTCCACCATCTCGCGCCAGTTGCGCCGCCGGTCGACGCGCAAGGCCGTCAGATAATCCGGAGGCAGCATGTCCGGCACTTTGAAGTTCGGGTCCGAGGGGTCGGCGTTCAGCACGAAGGGATCGAAGCTCTTTCCCAGATAGCCGGCGGTCTGGCCGTGCGGCATGTTACCGCCCGTATTGCCGATGGGCCGGGGCAGCAGCACGTGTGCGGGCACGTCTCCTTTCGGCCCTTTCAATTTGGTGAGCACACAACCGAGGTGCGGATGCTCGATGCCTCCCTGGAACAGGCGTCCGGTCTGCATCATCTGGTGGCCCGTGTCGTGCACTGCGGCGGCGGTGTGGTAGACGCTGCGGATGAGCGAGAACTTATCCGCATGCCTGGCGGTGCGCGGAAAATTCTCCGAGATCTCGATGCCCGGAACGTTGGTCTTGATCGGCCTGTACGGCCCGCGGATCTCGGCCGGAGCGTCGGGCTTCATATCGAAGGTGTCGAGCTGGGAAGGCCCGCCGATGAGCATCAGCAGGATGCAATTCACATCGGGCGAGCCGGCGGCACCGAGCGCGCGCAGACCGAACCAGTCGGTGAGGCTGAGCCCCAGCGCCGCCAGCGAGCCGGCATGCAGGAAATCGCGCCGTCTGAGGCCGTCGCAGAAGGTGACCGGCCGGTCCGCGTCCAGACGAAACATCCCAACCCTCCGGTGCACTCGATTCTATCACCGGCAGGGGAGTACGGGGGCCCGCTTTAGAGGCGCTCCAGGAAACCCGTGAGGAACCTGTAGAACGGCTCCACGGAGGAGATTTTGAGCCGCTCGCTGGGGCTGTGAACGTCCACGATATGCGGACCAAAGGAAATCATCTGCATGCCCGCATGTTTTTCGCCGATCACGCCGCACTCGAGGCCGGCGTGCATGGCGACCAGGCCGGGGTCCGTGCCCAGGATCTCCTTGTGGGCGGCCTGGGCCTTTCGCACGATATCGCTCGTCGGCTCGGGTTTCCAGCCGGGATAGCCGCCGGTCTGCTCCACGCGAAAACCGGCCAGCCGCAAGACGGTGGACACCATGCGGGCAGCATCCGCCTTGCTGCTCGCGATGGCGCTGCGCTGGTTGGTCTCGATCACGACTTCGTCGTCTTTGGTGGAAACGATGGCCAGGTTGGTCGACGTCTGGACCAGGCCGGCGATGTCGGGGCTCATGGCCAGCATGCCGTGGTGCAGGCTGGCGAGCAATCCCGCGAGCAGGGCGGCGTCGGCATCGGTCAGGACCTGCTGCGGACGCGCCGCGCTCTCGACGGTAATGCGCAGACCGGAATCGAATCCACCGAGCTCCGGCCGGATCTCGGCTTCGAGCGCGGCAACGAGCGATCGCAGTTCCTGCTCGCGAGCGGCGTCGAGCACGACGGTCGCAGAGGCCTCGCGCGGGATGGCGTTGCGCTTGCTGCCCCCCTTCACTTCGGCGATGGCGAGCGGCAGGCGATCCGCCAGAGTCTGGAGCACCCGGCCGAGAATGCGCAGGGCGTTGCCGCGGCCCTTATTGATGTCGAGACCGGAGTGCCCGCCTTGCAGTCCGGAGACTTTCACGCGCCACCCTTCGCCCGAGAAGGCAGGCCGCCGCGCGATCTTTCGCCGCGCCACGGTGTTGAGACCGCCCGCGCAGCCGATGCAAAGGGTGCCTTCCTCCTCGCCATCGAGGTTCAGGAAGTAGTGGGACTTGAGCAGGCCGTTGGGAAATTCCGATGCGCCGGTCAGGCCGCTTTCCTCGTCGATGGTGAAGACAAACTCCAGCGGCCCGTGAGCCACATCCTGGCTCTCCATGACGGCCAGCGCCGCGGCTACGCCCACGCCATTGTCGGCGCCTAGGGTGGTGCCGTCCGCCTTCAACCAGTCGCCATCGCGGACCAGGCGGATGGGATCGGCGTCAAAGTTGTGCGCCGTGCCCTCGTTTTTCTCGCAGACCATATCCAGGTGGCCCTGCAAGGCGGCCGTGATGGCCCCCTCGCGCCCGGGCCGGGCGGGCTTGCGGATCACGACGTTGCCGACGCGGTCCTGGACGGCTTCGAGCCCCAGGCGGGCCGCCAGATCGAGCACATACTGGCGCGCCGCAGCCTCCTTCTCGGAAGCGCGGGGGATCGCCGCCAGAGCGGCGAAATGCCGGAATACGTTCTTGGGTTCCAGGTTTTCCAGTTGGTCCAGTGCAGTTTCCATATGAGTCTCAATGACGGGTCAATTCTCCATCGTAGCAGCGGACGGCGCGCCCCAGCACGCGGAATTTCGGGATGCTCCGGCGCGGGCCGAGCCCTACCCGCCCCTGGCAAGGCGGGCGAGCCACGGCCGCTTCCAGTATGATATGTTGAATCTGTCGCAGGACGAACCGCAAGCTAGCGGGAGTAATTCAGTGGTAGAATGCCAGCTTCCCAAGCTGGACGTCGCGGGTTCGAGTCCCGTCTCCCGCTCCATAAAATCAACAGCTTAGCGGTCACCGCCCTTTCTCGTTTTACCTTGTTTACCTTGAAAACCCGGATTGCCCTCCGAAACGGCCTCGCTCGTCCCGTCTTCAGGGCTTGGCGAACCATTTAGGAGACGCTCCAGTTTTGTGACGGCCTTGCGGCGACTCGCCAGGTCTGACTGGGTATAAATATCGATTGCAGCCCCGATCGCGTGTCCTCGCTGATCGGCAGCGATCTTCGGGTCGATTCCCTCGTTGTGGCCCAGAGTGGCCTGGGTTCTTCGGAGGACCTGAAAGTTCACCCAGCCCAGGCCGACCATCTCCAGCTTCTTGTGGAAGTTTCGTCGCAGAAAATTGTCACGCGACAAGATCTGCAGATACACTGTTCTGGCCAGTTCGATCAGATTGAGCTCGGAGTTTTCCTCCAGGGATATTGTGATCTCGATCGTGTATTCGGTTGCGGTCATCTCAGTAACCTCGCTTTGTTGTGAGCCGTGCGGCGATATTTCGTCAAATCGGTCAGTGGCCATTCTTAATTCGTGAAGCTCGCCGTACCCGGGCCACCGATCGACCTCCGGCCTGTCACGTCGGAGCTCGCGGGTTCGAACCCCGTCGTCCCCGCCAAGCCTTTTCAATCACTTAGCAACATTTTGGCTACTTCGATTTTGGCGCTTTTGGGCCAACGTGAAGTAGGCGTGAACTAGATGCACCGTTTCGGCCCGCACCAGCTTCCTTCAGCACCCCTGCAATCAGATCAACCGTTTTGCGCTTCAGCTCTTCCCGGAGATGTTGATACCGCCGCAATTCCCGGCTCTTGTGCCCAGTCAGCAGTCCGATGATGTTTTCCTCTATGCCGGCGCCGGTCAAGGTCGAGGCGGAGAAATGGCGGAGATCATGGATGCGAAGAGCGTCGACGGCTGCAAGCTTTGCTACACGACGAAACCGCTTTCCGAAGTCCCATGCATGCGGTCTTTCGAAGTTGCCTTTGAACCGCGGGTTGGGCTTGGCCGGGAAGACGTATTCGTGATGGCCGTAGCTCGGGAGAGCGCGGAGGGCGGCGACGGCCATGTCGGGCAGTTGAATTCGCTTGGGTTCGTCGTTTTTCGTCTGCCGGACGGACACGCAGGGATTCCCGGAATCGAGATCGATGTCGCTTCATTTGCGGCTCAGGATCTCCCCCTTCCGCATCCCGGTAGTGGGCGCGAGCACCAGAAAGGCCTTTAGCTCCAGGTCGGTCTTCTCATCGCAGACGCGGATCATCGCAACAATTTCTTCGGGCTCCGGAAATCGGTCTCGGCCCGGAGGTTCCTTCTCCTGCGGAACGACATTTCCCGAGGAATTTGAGGACCGGGTGCCCTTTTGTTTGGGCCACTTCGTTGTAGCCGAGCTCCTTCCGGCTTGCGTCCACCTGCGCGTGCGTGAGGCCGGTGTCAGGGTTCACCTGGAGCGCCGCAAGCGTGTCGGGAACCGACATGGCGGCGATGTCAGGGGGCTTACCGTTTGCCGCCTTGGCGGGCGTCGACGCGGTTGCGGATTGATTCGAAATCGCTTCCATAGTGGACATCCTCTCTGATGCTTAGCGCGGGTTACGCCCACTCGATGACTTCTTTGATTGCATCGGGTTGATGATGATCCATGAGTCCTGCAAATTGATCCAACGAAGATCGATGCGTGATCAGGCCTGCAATTAGAGAGCCCCACCGCAGATGTGCCTGGGCCAGATCATCGGCGGCCATTTGGAAATGTCCGCGCGCAGCATTCACGCTACCCAGCATCACCTGATTGTCAAGCACCAGTTGCCTTACGAGTTCGGCCCCGGGGATTTGGAGCGGGCGGTCGCCACCGGGGATGCCAGTGAGTACATACACCCCGTTCAGGGCGAGTGCATCCAGCAGATTGAATTCCAATTCCGCGATTCCACTGGCATCCAAGATCAAGTCCATGGCGCCGATTTTCTTCTCCACCTGGTCCGCTGGCACTTCGCGGCCGTCGAGATAGCATCCGCCGATTCCGCTCAACCATTTTGGGCGGGCGGTAATCGCATCGACCACGTCC
>JADGNR010000020.1 GCA_017883415.1 Bryobacteraceae bacterium | reverse complement strand
GAGAGCCTCACTGGCGAGCCCACCAACACGTTCCACTTCAAGTGGACGCCTCCGGCCAACGGTACAGTCGTCTTCTACGTGGTGGGGATGGGCGCCAACGGTATGGGCGATCCCACGCCGACCGAACATGTATACGGCAATACTTATACCTTGACTCCGGCGGCGGCGCCGGTGGTGAACCCGCCGGCCGTCAACCAGGGCGGGGTCTTCAGCGCGGCGGCCAAGGTGCCGGGGCTCACGCCCGGTGGATGGGTGTCGATCTACGGCGCGAACCTGTCGGCGACCACGCGCACCTGGAGCAGCGCGGACGTGGTTGGCGATACGCTGCCCACTGCGCTCGATGGCGTCAGCGTGACCATCGACGGGAAGCGGGCCGCGATCTCCTTTGTCAGTCCCGCGCAGCTGAACGTGCAAGTGCCCGACGACACCGCGCAGGGACCGGTGCCGGTAGTGGTGACCGCCGGCGGGGTGGCGAGCGAATCGGTGCTGGCGAACATGGCGGCGCAAGCGCCCTCGTTCTTCACCTTCGATGGCGTCCACGTGGCGAGCACGCACGCCGACAACACGCCGTTATCGGCGGCCGCGGCGGCCGCGCCGGGCGAGGTCATCGTGCTCTATGGCACCGGTTTCGGCGCGACCAATCCGGCGACGCCGGCCGGACTGGCCGTTTCCAGCGCCAGTCCGCTGCCATCGCCCGGCTCCCTGCGCATCTCCATCGGCGGCGCGCCGGCCGAGGTGGCGTTTGCGGGGATGACGGCGCCCGGTTTGTTCCAGTTCAATGTGACCGTGCCGGGGACGCTCGCCGATGGAGACGCCGCGGTGGTCGCCACCATCAACGGGGCGCAGACGCAAGACGGCGCAGCCATACCGGTGCGCAGGTAACCGGCCGCTCCCCAGCCTCCCGCGCGTATCTCAGACATGGGGAAGCCGGACCTGAGGGATCGATGAACGCACTCGAAGGGAAAGTAGCCCTGATTACCGGCGCGAAGGGCGGACTCGGCAACTTCGTCACGGAGGCGTTTCTGGCGGCGGGCGCCCAGGTGGTGGGCGTCTCGCGGTCGATCCAGGCCGGCGACTTCCCGCACGCGGGGTTCACCGCCATGCCGGCCGACCTGGCGAGCGGCGAGGCGGCGTGGAAACTGGTGGAGGAGGTGACGGCCCGGTTCGCACGGATCGACGCGCTGGTGCACGTGATGGGCGACTTCGCGGGCGGGAAGAGCGTCGCGGAAACCGACGATGCCACGCTCGAAAAGATGCTCGACGTGAACTACCGGGCCGCGTTCTACATAGCGCGCGCCGTGCTGCCGCGGATGAGGCGGCAAGGCGGCGGGCGGATTCTGGCGGTGGCCAGCCGGCAGGCCGTGGAGCCGGGTGCCATGGTGGGCGCTTACAGCGCGTCCAAAGCCGCGCTGGTGGCGCTGGTTCGTACCATCGCGTTGGAGAACAAAGACCGCTCGATCACCGCGAACGCTGTTTTGCCGGGCGTCATGGATACCCCGCGGAACCGGGCCGGCGATCCCGCGGCCGACCGCTCCCAATGGGTGCAGCCCGCGCAGGTGGCCGCGCTCCTGGTGCATCTGGCCTCCGATGCCGGGGCGGCGATCAACGGCGCCGCGATTCCGGTATACGGGATGCAGATTTGAGTAAGGAGAGCGGACAGGCAGGCGGCGACGAAACTTGCAGCCCTCAGGCGGGACGTTCTCCGGCTTGCTGAAGCCCTGCTGGATCTTAATTCGAATTAGTGGAGCCCTGCTGCTCGCGTCCTCGAGACGCTGGTCCTGGAGCGGGTCAGGTAATTCAATCCGCGATGCTGGCCAGCGTCTGGCGCCTGCGGTTCACCTTGAGGCGGGTCACGTCGGGGCGGGCATAGTGTCCCGCGGGGTCGAAATTGTGCCGCTCTTCGAGCACGCGCCGGTAGTCGATGGTGGCCACCTCGAGCCGCTCTTCGGCCGGCGCCGGCGGCACGATCCACTCGCCGTCCGGACCGGCCAGGCAGGAACCGCCGTCGGCCAATATCTCCGGGCTCGCAGCGGCCACCACCGCCCGCCACGCCCGTCCCTATGTCTTCGCGCCGCATGAGTCCCGAGACGGAAGCCACGTAGGAGCGCGATTCCAGGGCGATGAAGCGCGTGATCTCGCGGGTATTCCGCGCGCCGCCGGGCCACACCGCCACGTGCAGGTCTTCCCCTTGTGCGTACAGCGCGGCGCGCGTCAGCGGCATCCAGTTCTCCCAGCAGTTCAGCCCGCCCGCGTGGAACGGGCCCACGGCGTGCGTCGCGAGGCCGTGGCCGTCGCCCGGCGACCACACCAGGCGTTCCTCGTAGGTTGGCACCAGCTTGCGGTGGATGGAGGCGATGTGACCCTGGGCGTCGATGAACACCAGCGAACTGTACAGGCTGTGGCCGCCCCGGTCGCGCGCGCGCTCGATGGTCCCCAGGTATACCGCGATCCCATGGCGGGCGGCGGTGGCGCAAACGCCATCGAGGTGTCCCGCCTCCGGCCGTATGGCTTCGAGCGCATACTCCGCGAAGATGGTCTTCTGCAGGGCCGAGTTGAAACGCGCGCCATCGGTGCGCTCCACCCAAAACGGATAGCCGGGCACCAGCGCCTCGCCAAATGCCACCAGGCGGCAATCCCTCCGGGCCGCCTCCTCCGTCCAGGCGATCACCTTCTCGATGGTCCGCTCGCGGTCCAGCCAGACCGGCGCGATCTGCGCCAGCCCGATGGTCAGGCACATCTGGTCGCCGGTCTTCATAGGTACTGGCGCCACCATTGCAGTTCCTGGTAGTAGCGGTGCACCATATCCCAGGGCGGCCAGCCGCCGTGGAAATTCCCCGGGTAGCGCACGAACCGCGCCGGCACTTGCCGCTTCTTCAACGCGGTGTACATCTGTTCGGCTTCTTCGATGGGCACGCGCCGGTCCGCTTCGCCGTGCACGAAAAGCGTCGGTGTGCGGACGTTGCCCGCATAAGTGATGGGGGAAAGAGCGCGCATCCGCTCGGCGCTCGCCGGCTCCCAGGGCGCGCCATAGAACTCGCTTTCCTTGGTGCGCGGAATGTCCGCCGTGCCGTAGTCGCTGATCCAGTTGGAAATGCCCGCCCCGGTGACCGCCGCGGCAAACCGGTCCGTCTGCGTGACGATCCAGTCGGTGAGGAATCCTCCGTAGGAGTAGCCCGTCACGCCCAGGCGCTTGCCGTCGAGCGGGTAGTGCGCCAGCGCGTAATCCACGCCCGCCAGGACGTCTTCACAGTCCAGTTTGCCCCATGCTCCCCAGGTGGCCCAGAGGAATTTTTCGCCATAGCCGGTGGAGCCGCGCGGGTTGGTGTACACTACCGCGTAGCCGTTGGCCGCCAGCCACTGGAACTCAAAATCGAAAGCATCCGCATACGCGCCGTGGGGGCCGCCGTGGATGGCGAGGATCAGCGGATACGACGCCTTCCCCGCGCGCGGCAGCACGATCCAGCCTTCCACCTCGGTGCCGTCCTTGCTGCGATAGCGTATGCGCTCGGCCGGGATCGGCGGCACGTCCTTCAGCCAAGCGTCGTTCAGGGCGCTGAGCTTCACTTCGCTGGTTCCGTCCATGCGCGCCGCGAACGCTTCGGAGGGATGGACGGCGTCGCTCGCGGCATAGGCCATGCGGTCGAATCCTTGAGAAAAGCTGAAGCCGCCCAGCGCGCGCTCGCCCTGCGTGATTCGCGCCACGGCGCCGCCCGACGCGGGCACGCGGAACAAGTTGGTATCGCCCCCCACGGCGCCGCCGAAGTAGATGAATTGGCCGTCGGGACTCCACGCCGGTGCGTCCGGGATCAGGTCCCACTCCGGCGTCAGATTAGTCGCTTGTCCGCCTTCGGCCGCCATGCGGTACAGGTCCACCGCCCCGCCATGGTTCTGCCGGGCGCGAATCACCTGGTTCAATCCCGGCCGCCGCCGGAACACCAGGGAACGTCCGTCGGGCGCCCAGGCCGGAGAGTCGTATTCATAGCCATCGTCCGTCAACCGCCGGATCTGCCCTTCCAGGTCCACCAGCCACAGGTCGGCGCGTTCATAGGAGTACTCGTCGCGCTGGTGGGAATCCGCTGTAAGCGCGAGAGCCGCGCTGTCCGGCCGCCAGACCGCCGCGAGCGCGTCCACGCCCAGATGCGTCAACTGCCGCGGCGTTCCACCATCGCGCGCCACCACGTATAGCTCCGCCGGCGGCGTGGCGGCCGGGTCGCGCGGGTCCGGCAGATAGCCGCGGCCGTCGAAACGCACGTTCATCCAGTCATAGATGCGCCCTTTGAAGCGCTGCTCGAGCGTCTTTTCGAGCGGCGATGCCTCATGCGGTTTCGCGGCGGGCGGCGTTTTCTTCATGAACGCGATCCAGCGATTATCCGGGCTGAAGATCGGGGCGCCCCCGACCCCCGGAATCTGAAACGCTTCGCCGCCCGCGCGGTCCATCCGCAGAAACCAGGTGTCGCCTTCCACTCCCGGCGCCTTGCGCGTCGAACGGAAAGCGAGCAGCTTTCCATCGGGGCTCCACTTGGGCGCGGACGCAGCGAAGGCCGCGCTTGTGAGCCGCGCCGCCGGCGCCGACCCATCCGCGGGGCTGAGCCAGATTTCGCTATGCCGCTGGTTATCGGCCTCGAGAATGGAGTTGCGCACGAACGCCACCCAGCGCCCATCGGGCGAGATCGCGGGGGCAGAGGCAGTCTCGATGCGGTAGTAATCTTCGAGTTGGAGAGCCCGTGCGCCCTCCGCCCGCGCGAGCGAGAGGGCCACCAGAAGGAACGCGCCCAGTCTGTGCATAGTGCGTGCATTATATAATTTCGGTGACAGGCTACGAAACCCCTAAACTCGCAGCGCTCTCGCACTTTTGGCCGAACGGAGAAGTATCGTGTCTCTACCAAGAATCGCCGTGCGCGGTAGCCGGCATGCCGCCGGCGCCCTAACCCTCTCGCTGGCGTTTTCCCTCTTCGCCTCCGCCCAAGCTCCGGCGGTCAATCCCGCGCTGTGGTCCGGCATGCGCTATCGCATGATCGGTCCGGAGCGCGGCGGGCGCGTCACCGCGGTCACCGGCGTCCCATCGCAGCCCTACACCTTCTACATGGGTTCCACCGGCGGCGGCGTCTGGAAGACCACCGATGCCGGACACTCCTGGGCGAACGTCTCCGACGGCTTCCTCCCGGTGGGCTCGATAGGCGCCATCGAGGTCGCGCTCTCCGACCCCAATATCGTCTACGCCGGCACCGGCTCATCCAAGATCCGCAGCAACGTGTCCATTGGGCGCGGTATCTACAAATCCACCGACGCGGGCAAGACCTGGACCTTCGCCGGGCTGCGCGATGTGGGGCAGATCGCCACTGTGCGCGTGCATCCCACCAACCCCGAGATCGTGTACGTGGCCGCGCTCGGCAATCCGTTCGTCCCCAACAAGGAGCGCGGCGTCTATCGCTCGACCGACGGCGGCAAGACGTGGAAGAACGTTCTGTTTGTCTCCGACAGCCTAGGCGCCGCCGATCTCGAATTGCAGCCCGGCAACCCGCGCGTGGTCTTCGCCTGCATGTGGCACGGGCAACGGAAGCCGTGGACCATCGTCAGCGGCGCCCGCGAGGGCGGCCTATACAAGAGCACCGATGGCGGCGACACCTGGAGCAAGCTCTCGGGCGGCTTGCCCCACGACCTGATCGGCCGCGCCAACGTGGCCATTTCGGCGTCCAGCCCCAATCGCATTTACGCGCTGATCGAGGCCCAGCCCGGCGCCGGCCTCTACCGGTCCGAAGATGGCGGGGCCGCATGGACCCTGGTCAACGGCTCCGCCAACCTGATCACCCGCCCGTTCTACTACACCACCCTCGGCGTAGACCCCAATAACGCCGACATCGTGTGGGTCGGCGACGAAGGCTGGTATAAGAGCACCGACGGCGGCAAGACTTTCCGCTCCTCGCCCGTGCCTCACGGCGATAACCACGACGTGTGGATCAATCCGCGCAACTCGCAGTACATGATTCAAGCCAACGATGGCGGCGCCAATGTGTCGCTCGATGGCGGCCGCACGTGGAGCACGCAAGCCAACCCGCCTACCGCCGAGATCTATCAGGTGGCCGTGGATAACCAGTACCCCTATCGCGTCTACGGCGCGCAGCAGGACAACACCACGGTGATCGTGCCCAGCCTGCCGCTGGGCAACGGGCAGGAGTTTCGCACCGGCCCCGGCTGCGAAACCGGACCGATACTGCCCGATCCCGCCAGTCCCGAGCTGGTCTACGGCAGTTGCAAGGGGCAGTTCAGCCGCCTGCATCTCGACACCGCCAACGAGGAGCGTTATTGGGTGGGCGCGCAATCGCTCTACGGCAATGCCGGAAGCGAGCTGATCTACCGCTTCCAGCGCGTTTCGCCCATGGAGATTTCCCCGCACGACCCGCGCGTGGTCTACTACGGCTCGCAATACCTTCACCGCACGCGCGACGGCGGCGTGACCTGGGAGCGCATCAGCCCCGATCTCACCGCTCACCCCGAGGGCACCCAGGGCGCCTCGGGCGAACCCATCACGCGCGACGCCACGGGCGAGGAGGTGTACAGCACCCTCTACTCGATCCGCGAATCGCCCCTCGCAAGCGGCCTCATCTGGACCGGATCGAACGACGGTCTCATCCATGTGACCCGCGACGGCGGCAAGACCTGGACCAACGCCACCCCGCAGGGCCTCGCTCCCGGCGGGCGCGTGCAGAACATCGAGCCCAGCCCGCACCGCGCCGGCACCGCGTACGCCGCCATCTACCGCTACCTGCTGGGCGACTTCGCGCCGTACATCTATCGCACCGACGACTACGGCAAGACCTGGACCCGCCTCACCAGCGGCGCGAATGGCATCGCCGCCGATGAGCCCACCCGCGTAGTGCGCGAAGATCCCGACCGCGCCGGACTCCTGTACGCCGGCACCGAGTTCGGCATGTATATCTCGTTCGACGATGGCGCGCGCTGGCAACCCTTCCAACTGAACCTGCCCGCCACGCCGGTCACCGACATGCGCGTGAGCCATCAGGACCTGGTGCTCTCGACCCAGGGCCGCTCGTTCTGGATCCTCGACAACCTCACGCCTTTGCATCAGTGGAACGAAAAGACCGCCGACGCGCCGGCGTTTCTTTTTGCGCCGCGGGCCGCCATACGCACCGCCGCACGCGGTGGCGGAGGACGGGGCGCGGGCCTCCAATACCCGCCGGCCGGCGCGGCCATCGACTATTACCTTGCCGCCGCGCCCGCGGGCGACATCGCCATGGAGATTCTGGATTCGTCCGGGAAGGTGGTCCGCAAGTTTTCGAGCGCCACGGCGCCCACCGAGGAGCGGCCCGCCGCCGAGCGCCCCGCCGCCGATGCTGAGCCGCCCAGCGAGGAGGAAGGCGGCGGAGGATTCCGCGCGCGCGGCGCCCCGGCCCGTCTCGACAAAACCGCCGGCATGCACCGCTTCACCTGGGACCTTCGCTATCCCGGTCCATGGCAGAGCAATGCGCGCCCCGAAGGGCCCAATGGTCCCATGGCCGTGCCCGGCCCCTACTCCGTGCGGCTCACCGTAGGCGCCTGGACGGGCACCGTGCCGCTGGCCGTGGTCGAAGATCCGCGTGTAACCAAGACCGGCGTCTCGACCGCCGACCTGCGGGAGCAGTTCGAACACAACCTGCGCGCGCGCGACCTGGTGAGCGACGTCAACCGCGCCGTCGCGCGGTTGCGCGCCGCTCAAACGAGCCTGCGCGGCGCGTCGGGCGCCCCGGCTGAAACGCTCACGGCGCTGAACGTTCTGGCGTCGCACCTGATCACCCCCGCCATCCGTTACAGCAAGCCCGAGTTGCAGACCCACATCGCGTATCTCTACAGCATGACCAACAGCACCGACCAGAAGATCGGCCGCGACGCCATCGAGCGCTACACGGTCCTCCGCAAGGAACTCGACGAGCGCATCGCCGAACTGGAGCGGATCCTGCCGCCCGCACGGTAGCGTGGGCGGACGCCCTCGTCCGCGCGCGGCCTCCGGGGTCGCACCTGCGGCGAATCGGCGCGCCCAAGAAACCGCGTCCGCCGCGCCGTAGCGCCTCCGCCGCTGAATTCGAGCGGTGACCTCCGCGGCCTGGAGCCGGACGACCTGTTGCCGCGTCGCCTATGCCTCACAGGCAAATCCGCACTGCGCGACGATCGATTTCGCTGCCGGCCCGGTCCAACACCTCGCGCGGGAGTGCACGCTGAATCTGCTCGAAGAGTTCATTCTCCTCCCGCCGGATGTGGCTGGATAGCAGCGCGCAAAACTGCTCCAGCACCGCCGCCGAAGGCGCCGTGCGCAGCCCGGCGATGAAGGCCTCGATGGTCCGGTGCTCTGCCACCAGTTCGGCGACCAGCGGCATCGGCCCGCACGCCGGAAAGAGCACTTCCTCCTCGATTGCAAAATGGTTGACCAGTTCCAGTTCGTACCGGTCGATCACCCGCCGCGCCAGCTTCGCGAGGTTCCCTGGTGACGAGTCCGCAGCCAACGAACGCCGCGTCAGGACACACAGCGCCAGCCCGTTGTGGTGCTGGTGCGAGAGCGGAATCAGACTGGGATCGCGCAGCATCGGTCACCTGCCACTATAGCGCCCCCGTCCCGGCAGGCGACCGGCGGTTCCCGGTCTAATCGCGCGCCAGGCTCTCGAAAGGCGCGCGCACCGGCGCCGTCCCGTGGCGTGCGCTGAAACTCAGCAGACCGGACGCTTTCGAAGCGCAGCGCTCCGCGGCGCCCTGCAAATCCAGCAGGAATTGGCGTGCGGGATGGTCCGGCGCCAGGGTTTCCATCGAACTCGAAATACTGCTGAGGATGACGGTAAGGTCATTATTAAAGTCGTGCGCTGCCGCGGCTGCCACCGCGCAGGCCCGATCGGCTTTGGAAAGGCGTTCCACACCGTATGTTAGCTCGCGGACAGCCGGCGTCCCGCCTTGGGGAAACGCTATCTTGCTAAGAATCAACCGTCTGGCGGGAAGAAAAGGCTTGTGACCGGCGTTCGGGTGGACTCCGCTACAGCAGCCGGAAATGTACTTCCACCGTGGCCTGAGTGGTCACTGGCCGGCCATCTTTCATGCCCGGCCGGAAACGCCATTTGCGCACGGCTTCGACGGCCCGCTCGCTGAGCCCCATATCCAAGCCGCGCAGCACCTTGATGTGCACCGGAGTGCCGCGGGGGTCGATCTCCAGGTACAAGACCACCGTCCCCTGGTATTTCGCCCGGCGCGCTTCCTCGGGGTAGTCGGGCTCCACCTTGAAGCGCAACGCCGGAACGGTGACGCCGCCGCCCGCGCGATACACCGGACCGTCCCCGGAGCTGGCAGGGTCCGCTAGGGTGCTCGTGGCCGGCGGCATATAGCGATTCATGCGGCGTGTGCCGCGATATACGGCGGAGCCAATCGCCATGGACACCAAGACGGCGATGACGATGGTGATGCTGCGGCGGGCTTCCCCGCGCATGCAGCCGTGTGGCTCCGGGTGGGGCGCCGGATCGAGAATACTCAGTAACTCGGGCTCCGCGGCGTACCCGCGCCTGCGCGGTCTTTCGAGCAGGGGGTCGTCGCTTTCCAGCAGACGGAAGGATGGTGGGTCAATAGGGCGTTGGTCCGGTTCCGGCCGCGCCGGTTCCGGCTCAAGGCGGGCCACGGCGGGGCTCTCTTCGGCCGCCGTCTGCGCCTGCACGATGTTGGGGAGTGCGGGCGTCTCTGCCGGCGCGACGTCGGTCACCGGCGCGACCTCGTGGATCGGCGCCTTCGACTGCGTTGCCAACTCCGGCATGGCATTGAGCAACTGCAGCCGCAACTGGGACGACGCCTCGTCGGAAGGGTCGAGCGACCGCGCCTCGGCGACCGCCGCGAATGCATCGCTCAACCGGCCCGCGGTTTGGGCGTAGCGGGCCCGCGCGAGCAGGCCGGCAACGCGCTCGGAAGTTTCGCGCTTCCCGACTGCGGCCGCCAGACGGCTTTCGATATCCGCCCGCACGGGCGCGGTAGTCTCCGCAGTAAGCTCCGCCAGCGCGGTGCGATACGTGTCGATGGCCGCGTCGTACGACCGCGCAGCCAGTTGCCTGTCCGCTGTCGAGACCAGATCCCGCACACGGCCTGCCGGCAACAGATCCATCGTTTCCATAGCCGCCCACCCGAACCAAGAGCATAACAGGATGAGCACCAGGCGGAAGCGCTACTCCTGGCGGAGCGCCACGGCGGGTCGATGCGCGTGGATTGGCGGGCCGGCAAGTAGCACGCCGCCAGCGCCAGGGCGGCCAGCAGCAGCGGAGCGCCCACCAGGCCGACGGCCGTACCCACGAGGATCAGCCCCGCGCTCTCTTTCATGACCAGTGTCAGCACGTCGGCCCGGCCTGCGCCCAGCGCGCCGCGAATCCCGCTCTCGCGGCGCCGCTGCGTCACCGAGTACGCGGTCATGCCGGCCAGGCCGATGGAGGCCAGGATCAGCCCGCAGATGCCGATGGCGCCGTTGGTCCACAGGGCCACTTTCACGGGAAACATCAACTGGTCGATCTGTTCCGGCATGCCGCGGGCGTTGCATGGCGTGAGCTGGTCGTCCATGGCGGCGATTTCGCGCCGCATCGCGCCGATGGCATCCACGCCCGGCGGCCCGCCCGCACCATGAGGGTCATGCCCTGCAAGGAGGGCCGCGCGTAATCCGCCGGGCCGAGCGGCAGGTAAAACACGCCCGGTGCGTTGGCCGGCACCATGTCGAGGCCGTCGCGGACATTCTTCACTATGCCCACCACCTCGTACACCCGCAAATCGCCTTCTGCCGCGTAGTCTCGGCGCACTCCGCGCCTCCGCGGTGAGTGGGGACTGGTCTGGAGGGCTAGTACTTGGGAACGCTCGGGTCTACCTTGTCGCTCCAGGCCAGGATGCCGCCCTTCATGTTGCGCACATGCTCGAAACCGGCCTGCCGCAGGATGCCGCAGGCTTTGGCGCTGCGCATGCCGCTTTTGCAGTGCACCACGATGTCGGCTGCGCGATCTAACTCGCCCAGGCGCTTGGGGACTTCGCCCAGCGGGATCAACCGGGCGCCGGGGATGTTGCAAATCTTGTATTCGTGCGGCTCGCGGACATCGATCAGCACGAACTTGTCTCCGCGGTCCATCATCGCCTTCACATCCTGCACTTCGATTTCGCCTTCGTTCACCTTGGTCTCCTGGGCGGGCGCCGCCGGCTGCTGGGGCACGCCGCAGAATTGATGATAATCGATCAGCCTGGTGATGGTGGGGTGCTCGCCGCACACCGGGCATTCCGGATTCTTGCGCAACTTCAGCTCGCGGAAACGCATGCCCAGCGCGTCATACAGCAGCAGCCGGCCCACCAGCGGTTCGCCGATTCCCAGGATCAGCTTGACCGTCTCCGTGGCTTGGATCAAGCCGATGGTGCCCGGCAGGATGCCCAGCACGCCGCCTTCGGCGCAGCTCGGCACCAGGCCCGGCGGCGGCGGCTCCGGGTACAAGCAGCGATAGCACGGCCCGCCTTCATACGCGAACACCGTGGCCTGGCCTTCGAAGCGGAAGATGGACCCGTACACGTTGGGCTTCCCCAGCAGCACGCAGGCGTCGTTCACCAGGTAGCGCGTGGGGAAGTTGTCCGTGCCGTCGACCACAATGTCGTAATCCTTGAGGATGTCGAGCGCATTCTCGCTCGAAAGCGCGATTTCGTGTTTGACCACCGTGACATTGGGATTGATGGCCTGCATTTTTTCGGCGGCGGAATCGAGCTTCTTCCGGCCGACGTCCCGGGTGGTATGGATCACCTGGCGCTGCAGGTTGGTAAAGTCCACCACGTCGAAATCGACCATGCCGATGCGTCCCACGCCGGCGGCGGCGAGGTACAGGCCGAGCGGCGCGCCCAAGCCGCCCGCACCCACCAGCAGCACCTTGGCGGCCTTCAGCTTCTGTTGTCCCTCGATCCCCACCTCGGGGATGATCAGGTGCCGGCTGTAGCGCAAGATCTCGTCGTTGGAGAGCGTGGCGGCGTCCTGGGGCGGCGCGGTGACGGTCGACCCGCCGGCGATCGAGGGCACGAGGGAAATCGTGTCGTCGTCTTTGGCCGCGGTGGCGTCCTTGCTCATGTAGCGCACGTCTTCGTCGTTAAGATACACGTTGACGAAGCTGCGCACTTTGCCTTCGTCGTTGAAGATCTGCTTGCGCAGGTCGGGGTACTCGGTGGTGAGCGCGTTCAGCACATCGCCCACCGTCGCGCCGGGGACGCTCACCGCGTCCCGCTTGCCCGTGAACTGCCGCAAGGGCGTGGGAATCAAAACTTTGGCCATATCAGTAGATCAACTCCTCCTGGGGAGCCTCGGTCTGCTCGGGATTGGGCAGAAAGCTGCGGGCATGGTCGAACTCGCCCTTTTGAATGGATAACACCACGAACGAATACCAGGGGCACGAATTCTGCAAATCGGTTTTGGAAAAGTAAGCGTCGCAATCGGGGTGCGAATGGTAGATGCCGATCAGGTCCATATCGCGCGCGCGCGCGGCCTGGTCCGCAGCCAGCAAGTCCACCGGATGCAGTTCGTAGCGCGTGGCTTGCGGCCCCGCGTAGGCGTTCTGCAAGGGCACGGCTTGGCGTACGAGCTTGCCGTCATCCTGAATCGCGCCGAGCATGGCGCCGCAGCATTCGTTGGGATAGCTCTGGCGGGCGTGCGCCACCATGGCCGCCCAAGGCTCCGGTTCGATGCGGATCATCACTCGTCCCAGAAATGCTCGCTCAAATATTTTTCGGCGCTGTCGCACAGCACGGTCACGATGGTGGCCGGCTCGCCGCGTTCCGCCAGATCGCGCGCCAGCAACATGGCGGCGTGCACGTTGCACCCCGAGGAGATCCCCACCAGCAACCCCTCTTCGCGCGCCAGGCGGCGGACCATGCGGTAAGCGTCCTCGGTTTCGATCCACAGGTTGCCGTCGGCCAGGCCATCGTCATAAAAGCCGGGCCGGATCGCGGTGGGCATGTGCTTGAGGCCCTCGAGCCCGTGAAAACCGCTGGAGGGTTGCGCCGAGATGCATTTCACTTCCGGCAGGTCGCGCTTCAGACGCCGCGTGGTACCGGTGAAGGTGCCGCTGGTGCCCATGGCCGCCACGAAATGCGTCAGGCGGCCGGCGGTCTGCTTGATGATCTCCGGCCCGGTGCCCTCGTAATGCGCTTTCCAGTTGGCCGGATTGTTGTACTGGTCGGGATAGAAATAGAGGTCCGGATCGGCCATGTAGATCTGGCGGCACAGGCGTATGGCGCCGTCAGAACCTTCGGCCGCATCGCTGAACACCATCTCCGCGCCGTAAGCCTTCAAGATGCGCTGCCGCTCCGGCGAAGCGTTGCCGGGCAGCACCAGCTTCACCTTGTAGCCGCGATTGGCCCCGATCATGGCATACGCGATCCCGGTGTTGCCGCTGGTGGCGTCGAGGATGATGCGGGTGTGATTCAGCTTGCCCGAGCGCTCGCCATCGAGCACCATGTTCAGCCCCGCGCGATCCTTGACCGAACCGCCGGGATTGAAGTATTCGGCCTTGCCGAAGATCTCGATGCCGGGGTATTCGAGCGGGATCTTTTCCAGGCGCAGGAGCGGCGTATTGCCGATGGTCGCCAGCAGCGGCTCGGCTTCGGTGCGGGCGAGATGTGGAACCGGGAGAATGTACGCCATAGGCCACCTTTTTGGATTCATCCGCGGACGCAAGGATGCGAATATCGCATACGCGTGCAACCAAAGGGATTATCCCCTCTCAGAACTTTCTCCATTCTACCATCGCCCTAATGTCTGTCAATGAAGTAGGGAAAGGGGGCAGCGTGCTGGGGGGCGCAGCGCACGAGCCGCCCGCCATAAGATCGCGTGGCGGGACGCGCTGGTGGTCAACAGCGCCACCCAATTGGGTTGCAGTGTTCTGTGGAGCGACGATCTCTCCGATGGGCAGCGGTACGGACCCGTCACGGTGCGGAACCCGTTCTGAGCGGAGCCAACCGCCGAGATCCGCCAGAGTCTCCTCGGCTTCCCGGCTGGTCATACCCAGTTTCTCCCGAGCACTTGCTCCGGCGATTCCGGATCTACGCGGCTACCCGCGACCAGTCGATGACCAGCCTGATGGCCGATGCCATCCGCCGGATGATGGACGAAGGCGAGGGCGCTGCCAATGGCAAAGCGCCGCTTCCTGGACAGGATGCAACACGCTCCGGACCGGGGAACGCGCGGCGCGATTCGCTGGAGCCGGGAGGATCTCCATGAGCGTTGAGTTCGTGGACACCAATGTCCTCATCTACGGTCACGACGGGGGCGCCGGGAAGAAGCACGCAGATCCGTCGAGTTGGTCGGCCGGTTGGTCGAAGAGGGCGCAGGCGCAACTCGCGCCGGCCAAACACAAAGCGAAACCGACCCGATCCGCCTCGCCGGCCGTCGGCGAATCGTCCCCAGCACAAGAACGCCCCGAATTCATCGACCGGCTATACAGGAAGATTCAGAATGCGCCGCCCGGCAAGAAGAAATGGGCGGCGGAAGCGGTGGAGGAGTTGAACCGGCTGATGGATCTTTCCGAGAAGCTTCTCGCAGACGCTGCATCGGTTCGCGGGCTCGCGATCATTCGAGCGCAATCGTCCCCAGAATACCTGGACACGTTGAAGGGTCTCGATCCGCTTGCACCGGCATTCGCTCGCGGCGTGAGGGCCAGGCTGGAACTGCTAAAGGAAGGCGGTGGTGCTTATACCACCGACAAGGTGGCCGAAATCCTCGGCATTTCACCGCAGGCAGTGATCAAGCGATACAACGCCGGAAAACTGCGGACCCTACGGTTCTTTCATAGACACGTTCGGCCAACTGCGTGCGCATCCAATCTCCAGCTCCGAACTTAATTAAGAGGCAAGGACTGGCTCGGCTGATCGCTCGGCGCCCTCTGGTGCTCGTCGATTTAGCGGAACCCGGCGCGCTCGCGCGGTTTGGCGCCGACAGCCGTCTCTTTGCGGGGGACTATGGCACCGCGCAGTCGTGGTCGCGTGCGACAGCGACGAGGCAAGCTCGTTGCGGGCCACGCTTGGAGCAATCCTCGACTACTATGGCTTCCGGCTGATAGAAACGGTTTCATCGCCCACAAAAAAAAGGGCCCGGACGAGCCGAGGAACCCAGCCTGTTCGATAATTAGCCGCTCAGCGCATCGTCCGCGCCACGCGCTCGACTTCGGCCATCAGGCGCAGGGTGTTTTCGCCGTAGATTTTGCGGATGTCGGAGGCGGTATAGCCCTCTTCGAGCAGCGCGCGCGTCAGGTTGGGCCACTGGTCGACGCTGTCGAGTCCCTCGGGCGCGCAGTCGATGCCGTCGAAATCGCTGCCCAGGCCCACAGCGCCGATTCCGGCGATCTCCACGACGTGGTTGATGTGGCGCACCACGTCGGCCAGGGTGGCGCGGGGCCCGGGGCCGGCCCCTACGCGCTCGCGCGCTTCGCGCATGGCGCGGCTCAAACCGTCGGGATCGCCGGCGTACTTCTTGATCAGTTCGTCGCGGATGGGCCGCAACTTCTCCTCGATGGCGGCGCTGGCCTGGGCCACATCGGCGTTCAGGAAATCGCAGGCGAAGTTGATCTGGATGACGCCCCCTTTCTTAGCCAGGGCCACGATCATCGGGTCGGTCATGTTGCGCGGCACTGGTGAAATGGCGCGGCAGGAGGAGTGCGAGGCGAAGATGGGAGCCTTGCTGACCTCGAGCGCGTCCTGGAACGTCTTGTCGGAAACGTGCGAGATATCCACGATCATGCCCAAGCGGTTCATTTCGCGGACGACCTCTTTTCCGAAATCGGAAAGACCGTTGTTGGGCTTATTGGCGTCGCCCGAGGAGTCGGCCCAGTGGTTGCTGTTGGAGTGGGTGAGGGTCATGTAGCGTACGCCCTCGTCGTAGTAGCGGCGCAGCAGGCGCAGGCTGTCTTCGATGGCATGGCCGCCTTCGATGCCCAGCAGGGCGGCGATCTGGTGCTGCTTGCGGGCGCGGCGGATATCGGCGGCGGTGGTGGCGAAGACGAAATCGCGGGGGTATTTCTCGATGATGTCGTGGCGCACGGTGTCGATCATTTGCAGCGTGCGATTGGCCGCGTGGTTGCCCTCCACGTAGCTGGCGGCGACATACACGGCGAAGAATTGCGCTGCCATTCCGCCGTCTTTCATGCGCGGCAAATCGGTATGGTGGTCGGTATTGGGTTTACCGATATCCATTCCCGCCACGGTGCTGCTGGGGACGTCGTTATGGGTATCGATGAGGATGGCGGCGCGATGCACGCGCAGGACTTCGGCATCGCCGACGATGCGTTTGTGACGGCCGGGAGTTTGCGCGCCAAGCGCGGCGGCGGCGAGTGCAGCGGCCAGGAATATTCGATTGGTAACAGTCATTAACATTCGCATTTAATTTGTTTTTGAGGGAAATTCGTGTATGATTATATCCCATTGGGGGATACCGAATGAAAAACGTATTGCTGTCTTTCCTGCTGGCTGCCGGTACAGGAGTTCTTTTCGGGCAGTCCGGCTCACATTCTTCGTGGCCGGTGACGGTCCCGGAATCGAGCAAGGAGGGCCCGGAGGACCACGGGGCTCGCGCTCACACCAACCACCTGGTGCTGTTCGGACCGGAAGCCGTCGGTGCGGCTCCGGCGGGGGAGACCCCGCAGTCGATCCGCCCGGTGTACAACCTTCCGTCGACGGGCGGAAGCGGCACTATTGCCATTGTGGATGCGTTCGACTACCCAACGGCGGAGAACGACCTGGCGGTCTTCTCCACCCAGTTCGGCTTGCCGCAGTGCACCACGGCGAACGGCTGCTTTAAGAAGGTGTTTGCCGCCGGCCGAAAGCCGCGCAGTAACTGCGGCTGGGCGCAGGAAGCGGCGCTCGATATCGAGTGGGCGCACGCCATGGCTCCCAACGCCAAGATCGTGCTGGTGGAGGCGGCCAGCAGCAGTTTTGCCGATCTGTTTCACGCCGTGGATGTGGCCACCGCGCAGGTGGGCGGACTGGGCGAAGTCTCGATGAGTTGGGGCGGCAGCGAATTCTCGACCGAAGCCTCCAACGATTCGCACTTCACCGGTTCGGGCGTGGTGTACTTCGCTTCGAGCGGCGACACCGGCGGGGTGAGAATCTATCCGGGTGTTTCACCCAACGTGGTGTCGGCGGGAGGGACGACCATCCATCGCACTAACGGCGTCTTCACCAGCGAAACGGGCTGGAGTGGCAGCGGCGGCGGTCCGAGCCAGTTCGAGCCGCGTCCCGGGTATCAGGCGGTCATTTCGGGAATTGTGGGCACGCATCGGGGCTCGCCCGATTTTTCCTTCGACGCCGACCCGAATTCCGGGGTATCGGTGTACGACAGCACTTCCTGCGCGGGGCAGAGCGGATGGCTGGTCTTCGGAGGCACCAGCGTGGCGTCGCCATCGCTGGCCGGCATCGTGAATGTGGCCGGGAAGTTCAGCGCCAACTCGAACGCGGAACTGACCACCATTTACGCCAGTCTGGGAACCGCCAACTTCCGCGACATTCTTACCGGGACCGCGGGCACCTTCACCGCGAAAGCGGGCTGGGACTTCGTGACCGGCGTGGGCAGCAACCAGGGACTGGCCGGTAAGTAGAGCCGGCACGCGCGTGCCGTAAAACTCGACGGTCCGGCAATGCTCGCCTGTTGCCGGACCGGCGATCCCTTCCGCAGTCCCGACAATTTACGCGTCCTCGCTTGCAATCCCTCGTTCGGGTGTAAGATATTTGAAGGTTAAACCCAGAGCGGATGCCGAGACGAAGACAGGGTAAGGGTTGGGCGCACTCCTTCAGGTCATCAAAAGGTTACGTCATTCCAGTCCACTGGTGTATGCGAGTGAGCCTGCGATCCCGGCCTGCCGTTCGCGCGGTGGCGCCTCTCCGCGGTTGCTGTCCGTGAGCTCAGAGGGAATGCGGCCAGCCGGGTATCCCCGGAATCTGGCCATGGGGACAAGATGGCAAATCCAACGTTAGATCCCGCCACGAAGGCGGAGCCGGCGGCGAAGCCCAAGCCGTCGGTGGTGCGGGCGGTCCGCACGATTTTTTCCAAAAGCGACGAAACCGACGAAGGCCGGGTGATCGCGCGTCGCCGCCGCTTCGTGATGGCCGCGGTGCTGGGCACGCTGAGCCTGAACTTGCTGATGTTCCTGCGCTTCTTTTTCCCGCGCGCGCTGTACGAGCCCAAGACCCGGTTCCGTATCGGGTATCCTTCCGATTTCGGCTTCGGGGTGGATACCAAGTTCCAGAACCAGTACCGCATCTGGGTGGTGCGCAACACCGAGGGAATCTTCGTCATCTCGGCGATCTGCACGCACCTGGGCTGCACGCCCGACTGGAAACCCAGCGAAAACAAGTTCAAATGCCCGTGTCACGGCAGCGGCTACGATCCGGAAGGCATCAACTTCGAAGGTCCCGCGCCGCGGCCCATGGATCGCGCGCACGTGGAGTTGGATCCCGAGGGGCAGATCCTGGTGGACCTGAGCCACCTCTATCAGTGGCCCAAGGGTGAGCGCTCGCAATTCGGCGACACCGACTCCAGCGGCAGCGGCGGCGCCATTCTCCGCAACGTGTGAGGTCCAATCATGCCTGAGACCAATGGAAACGATGGGAAGCCCGCTCCGCCGGCGGCGCCCGCGGCTGGAAACGGCAACGGGGCCGGTAACGGCGGCAAGGTCGCGGCGGTGGTGGCCGGCGCCAAGGCGGTAAAGACGCGCGCCGTCGAAGAAATGAAAGGCGCCATCAAGGCGCCGGAAAAGACCGACCTCTGGAAATCCGTGCTGCGGGTGAAGCACGACGAGACGCCGCGCAGCCGCGCGCTGGGCGTGCTGAGCAACGTCTTCCTCCACCTGCATCCCGCCAAGGTCAACCGCGACGCGGTGGCCTACAACTACACCTGGGGCATGGGAGGCATGACGTTCTACGTGTACATCACGCTGGTGTTCACGGGAACCTTGCTGATGTTCTACTACCACCCCTCGAAGGTCGTGGCGTTTCGCGACATTCTGTATCTGGACAGCGACGTTCCGTTCGGGAAACTGCTGCGCAACATGCACCGCTGGGGCGCGCACCTGATGGTGATCATGGTGGAGCTGCACATGTTTCGCGTGTTTCTCACGGGATCGTACAAGAAACCGCGCGAGTTCAACTGGGTGGTGGGTGTGCTGCTGCTGGTGCTGACCCTGCTGCTGAGCTTCACCGGCTACCTGCTGCCCGACGATCAGCTCGGCTTCTGGGCGGTGACGGTGGGCACGAACATGGCGCGCGCCACGCCGCTGCTCGGCCACGGCGGGCCGTTCGGGCCGCAAATGGGGATGACGCCGTTCAACGATGTGCGCTTCGGCCTGTTGGGCGGATCGATCGTGGATTCGAACGCGTTGCTGCGCGCCTATATCTGGCACTGCGTGGCCATCCCGATCATTGCCTCGGCGTTCATGGTGGTGCATTTCTGGCGCGTCCGGAAAGACGGCGGCATTTCCGGCCCGGCCCCGGTGGTGCTGGAGAGCGAGATCAAGGAGCCGCGGAAAATATGATTTCACCGCCGAGACGCCGAGACGCCGAGGAACACCTTTTGTTCTTCTCAGCGTCTCGGCGCCTCGGCGGTAAATTCCGAGTTTGACAGTATGGATCTTCATCAACTTTGGACGATCGTCAGCACGCCGGACAACGTTCCCATCGTGCTGCTGCTGTTCGTGGTTCCTTTTTATGCCTGGTACGGGCTGCGGCAGGCCTTCGCCAACGACCGGTTGATCGCCCAGCTTGAAGGCAATCCGGAGATGGCTAAGACGCACCATCGCAAAATCCAGCCGTTCAAAGCGGGCTGGACCAGGGAGGTGCACGTCTGGCCGTACCTGCTGCGCATCGAGTTTCTGGCGGCCATCATTGTCACCGTGATCCTCATGGTCTGGTCGATCACGCTGAACGCGCCGCTCGAAGAGCCGTCCAATCCGACGCTGACCATGAATCCCTCGAAGGCGCCGTGGTACTTCCTGGGCTTGCAGGAGATGCTGGTGTACTTCGACCCGTGGATCGCCGGCGTGGTGATGCCGTCGCTGATCATCGTGGGGCTGATGGTGATTCCGTATATCGACGCCAACCCGCTGGGCAACGGCTATTACACCTACAAGCAGCGGAAGTTCTCCATCCTGACGTTCATTTTCGGGTTCATCGTGCTGTGGGTGTCGATGATCGTGATCGGCACGCTGATCCGCGGGCCGGGATGGATGTGGTTCTGGCCGGGAACCACCTGGGACCACAACCGGCTGATCTTCGAGGTCAATCGCGACCTGCCGGATCTATTCGGCATCGCCGGGCGCGCGGGCAAGATTATTTTCGGCGCCGTGGTGGTGGGCGCGTACTTCCTGGCGGCGGCCGTCCTGATTCATAAGCTGATCACCAAGACGGCGTTCAATCGCAAGATCTACGCGCGCATGAGCGTGCTGCAGTACGTCACCATGCAAGTGTTCCTGATTATCATGTTGTCCCTGCCGGTCAAGATCCTGGCCCGGCAGTTGTTCCGCATCAAGTACGTGTGGGTGACGCCCTGGTTCAACATATGAGCGAGCAAGATAAGGATCCGGTAGTCCATTCCTCCCTGAGCAAGCCGCTATATTTCTGGTCGGCGTTGCTGGTGCTGTCGATGGTCTGGGGGCTGTACGACGAAATGTACGGCATCCGCCCGTGGAAGAGCTACGAAGCGCGGTTCCAGAAGCTGTACTCGCGGTATCTCGCCAACGCGAAGCTGGACGAAGTTACATTCGAAAAACAGATTCGTTCGTCGCCCGAGTACCGGCGGCTCGATGGCGCGATGCAGGCCGCGGAGAAGGCCGCGATGCCGGCGGCGTCGGCCATCGACAAGCAGGTCAACCAGGACTTGGTTCCCAAGATCCTGGCGCTCAACGATCCGTTCCAGGAAGTGCGCAGCCATATCGGGTCGCTGACTTACGAGATCGAAGTTTCCAAGAGCGAGAGCCGCAAGGATTCGCTGCGTAAACAGATCGTAGAGCTGAGGAACGAAGAGCACAAGGTCAAATTGCCCGGCGATCCCGAGAGACAGATGAAGTTCTCCGATATGGACTTCATGCTGAACGACCCGGTGAAGGGTCTGAAAGCCCAGAAGGCCAACCTGCTCCAGCAACGCGTCGAAGTCATGAAGCAAGCGGACGACCTGCGGAAGCAGCGCGACAAGTACCTGTCGGACCGCATCCCCGATGCGAGCGCCAAGACCATCACCGACATCGAGAATTCCCTCGCCAGCTTCGATATCCGCATCCGCCAGATCCACATCAAGGACGTGGACCTGGTGGACCGTTGCGAATCGTGCCACCTGGGGACGCGCGAGCCGGTGACGCTCACGGCGGCGGCGATGGGCGGTGAAGCGGTGTTTGCCAGCCATCCGAATAAGGAGATGCTGAAGATCCACGATCCGGAGAAGTTCGGCTGCACGCCTTGCCACGGGGGCAACGGCGTGGCGCTCTCCAGCGTGGAGAAGGCGCACGGCTACAACAAGTACTGGCTGTGGCCGCTGCATCACAAAGAGAACATCGACGCCGGATGCCAGCAGTGCCACGCGCGCGAGATCGTCACCGAGATGGCCGGCGGGCTCAACGACGGCCGCGAAATCTTCCGCCTGCGCGGCTGCATGGCCTGCCACCGCTACGAGGGGTTCGACCGCGACGCGGACGAAGCGACGGCGGTGAACCAGCAGATCCGGCAGCTAACGCAGCAGAAGGCGGAGTGGCTGCGCGATGCGGGATTCAGCATCCAGAAGGGTGACAAGACCAAGGACAACGCCGAGGCGCAGAAACTCTACCAGCAGGCCAACGACCTCAAGGTCCGCGCGAGCGGCAGCGACGCCAAAATCGAGCAGCTCGATATGCGGTCGGCGAGCCTGGTGCGCGAGATGAAGAAGGTGGGGCCGAGCCTGAAGGAAGTGCGCATGAAGCTGCGCAAGGAGTGGCTTCCGGTCTGGCTGAAGGACCCGCATGCCTGGCGCGAGGGCACCAAGATGCCGACCTTCCGGCTGGACGACGACGAGATCAAAGCGATCGCGGCGTTCATCTGGCAATCGGGCGTGCAGGGGCAACCGCTGCCGCAGCAGAAACCGGGCGACCCGGAGAAGGGCAAGGAGGCGTTTGAAACCCGCGGCTGCATGGCCTGCCACTCCATGGGCGAGGGCGGCCAGAAACAGGGCGGCACCTTCGCCGCCAACTTGAGCCGCGAAGGCGAGAAGGCCAACTACGATTACCTGGTGCGCTGGGTGCACAACCCGCGCCAGCGCACGCTGCCCTATTGCGCGTTCGAGAAGAAAGACCTGACCGCGGAAGATTATCAAAAGCATGGCCAGCCGTTCGTCTTCGACCTGGAGCACACCCGGTGCCCCAACGACGGCCACGAACTGCAGGTGCAGCAGATGACCCCCATGCCCAGCCTGCGGCTCACCGAGGACGAAGCGCGCGACATAGCGAGCTACCTGATGACCCGCAAGCGCGACAATGCGACGTACCAGAACGCCGATTACCTGGACGACCCCGCGCTGAGGAACAAGGGCCTGGATAAGGTGCGGTTCTACGGCTGCGCGGGATGCCATGAGATCTCGGGTCTGGAAGAAGAGCAGCGCATCGGCACGGAGCTGACCAAGGAAGGCTCGAAGCCCATCGAGCGCCTGGATTTCGCCCTGCTGGGGCACAAGGCCGAGGAGGAAGGCTGGGAGACCCACAAGGGTTTCTTCGAGCACAAACTGGCCAACCCGGCGGTCTACGATCAGGGCAAGGAGAAGGCCAAGCAGGACCGGCTCAAGATGCCGAACTTCAACCTGTCGAAGCCGGAGATCGACGCCGTCACCACGTTCCTGGAAGGGTCGGTGGATGCCAGCGTGCCCGCGCGGTATTTCTATGCGCCGGCCGACCAGCGGCAGGACATCATCGATGGCTGGTGGGTAGTGCGCAAGTACAACTGCATGGGCTGCCATCGCGTCCACGTGGCCCAGACTACGATTTTCGACACGTTGACGCGCTATCAGGACCCGGACTGGAAAGACCAGAAGCCGCCCACGCTGATCGGCGAAGGGGCGCGCGTGAACCCGGATTGGCTCATGCGCTTTCTCAACAACCCGGCGCTGAGCGAAACGGATACGAATCGCGACGGTGTGCGGCAGTATCTAAAGGTACGGATGCCTACATTCAGCTTCTCCGACGGCGAGATCCGCAAGCTGGTGCGCTTCTTCGAGGCGCTGAGCTCGCAGGCGCAGCCGTTCATCGCCGAGAAGCTGGAACCGCTGACGGACCAGGAGCGCACCATGGCGCGGCAACTCTTCACCAGTGAAGGGGCGCCGTGCCTGAAGTGCCACATGACCGGCGACGTGAAGCACGATGCGCGCGCCACGGCCCCCAACTTCACCGTGGCCAAGGAGAGGCTCAAGCCCGGCTGGACCAAGCGGTGGATGCTGGATCCGGCCATGATGAGCCCGGGGACGGCCATGCCCAGCGGGCTGTTCCGGCACGAGGCGGACCGGTGGGTCTTCGCGGGTCCGACGCCGGCGAGTTTTAACGGATATCCTAAGGACCATGCGGAGCTGCTGGTGCGCTATATGTTCCAATTCACGCCGGACGAGTTGAACCGGCTGCGCGCCGGGGCGGGAAAATAGAGTGAATACCAGTCGGACCAGCGAAGAAATCGTTCGGCAGGCGAAAGCGCCTGCCCCACGAGGACGCAGGTCCGGCGAATCAATGTGGGACAGACGCTTTCGTCTGTCAACCCGTTGACCTGTCAGAGCGGTTGGGCCCATCGACGAGTTTACTAAGGAGGCTCATTTGAGCATGAAGAAGATCTGGATCGGAGTTGGACTGGTTTGCGCTTTGACGCTGGCCGGATGCGGCGGCGGCAATCCGCCCGAGAGTGCCAAGAAGGAAGCAGCGGCACCGGCCGCTCCCGCGGGCGGCGGAGCGGGCGTCCCCGATGAAGCCAATGGCGCCACCATTACCGGCAAAGTGGCTTTCGACGGGACCAAGCCTGTCATGAAGACCATCGACATGTCGGCGGTTCCGGCGTGCATGCGCGCGCATACCACGCCGCAGAAATCCGAAGAAGTCGTAGTAAACGACAACAACACGCTGAAGAATGTTTTCGTGTGGGTAAAATCGGGGCTGCCGGATCAGAACTGGCAGATTCCCACCACCGCAGTCCAACTCGATCAGAGCGGCTGCATGTACAAGCCGCACGTGATCGGTGTCATGGCCGGGCAGAACATCGAAGTCAAGAACAGCGACCCCACGAATCACAACATCCACCCGCAGCCCACCGTCAACCAGGACTGGAACGAATCGCAGGCGCCGGGCAGCGAGCCCAAGATGAAGTCCTTCCCGCGGCAGGAGGTGATGGTCGCGGTGAAATGCAATATCCATCCCTGGATGCGCTCGTACATCGGGGTGGTGAGCCATCCCTTCTTTGCCGTGACGGGCGACGACGGAACGTTTACACTCAAGGGACTGCCTCCGGGGACCTACACCGTCGAAATCGTGCACGAGAAGTACGGCAAGCAGGAGCAGCAAATCACGGTCGGCGCCAAGGACAGCAAGACGCTCGACTTCACGGTTAAGGGATAGGGCACGCCGCCGCGGCTGCCCCACTAATGCGCGATTACATCGAACTGACGAAGCCGAGGATCACGTGGCTCATCCTCATGAGCACGGCCATAGGCTATTTCTTCGGCTTGGGCGGCGCGGGCAACTGGCTGGAGTTCCTCAAGAACATCCACCTGCTCTCCCTGCTCCACACCATCGTGGGGACGGGGCTGATCGCCTCCGGCACGGCCGCCCTGAATCAGTGGTACGAGCGCGAGGCCGACCGCAAAATGCGGCGCACGGCGCAGCGTCCACTTCCGGCCGGCCGTCTGGCCGCGCCGCGCGCGCTGGCCTTCGGAGCGGCACTTTCGGCGGCCGGCTTCCTGGAGCTATGGCTGGGCGTGAACCTGCTCTCGGGGGCGATCGGCGCGTTCACACTGGCCACCTATCTCTTCCTCTACACCCCGCTAAAACAGCGGACATGGTGGTCCACCACGGTCGGAGCCATCCCCGGGGCCATGCCGCCGATGATCGGGTATGCGGCGGCGGCGGGCGCCATTACGCGGGAATCGTGGGTGCTGTTTGCCATTCTGTTCCTCTGGCAGTTCCCCCACTTCTACTCCATCGCCTGGATGTATAAAGAGGACTACGCGCGCGCCGGCATCCGCATGCTGCCGGTGGTCGAACCCGACTGCCGGTCCACGGCGCGGCAGATCGTGCTCTATGGACTGGCGCTGATTCCCGTGAGCCTGGCGCCCGCGATGCTGGGCATGTCGGGCCGCATCTACCTGGCCGGAGCGCTGCTGCTGGGAATCTGGTACCTGTATGCGGGCGTACGCGTCGTGCTGGAGCGCTCCATGGCGCGCGCGCGCGGGGTGCTGGTGACGTCCGTGTTGTACCTGCCGCTCATCTACGGGCTTATGCTCATAGATAGGCCCGGATTGTGATCCAAGTCCAAAACCTCACCCATCGGTATGGCGACCGCGTCGCGCTGGCGAACGT
>JADGNR010000167.1 GCA_017883415.1 Bryobacteraceae bacterium | reverse complement strand
CTGCGGGATGCGCCTCACTTCCTGCTGCACGGCGCGCTCGGCGGTCTCCTCCTCGGAAATGACTTTAGTCTCTTTTTCCAGGTCGGCTTTCCGCGCGGCGGCCTCGGACTCGGTGCGTTTCAGGTCCACCAGGTCGAGGGGGATGTCCTCCCACTGGCTCCGCTCCACGCTATAGAAATGCACGCGGTCCGATTGCACCTGGTATTCGCGGACCAGATGGTAGCTGCCATCCTTCATGTACAGCTTGACGTTCGCCGCCCAGGCCACGAAGACCAGCACAGCCAGAGCCACCAGGTACTTCACCATATTCCTACTGACTACTGTAGCGCCGCCGGGGTTTCGCGGCGGGAGCGGGAGCGGCGGGGCGGCGGAAGCGAGCCTTTCCGAAGGAGAGCGGCGGGCATGGACGCTAGCGCCGTAAGCGCTCGATGAGGGCAGACTGTCGACTCCGGCCGGCTTCAACGTTTCCGGACCGTGGCTGGGTCGTTTGCAGCCTATCAACGCGAAATCACAATTCAGACGCTCGGTATCGAGTTTTCCGCGGTCGTCTTCTTTGCCCAGGACTCCACATTCAATAGGAACTTCCTTGGCCGCTCCGGTTGGCTTGACCGCCTTCGCATCGCCATTGTCGACTACGACCGCCTGCTCTTCGTGAGCCCGTACCAATCCTGAACTGCGTGCGGTTTCTAAGGCGCCGGAATGGCTTGTCAAGTACTCCTCTCTCATTGCTATCTATTCGCCGTTTAGATTCGATAACTTGCGCCAGGAGAGGTCGTTTGATACCAGGTTTTGTGGGGAGCCAATGCGTTTTCTCCCAATGTGTTAGCCAGGGTTTTGTTTAAGCCCTCGGGCGCCGGACGCGCCTCGCATACCTCGCGCAGGCCAAGACTCTCGCGCATTCCGTCGTTCTCTCCAGTTGGAAACGCCGCGCCTTGGGGTGCGGAAGTTCCGTGAGAGCCGCCTCCCATTTTACCGTCGCAGGACTGCCGTACTCGAACGCCGCAGGCCACAACCTCCGTGTCTACCGCTACTACAGGTGCCGCTCAAGCGCCGGCGGGCTGCCGGCCTGCGGGCGCCAAGTCTCGGCCTGCACGATTGAGATTGCCGTCCAGGAGTACCGCGACGAAGGATTCCAGGCGGAATTGATCCTGCCGAAAACGCCGGTGCCGGAAGCGCATGGCGCAGTTGATTTCTCACCGCGAGCGTTATACATTTTGTATAGCGATGCGATTTGAGTGGGACAGTGAGAAGAACCGGATCAACCAACAGAAGCACGGTGGTATCGCTTTCGAGAGTGCGGCGCTCGTGTTCGACGATCCCCACGTAATCTTCCGCAAAGATCGCATCGTTGCCGGCGAACAGCGGTGGCACGCCATTGGAGCCGTAATGGGAGCGGTGCTGCTGGTTGTTCACGTCTATCTCTTGGAGAATGAAAATGGCGAAGAAGAGAGCATCCGCATCATCTCGGCCCGCGAAGCTCATAAGCGTGAGCGCCGAATCTATATTCAGCAAGCCGGTGAGTAAAAAGCAGAGGGCCGTCCTGTCCCGGATCGCGAAGCGGCAGGCTGCCGGAGACGATTCCGACATTGATTACTCGGACATCCCTCCCCTGACCGACGAGCAACTGGCGCAATTCCGCCGCACTCCGAAGGTGCTGGTGGCCGCTCGCATCGACCGGGAAGTTTACGACTGGCTCCTGCAGTATGGCAAGGGTTACTCGACCCGGATCAACAGGATCCTGCGTACGGTTATGGAGAGGGCCCGATAGTTCCACCACGCCACGACCTGTTGACTCGAAACGAGGCTTCACGGCGCACCCCAGGCGGCCGGCGATTGTTTCGGGCTTGCGGCGGCGGAGGCGGGCTTTCCCGAAACTTGGCCCGCTAATACCGCAGGCGCCCGCGCGTCCTCTGGAATGGGGCCCGGCCGTCCCGGGACCGGACAGAGGGAATATTTCCCGAACCGGGCTCGCGGTATCCTCGTATATGTACAAGAAGAATTCACGGCCGCCCCGGCAGTGGCTGTCCGTTTGCGGCCATAATATAAAGGATTCGAGGTTCTATCCGCTATGCCTACCGTAAGACCAATCGCCGCCATACTGCTTTGCCTGCTCGTCGCTCTGCCGGGCTTCGGCCAAACTCCGGAGATCGCCACGACGCCGCACCATGGCCCCTTCAACTGGCTCACCAAGGACTACGCGCCCACCACGGTTCCCAACGTCAGTTTCGAGGACTCGCCGCGCCTGGAAAAGCTGATGCGGGCGGGCATCATCTACCTGTCGCTGCGCGATGCCATCGCGCTGGCGCTGGAGAATAACCTGGATATCGAGCTGGCCCGCTACAACCCGCGCCTGGCCGATGCCAACCTGTTTCGCGCCAGCGCCGGCGCGTTGCTGCGCAACGTGTCGAGCACCATCTCGAGCGGTCCTTCGTCGGCCTCGCTGGGCGTGCTGGCGGGCACTGCGCTAGGCTCCGGAGGGACGGGCGCCGCCACCACGAGCAGCGGCCAGTCCGGGGTGCTGAGCGGTTTGAACGTGCAGTTGGCCGGCACTGCCATTCCCAACCTCGACCCCACGCTCTTCCTGCAAGGGGAGTTGGTGCACAATACGACCATTGAGACGGCCACCAACATTACCGGCACGAATTTTCTGGTGACGCAGTTCACGGGGACCACCTACGGCGTCCAGCAGGGATTCCTCACCGGCACCAACGTCACCCTGGGCATGAGCAACCAGTTAGGGCTTTCCCAGAATTCGCCCTTCGCTCAGTTCAATCCGTTTACCCAGGCAAGCCTCTCGCTGAACATCCAACAGAACCTGTTGCAGGGGTTCCGGCCGTCGATCAACAACCGCTCCATTCGCGTAGCCAGGAACCAGCGGCACATTTCCGACCTCACCTTCAAGAACCAGGTGATGGCTACGGTGGCCAACGTGGTCAATCTGTATTGGGACCTGGTGGCGTTCGACGACAGTCTGAAGGTGAAGCAGCAGACCCTGGCGCTGGACACCAAGCTGTACGAGGACAACAAGCGGCGCTCCGAGTTGGGCGCCATCGCGCCCATCGACATCATCCAGGCGGAAGCGGAGATGAAGGCCGCACAGCAGGACGTCACCACCGCGGAATCGCAGGTCGAGCAGCAGGAGATGATCCTGAAGGGCGTGCTCACGCGCAACGGTTTGAACAACCTGGCCATCGCCACGGCGCGCATGGTGCCCACCGACCGCATCGAGGTGCCCGCCCAGGAGCCGGTGCGGCCCGTGCAGGACCTGATTTCCGAAGCCATGGGCAGCCGCCCCGATGTCGAGCAAAGCAGAGTGGGGCTGGAGGATTCGCGCATTACCACGTTGGGCATCAAGGACGCCATGCTGCCGCAGCTCGCCGCCTTTCTGAACATGTCCAACTCGGGCGTCGCCGGCCAGGTGAACGGCGTAGTGGCGCCCATTCAGAACCCCGATGGAAGCACCTCGCTCCGGCAACGCACCGCGGCCGACGTCAATTCGTTCTTCCTGGGCGGATATGGCTCCGTGCTGGGACAGATCTTCGGACGCAACTTCCCGAATTACACGGCCGGCGTGCAGCTCACGATTCCCCTCCGCAACCGCGCCGCGCGCGCCGACCTCATCACCGATCAGTTGAACTACCGGCAGCAGCAGATCCAGGACCGGCAGCTGGCCAACAGCATCCGCGTCAGCGTGATGAACGCCTGGGTCGCCCTGCAACAGGCGCGCTCCGCCTACAATACCAGTGTCGAGGCCAGGCGGTTGCAGGACCAGACCTTCGCCGGCACACGCCGCAAGTACGAACTGGGCACCGCCACCATCCTGGACGTGGTAATCACGCAGCGCGACGACACCACGCGCCAGCTTGCCGAAGTCGATGCCCTGGCCCAATACACGCGCGCCCGCACCAACCTGCAGGGCATCCTCGGCCACATTCTGCAAGACTACGACGTGAGCGTCGAGGAAGCCGCCAAAGGCGCCGTGACCCGCGCGCCCGACCCGATTCCCGCCGTGCCTCCGGGCGCCGCGGTCATTCAGGCGCCGCCGGTGTGGAACGGCATCAAGCAGAACTAGTGGGATAGGCCTCCGGCCGGTCCAGGGCAGGCGGCACCGCCTGCCCCACCTGCCCCACCGCGGCTACCGTGTGGCGCCTTCCTGGATTTATCCTGAAGGTTGGCTCGAATCTACCCGTTCCAACCTCTCCGCTACACCGCACCAGCCGGCCCGCTGGGGAATCTGGTCACGCAGCCTTACGACAAGATCACTCCGGCCATGCGCAGCCGCTATCTTTCGCTCAGCCCGTACAACCTGGTGCGCGTGATCCTGGGCGAGCGAACCCCGGCCGACTCCGCCCGCGATAACGTCTACACCCGCGCCGCCGGGCATCTGGACGAATGGATCCGCTCCGGCATGCTGGCACGCGACCGCGAATCCGCGGTGTTTCCCTATTTCCAGGAATTCACCGTTCCCGATACCGGCGAGCGCCTGGTGCGCAAGGGCTTCATCGCCCTGGGCGCGTTGGAGGAATACTCCGCCGGCGTGGTCCACCGCCATGAGCAGACGCTTTCCGGCCCCAAGCAGGACCGGCTCGCATTGCTGCGCCACACGCACGCGCACTTCGGCCAGCTCTTCATGCTGTACCCCGACCCGGCCGGCGCCATCGACGCTCTGCTGGATGAAGCGGCCGTGGCGCCGCCGATCGCCGAGGTCGCCGACGAATATGGCGCCCGGCATCGCGTCTGGAGAATCGCCGGCGCCCGGCGGATCCAGGAGCTGATGAGCGATAAGAAGCTGCTGATCGCCGACGGCCATCACCGCTACGAAACCGCGCTGGCGTTTCGCCAGGAGAATCCCGATCTGGCCGGGGCCGACCGCGTGATGATGACGCTGGTCAACATGGATTCGCCGGGCGTGCAAATCCTGGCCACGCACCGCCTGGTGAGCGGCCTCGACCCGGCCGGGCTCCCCGATGCCTTCCTGCGCCGCGCGGCCGGCGATTTTGCAGTGGAAGCGATCGATTCGCTCGACCGGCTGAAGCGCGCGTGGACCGAGCACGGGGACCGCGGCATTATCGGGGCGGCCATCGGCAGCCGGCTTTTCCTGCTGGAAGACCGCCGCGGGGAGGGCGGCCTGGATGTCCGCATCCTGCACGAGCGCGTGCTGGGGAAACTGCTCGCGATCGGCGAAGACGCGGTGCGCGAGGAAAAGCACCTGCGCTATATCCGCGGCCTCGATGCCGCCGTGGAAGAGGCGCGGAGGGGGGCCGCGCAGATCGCCTTCCTGCTGAAGCCCACTTCGGTGAAGCAGGTGGCGGACACGTCGTTCGCCGGCGGCGTCATGCCGCAGAAGTCCACCGATTTCTATCCCAAGCTGCTCTCGGGCCTTACGATTTACAAGTTCGATTGAGGAGTGCGCCCGGTTAACACTCGCCCCTCCCCCTCCGTCTTCCCCTCAGATTGATCCAAGGAGGGACACAATCGATGCGCAACACAATCGTGATAGCAACGCCCGTAGCCGCCATTCTGGCGCTGGCGGGCCAACTGATGGCCGGCGGCTTCTTCCTGCAATTGGGAAACCCGGAGGCCAGCGCGGAAGCGCGCAAAGCGAATGCCGTCATTACCGTGAAGGCGGCCGGCTGCCATGACCCGGCGACGGCAAAACTCACGGCCACGGCCATCGGAATGGTGAATGGCGAGCGGCGCGTGATCCCGCTGAAAGTGGAAGCGCTTTCCGAGCCGGGGATGTTCGCGCTGGCGCGGCAGTGGCCTAAGGAAGGCCGATGGGTGATCGAACTGGCCGCGAAAAACGGAGAGCAGTTCACCAACACGCTGGTGGCGGCGTCGCCCGAGGGCGTGGACCGCCTGCATGCCAAAGGGGACATGCGGAAGTTCGGCGATGCCGATGTCGAAGCCATGCTGAAGCAGTAGCTGCGGCTCTCCCCGCTATGATGCAATGGATGCCGGTGTCCACGGGGACCTCCGAAGACGACGGTCTGATCCGCGCGGCGGCCGCGGGCGACCGTCCGGCCTTCGGCGAACTGTATCTACGGTACGCGCGCATGGTGCACGGCATCCTGCTGGCGCGCGTACCGCCCGGCGACGCCGAGGACCTGGTGCAGGACGTGTTCATGTCGGCCCTGCGGCAACTGCGCGGGCTGCGCACGGCCGCGGCGTTTCGGGGGTGGCTGGCCGCCATTGCGCGCAATCGGGCCATCGATTACTTTCGCGATGCCCGCGAGCGCGTGCCGTTCGACGAGAACATGGAGCGGGATCATCCCACCTGCGGCGCGAGCACGGAGGCGCGGGAAGTGCTGGACCTGATTCGCAGCCTGCCCGAAGCCTATCGCGAGACGCTTGTGCTGCGGCTGGTGGAAGGCATGACGGGGCCCGAGATCGCGCGCCAGACCGGCCTCACGCCCGAAAGCGTGCGCGTCAATCTCTGCCGGGGCATGAAGATGTTACGGAGACTATTGGGAGACAGGGAAAAGAAATGAGCGAGCGATACTTGTGGGACCGATCCGGGCCGCCCGACCCGGAGATCGAGCGCCTGGAGCAGACCCTGGCGCCGCTCGGCTACCGGCATCGCCCGGAACTGGTGCGCGCAGCGCCGCCGCGCCTCTGGTGGGCCGCGGCCGCCGCCGCGGTGCTGGCCGCGGTGGCGCTGTCGCAACTCGCCGCGCCGCCCACCCGGACCACGGCCTGGCAGGTGACCAGCCTGAACGGCCAGGCTCGGCTCGGCAACCAGGGCGCGGCGCTGGCCATGCTGCTCCGCAAAGGCCAGGTGCTGCGCACCGGAAAGGCGTCCGATCTCACCCTGCAGGCCGACGAGATGGGCAGGATCGATCTCGGTCCCGAATCGGAGTTGCGCGCCGCCACCGACCTGCGGGTCCTGCTCCAGCGGGGCGCTCTGCACGCTTTCATCTGGGCGCCGCCGCGGCAATTCGTAGTGGAGACGCCGTCGGCCCGCGCCATCGATCTCGGTTGCGAATACACCCTCAATGTGGATGGCTCGGGCAACGGCCTGCTGCGGGTCGCCATGGGCTGGGTGGCGTTTCAATTCGCGGGCCGCGAGGCGTTCATTCCCGCCGGCGCCCAGTGCGCGACCCGCCCCCGCGAAGGGCCGGGCATTCCATTTTATGAGGACGCGCCGGAGCCCCTGCGCCGGGCGGTGGCCGCGCTCGATCGAGGAGACGCCGCGGCACTCGGCGCCCTCCTGTCCGCCGCCCGGCCGCGCGACGGCCTCACTCTGTGGCACCTGCTGACGCGTGTTCCGGCGCGCGACCGCGGCGCGGTCTTCGACCGTTTCGCGCAACTGGTTCCCTTAGCGCCGGAGGTCTCCCGAGAACGGGCGATGGAGAAAGATCCGCGGACCATCGACCTCTGCTGGGACGCACTGAACCTGGAGAACACGGAGTGGTGGCGCGGCTGGGAGCGCAAGTGGTAACGACGTGCGTGGTCACGCCAGCACGACGTTTCGGGGCTGCTCTTCGAGGAAGGCCCAGACATTCTCCACGGCCATGTGCAGGCCCGCTTCGAGCGCCTCCGGCGTGATGCCGGCGCAGTGCGGAGTGAGGACCAGGTTGGGCAGTGCCAGGAGCGCGTGGCCCGCGGGCAGCGGTTCGGCGGCGAACACGTCCAGGCCGGCGCCGGCGATTCGTCCGGCCGCGAGCGCCTCCGCCAGCGCCGCCTCATCGACGATTCTGCCGCGCGCGGTGTTGATCAGAATGGCGCTTTTCTTCATGAGCGCGAACTGGCGTGGGCCGATGAGTCCTTCGGTTTCACGCGAGAGCCGCAAGTGGACGCTCAGCACATCGCTCGCGCGGTAGAGTTCGTCGAGCTCCACCAATTCGACCCCCTCGGCCTGTTTCGGGTGCATGGTCCAGGCGATGGTGCGCATGCCGATTCCCCTGGCCAACCAGGCAAAGCGGCGTCCAATGGCGCCCAATCCGAGGATGCCGCAGGTTTTTCCGGCGAGCTCGACGGATTGGCCGCGCGGCCACTCCCCGCGGCGCACGGCCGCGTCCAAAAGCGGAATCCGGCGGGCGACGGCCAGCAGCAGGGCCAGCGCGTGCTCGGCGATGGAAACGGCGGAAACGCCGGGCGTGTTGGTGACGGTAACGCCACGGCGCGCGGCCGCCCGAAGGTCGACATGGTCCGTGCCCGTGCCCCAGACCGAGACCAGGCGCAGGCGCGGGCATTGGGCGAAGACCCGCGCGGTAAAACCGGAAGAGGCGCGGATATTGAGCACCACTTCGGCCGGGCCGATGCGCTCGATGAGCCGCTCTTCGGAGCCGGGCAAGGTGTCGTGGTAATCCAGCGTGGCGCGCGCCTCCAGGTGCGGCCAGAGGGCGCTCGCGCGCAGCACCGGGGGAGCGTCGTCGGGGATGGCGATGCGAATCATCGGTGGGCGCTCAGACCCTTTCATCCTCCCACTGTTGCGGATGCTGAGGGAGGCCGAATTGCGGCCGGGGAGGCACCCGACTCTCGCTGCGCCTTCGCGCCCCACTCGGCCCCTGCCTGAATCGGTGTACAATACAAAAGCCGTCGAAATACTGTTTTGCTTCCCGAAAGGGCTTGGGGGGACTCAATGGAGAAACCGGCGCAAAATATCCAAGACAGCTTCTTGAATAACGCCCGCAAGGATAAGATCGTGTTGACCATCTACCTGATGAGTGGCGTGAAACTTTCCGGTCGGATCAAGTGTTTTGACAAGTACTCGCTGGTCCTTGAGACGAACAATCAGGAACAACTGATCTTCAAACACGCCGTTTCGACGGTGGTCACCCAGAAATCGTCCCACTCCTACGGGCCCGGCCCGCAGATAGCCGGAGCGAGCGCTTCGGGGGCTTCCGCGACCCCGGCCGCGGTTACTCCGGAACCTCCGGAGGCGTAGAACACGACACTGCGCAACCCCGTTCGAGAGCGGGCGATCCTGGTCGGCCTGGAGTGGAAGACACGCAATCCGGGCCGCGCGAACGCCATTCGGGTGGAAGAATCGCTGGAGGAACTGGCGGAACTGGCGGGGAGCGCGGGCGCGGAGATCGCCGGCCGGACGATTCAATCGCGGCAAGCGCCGGAAGCGGCCACGCTGATCGGCCAGGGCAAAGTCGAGGAGTTGCGGGCGGCGGCGCAAGCGACCGACACGGGTCTGGTGATCTTCGATCACGATCTGACTCCCACCCAGCAGCGCAACCTGGAGAAAGCGATCGGCCGCAGGGTGATCGACCGCACGCAACTGATCCTGGACATTTTTGCCTCGCGCGCCCGCACACGGGAGGGCCGGCTGCAAGTGGAGTTGGCGCAACTGAATTACCTGCTTCCGCGGCTCACCGGACGGGGCGCCGAGATGTCGCGCCTGGGGGGCGGAATCGGCACGCGCGGCCCGGGAGAAACGCAGCTCGAAACGGACCGGCGGCGCATCGCGCGGCGCATCAAGAAGATCAAGGACGATCTCGAGGGCGTGCGCGCCGGCCGGGCGCTGCACCGGCGGCGGCGGAGCGCCGTCCCGCTGGCGACACTGGCGCTGGCGGGTTATACCAACGCCGGAAAATCGACCTTGTTCAACCGGCTCACGCGCGCTGGAGTGCTGGTGGATGCGCGCATGTTCGCCACGCTCGATCCCACGGTGCGGCCCTTGGCGCTGCCTTCGCGGCGGCGCGTGCTGGTGAGCGATACGGTGGGCTTTATTCGCAACCTGCCGACCACGCTGGTGAAGGCATTTCGCGCCACCCTCGAAGAGGTGAAGGAGGCGTCGCTGGTGCTGCACGTGGTGGATGTCGCCGCGCCGGCGGCGGCCGAGCACACGGCGCACGTGCTGAAAGTCCTGGCCGAGATCGGAGCGGCGGAGATCCCCCAGATTCTCATTTTGAACAAGGTGGATAAACTGCCGGCGGGCGAAGCCGAGGCGGAGACGCTCAAGCGACGCCTGCTGAGCGAGGCCGGCGGCCATCTGCATGCGGTGGCGGTGGCGGTTTCGGCGCTCACGGGCCATGGGATCGACCGGCTGTTGTCGGCCATCGACGCGCTGCTGCCGGAGGAACCCACCGTGCGCGCGACGTTCCGCGTTCCGGCCGGCGATGGCGCTACCATCGCGCTGCTGCACGCCCTGGGACGGGTGATCGAGACGGGCTACACGGGCGACGTCTGCGTCATCGAAGCGGAGGTTCCGGAATCGCTGAAGCGGCGCATCGAGAAGCACCCCTAAACCGTGGAGGCTCCTGTGGAAAACGTTGTGGGAAAGCAGGGGGTTGAGGGTCGTCAAACGGCGTGAAAAAAAGAACTTGGAAAGAATTGAACCAAGAGGCAGCAATGCCAGGTAAGTCCCAGTGGCTGAAAGGTTTACATAGGAAAAACCAAAATCGCCTGAGTATGTTGCGAGGGAGCTCGGGCGGCATGGCCGGCAATGGGCGTTTTTCCACAAAGTCAAGTCGGGAAAATCCCGGAGTCATCTCGCAATCCAGGAGGAACCGGCGAGTTTGCTACACTTGGATTTTGCATGGCGGTGTAGCTCAGCTGGCTAGAGCGACGGTCTCATAATCCGTAGGTCGGGAGTTCGAGTCTCCCCGCCGCCACCAATCCCCCACAACTTTCCCGTTTCAGTGTCTGCTAACGTACCTTCCCGTTTAGCGGTTTTACGCTTTTGGAGATGTAATGGGAGAGAGGTGTATAACGTGAAGCGTATTCTAGCCATTTGCAGCCTGTTCGTGTTGGGAGCCGTAACCATGGTGGCGGCCGATCAGACGTGGACCGGGAAAATCAGCGACAGCATGTGCGGCGCGAAGCACAACACCGCGGGGGAGCACGGCGCCGCGAAGATGTCCGATCGCGATTGCACGCTGGCGTGCATCAAGGAGCACAGTGCCAAGTATGTGTTCGTGCAGGGCGCCAAGGTCTACAAAATCGACAATCAGGACTTTGCGGCCTTGCAGGAGCACGCCGGCCACAGCGTCAAGCTGACGGGCGAGAAGAAAGGCGATACCATCACGGTCTCCAAGATCGAGATGGCGGGGAAAACCTAGCGCGCCGCGCGGACGCCGAAACGCGGCCGCCGGAAGCTGTTCTATTGCTTTTTCGTTCGTTTCGGGCGCACGCGGACCAGTTGCGATTCGAGCGCGCCCGGATCGCGGAGGATGTCGCTCTCTAGCTGGCGCAGTTCATAGTTGATAATCAGGAACTCCGTCTCGGCGCCCCATTGCGGTGTGCGGGTGTCCTGTCGTCTTTGCTCCAATCGGGCCAGCATCGCGACGCCGCGTTCCAGTCTGTCCTTCATCTCGCCCATGGTTTCCGCCCCTCCAGGCCGGTCTCTCATCGGCCTAATCAGAGTGTCTTCCATATTGCCGCCGGGCGACATCCGGAGAGTTACGGGAACGCCGCGGGGAGATTGCGGGGAAGAGGGGCGGGAATCACCTCAATCGGGCCAGATGGCGGCGATGTCGACGTGGACGTTGGGAAAACGCTGTGGGGTGAGGATACCTTCGGCGAGGACTTCCGAGCGCTCGAGCCGGCCATCCTTCAGGTACAGAATCTCGACCGTGAGCCCTTCCGGCGACACCACCCAGACCTCGGGGACGCCGATGCTGGCGTAATCGCGCAACTTCTCCTCGAACTCGCGGCGGGTA
>JADGNR010000166.1 GCA_017883415.1 Bryobacteraceae bacterium | reverse complement strand
GAGCGAAGCACTACCGCAAGATGGCAGCAGCGCGGAAGACTCGTCGGTCGCGGGCGCACGCAAACATGCCCAGGCGTCCCCAACAGCGGCAGTCCTGCCATCAGAGACTATTGTCGATCATGCGGTTCATCACCCGGGTCCGGGAGGAATGGTCGAAAGCTGAAGTAGATGTCTACTTCCCTGCCTGTAAAGCAGAAGGCTCGGATGATGGCGTCAACAGTGCTTTCTGGGATCTTCAGGCGTTGAGCCTCTCGTTTGCCGATGGCTTCGTACTCGAGGATCAAGGGCACGGAGATCAAAGGCTCCCACTCGATGCCGATCCGGCGCAATACGGCGAAGGACGCTCCGCGCCGCGAACGAAGCGCCGCTCCCGCCTATCGTGCCCGCTCGTTTCTGCCTTTACGTTCCCGCCAGCGTGCTTCGCTTCCTGCCGAACGGGAAGTAGATGGCGAAGCCGATGATCAGCCAGACGAAGAACCGGATCCAGGTCAACAACGGCAGCCCCGCCATCAGGACCAGGCAGCACGCGATGGAAAGCATGGGAAGGAAGGGGACCAGCGGCACGCGAAACGAGCGCGGCCTCTCCGGCTGCTTCCTGCGGAGTACGATGACGCCCGCCGACACCAGGGCGAATGCAAACAGGGTGCCGATATTGGAAAGCTCCGCGAAGGTGTCGATGTCCCAGATGCCCGCCGGGATGCCGACCACAAACCCGGCGATCCAGGTGCTGATGTGCGGCGTTTTGTGGCGTGGATGCACCGCCGAGAACAGGCCCGGCAGGAGGCGGTCGCGCGACATGGCGAACCAGATCCGCGCCTGGCCGTATTGGTAGACCAGCAGGGAGGAGATCATGCCCATGAGCGCGCCCGCCGTCACCACCAGCCGCAAGCGGTTATACCCCAACCCTTTGAGGGCATCGGCCACGGGGGAATCGGTTCCCAACGTCTGGTAGTTGGCGATGCCGGTCAGCACAATGGCCACCCCGCAGTACAGGATGGTGCAGACGATCAAGGTGGCCAGGATGCCGATGGGAAGATCGCGCTGCGGGTGGCGGCACTCTTCCGCCGCCGTGGAAATGGAATCGAAACCGATATAGGTGAAGAAGACGATGGACGCGCCGGTGAGGATGCCGGAGAATCCGTGGGGAGCGAAGGGATGCCAGTTGACCGTGTTGACCGCCTTGGCCGCCCCCAGGCAGAAGATCAGGATGGCGGCGATCTTGATGGCCACCATCACGGTGTTGGCTTGCGCGCTCTCGCGCACGCCGCGCACCAGCACCACGGTCACCAGCAGCGTGATCAGCAGCGCGGGGATGTTGAACCATCCCGCCGGCCCGCCCGCGGCGGGATAGGGAGGAAAGGCAAGCTGCGGGGGCAGGCGGAAGCCGAAGAGGTTCTCGCACAGATCCTGCAGGTAGGCGGAGAAGCCCACCGCCACCGACATATTGGAGACGGCATATTCCAAAATGAGGTCCCACCCGATGATCCAGGCGACGATCTCTCCCAGGATGGCGTAGGCATAGGTATACGCGCTGCCGGCGATGGGGATCATGGAGGCCAGTTCGGCGTAGCACAGTCCGGCGAAGGCGCAGGCGATGGCCACCAGGATAAACGAGACGGTGATGGCCGGCCCGGCGCCCGGCCGTCCCAGTTGCGATCCGGCGTGCGCCCCGTTGAGCACGAGGTCGAGCACCGTGGCATTGAGCATGGACTTGATGGGGACGACTTTCCCCGCCGCGGCCGTGCCCGTGAGCGTAAAAATCCCGCTGCCGATCACGGCGCCGATGCCGAGGGCGGTCAGACTCCAGGGACCAAGCGATTTGCGGAGGCTCTTGGTGGGATCCTCCGAGGCCGCAATCAGCGCATCGATGCTCTTTGTCCGGAAGAGACTCAACGGTAACCATTCCCCCTACGGGTTGACCGGCGAAAGGGCCGGTCCCACGTGGTTGCCCAGGGATTTGCGTCTTGGTGGGGCGGGCGCTCTCTCCTGCCGCCCGGCTACCGCTTCCTCTGGCCTTGCGCCTGGTGGCGGATTTTCTTTTTCGTGGAGCCGCGGGCCACGCCGGCCGCGCGTTTGGCCTTGGGGGCCGCCTTCTTGCGCGCGACGCGCTTGAGCTTCTTGCGTTCGGCCTTATCGGAGACGTTGGTCGTATTCATCAGTTTCTTTTTAGTCCTGCGTACCTTTCTACCAGTTTCTTGAGCCCGAACCGTTGAAAGTTCACCGTGATCTTAGCATTTTCGCCGTCGCCTTCGCGCCGCACCACGGTTCCCTTGCCGTATTTGGGGTGTTCCACGGTCATGCCCGCGCGCGCCGGCCGGTAGGGAGCCTGCGGGGCAGCCAACGGCTGCGCCGGGGCGCCAGGCCCCACGGCCACTCCGGTGGGCGGCTGGGGCAGACGCGGCGCCATGGGCCCCGGAGGGCGCTGCGGCGCCGCGATGGGACGGGAAAAGGGCGGCGGAGGAGGGTGCGGCGCGGTGCGGTTGGGATTGAACGGAAGGCCGCGCTCGCCGAAGAATTGCGAAATGTTGTCCACCGAATTGTACGTCTTCCCGGTAAACGTGTTGCGCCGGGCCGACTGCCGCACGTCGAAGCGCTCGCCGGTGAGGTCCACTTCGTCCGGTTCGTCGCGCTGGCCGAGATCCACGATCAGATGCTCGGGAATCTCCTTCAAGAACGACGAGGGCATGGAGCGTTCCTGGTCGCCGCCGCCAAACCGCCGCCGGTAACGGGCCCAGGTCAGGATGAGCCGCTGGCGCGCCCGGGTCATGCCCACGTAGCACAGGCGGCGCTCCTCTTCGAGCAGGTCCACGGAATTCATCGACCGGGAGTGGGGGAACAGTCCCTGCTCCATGCCGGCCAGGAATACCACCGGGAACTCCAGCCCCTTGGCGTTGTGCATCGTCATCAGCGTGACCGCGGCGCTATCGTCGAGCGCATCGGCTTCGGCCACCAGGGCGGCATGGTCCAGGAAATCGGAAATCGTCTCGCCCCGCTCGGCCGCCTCCGCCGCCGCGTTGATCAATTCGTCCAGGTTCTCCAGCCGCGCCTCCGATTCCGGGGTCTTCTCCTGTTGCAGCATGCGGCGGTAGCCGGTGTGGTCCAGGATGAACCGGATGAGGTCCGGCAGCGGCGAGGAGCTGGCCACCAGGGAGAGCTCCTGGATCAGGTTGCGGAACGACACCAGCGCCGATTGCGAGCGCGTCGAGAGGTGCTCATCGTCGATGGTGCGTTCCACGGCGGTCCAGAGATTGAGCCCCTGCTCGCGTGCGTGGCGCTCCAGTTGCTCCACCGTGGTGCGGCCAATGCCGCGCGCCGGCGTATTGATGATGCGCAGCAGGCTGACGGTATCGATATTCGACGCCGCCATCTTCAGATACGCCACCGTGTCCTTGATTTCGGCGCGCTGGTAAAAACTGAATCCGCCGACGATGTTGTACTTGCGCTGGTATCGCCGCAACGCCTCCTCGAGCTGCCGCGACTGGAAATTGGTGCGGTAGAGCACCGCCACGCGATCGCCGGGATGCGCGGCCAGGTGCTTCTCGATGCGGTCGGCGATGAACAGCGCCTCGTTCTCGGCGTCGAAGCCGGCGTAGAGCCCCAAGGCCTCGCCCGCGGCCGCTTCGGTCCACAGCTTCTTCCCCTTGCGCGCCAGGTTGTTCTCCACTACCGCGCCCGCCGCCGCCAGAATGTTCTTGGTCGAGCGGTAATTCTGCTCCAGCCGGATGGTGCGCGCCTTGGGGAAGTCGCGCTCGAAATCCAGGATGTTGCGAATGTCCGCGCCCCGCCAGCTATAGATGGACTGGTCCTCGTCGCCCACCACGCAGACATTGCCGTGCGACTCGGAAAGCAGGCGCATCATCTCGTACTGGGTGCGGTTGGTGTCCTGGTACTCGTCGATCATCAGGTAGCTCAGCCGCCGGTTCCAGCTCGCGCGCGTCGCGTCGTCATGCTGGAGCAGGCGCACCGCCTCCAGCAGCAGGTCGTCGAAATCGAGCGCGTTGGCGGAGTGCAGCGCCTTCTCGTATTCCCCGTACACGGAGGCGAGCGCTTCGCTTTCCTTGTTCACCGCCTGCTTGTAGAGATCCGCCGGCATCTCTTTGCGATTCTTGGCGTGGCTGATGCGCCCCATCGCCGCGCGATATTGGATGAACTCTTTTTCGTCCAGCCCGAGCCCGCGGTACGCCGCTTTGATCAGCCCCAGCTGGTCCTCGTCGTCGTAGATGCTAAAACGCCGCGTGAAGCCCGGACGGATGCGGGCCAGCGGCTCGCCGTCGCGCCGCAGCAACCGCACGCAGAAGGAGTGAAACGTGGAGACATTGGGCGCCGAATCGAGGGGTATGTCCTCCAGCAGGGCATGCACGCGTTCCCGCATCTCATTGGCGGCCTTGTTGGTGAACGTGACCGCCAGAATGGCGGACGGAGGCACGTGCCGGGAGGTGATAATATGCGCGATGCGATGGGTAATTACCCTGGTTTTACCGCTACCGGCGCCTGCGAGAATCAGCAGCGGGCCCTCGGTATGGAGCACCGCTTCGCGCTGCTGCGCATTGAGCCCTTTGAGGAAATCCATGGGATCGGGGAAACTACATCAGTTTAGCATGTGGTGGCTTTCGGCCCGCGCGGCGCATCACCGCGATCGCACGGGCACGGGCACGGGCGAGCGCAGAGGCGTGCCCGGACCGGGAGGCGCCAGCAGGGCGATAACGACGACCACCAGCAGGACGATAATCGTGATGAGGTCGGGATCGATCATGGATGATTTCTTTCGGCTCGCGGACACCTGAAGGTGCTTACGTCTTTGGTAAGGACGAGGTTATTCTAGCACACGGTGCCCAAGCGATCAGCCATCAGCTCTCAGCCATCAGCTTTCAGCCAGTGGGGCAGGCCGGGTCCCGATGGCCGCCTGCCCCGCGCGCCGAGCTCGCCTTGGCGCGGCTTTTCCGCCAGGGAGGCTCACCGCGCCCGTCGCGATCAGGCTAAGAGCTGACAGCTGATGGCTGAAAGCTACTCCCCGAACCAGCTACAGTAGAACTTGCCCATGAGCTTCCCGCACACTTCCGGCATCCTGCTGCCGGCATTGGCTACGGCCGTGGGTCTGGCCGGCGCGGCGCTGGGGCTCTGGCTCACGGGGATGCGCCGCCGGGCGCGCGTGGTGGTTCCCTTCAGCGCGGGAGTGCTGCTGGGTGTGGCGCTGTTCGGCCTCCTGCCGGAACTGGCGGTCGAGATGGGATGGGCGCCCAGCCTGGCGCTGTTCGCGGCGGGGTATGCGCTGCTGATCGCGATCGATCGCTATGTTTATCCCGTGTGCCCCACCTGCGCGCACGATCACGACCATCAAGCCTGCGCCACGGAACTGCATGGCTTTGCCGGCCCGCTGGTCGCGGCGGCCGCGCTGCACTGCTTCCTGGACGGCTGGAGCGTCGCCACGGCGCAGCTGGCGGCGCCGCTCGGATTGCGCGTGGCCGTGCCGCTGGCCGTGGCGCTGCACAAACTGCCCGAGGGGATCGCCCTGGGCGGCATCCTGCGCGTCTCGGTGAAATCGCGCGCCACGGCGATGGGATGGTGCGTGCTGGCCGAAGGGACGACGCTGGTGGGCGGCGCCTTCGGGCTGCTGATGGCGCCGCATCTCGGCACCGGGTGGATCACCTACCCCTTGGGCATCGCCGCGGGCTGGCTCTTTTACCTTGGCTACCATGCGGTGCACGAGGAGTGGAAGCGGCGCGGCGCGGCGCCGGCGTTCTTCTCCGCGCTTACCGGCGTGGCGGGGGCGGCGGCAATCCAGCGGGGGGCGGAAGCGCTGTTTCGTTGATTTCATAAATGAGGCTCAGGCTGGTGCGGCCCACCACGCGATAGTCCTTGAGCCAGGCGCGGAGTCCGGGATTGCTGTCCAGGGCCAGGCGCGGGTTCGCGAGGCTGAGGCTGTCGACGATGAACGTCGGCTGCGATACCGTCAGCTCCACGCGGTTTTGGGCGGCCCATTCGGGTGCGATCGACTCCGCGCTGGTGAGATGGCGGTCGGCAGGGACGCCGGTGAGCGGCTGCGAATCCCAGAAACGGGAGGCGGCGCGCAGGCGCGTATAGACGAAAACATCGGGGCGATAGCCCCACACGAACAGCGTGCTCGCGGGCCGTTTGCGCGCGTTGACCTGCGCGGCTACCGCCTGGCTGTCCTGGTCGAGCGCCAGGTCGGACCAGTGGTGCGGGCGGTGGAGCATCAGGTCCCGCGCGAGCGTGGCGTAGCGGGGACCGAAGCGCACGGCGGGCGCCAGCGCGGCCAGCGCGAGGACGGCGACGGCCCATTTCCGGCGCGCGCCGGGGACGCTGGTGGCCACGGCCCACGCGCGCGCCGACGCCAGCACCAGGGGCGGCAGCAACTGGAAAAAGTAGCGCGGGGAAAATCGCGCGCCCAGGGCGACGCCGGCAAACGACAGGGCGGCCCAGGCGGCGATCCACAGGCGCTCGCGCCGCTGCCCCCTCCACCAGAAACGCGCCGCTCCGAGGGCCAGCACGGCGTGGAAGGCGAGCCAGTCGAACGTGCGGCGGAAGGCGTTCGCGATCGGATCCACGAGCGGAGAACTGCCCGCATAGGCGGCGCCCCACTGCCACACCTGGCGCCCGTAATCGCCCACCGCGCCTCCGGCGGCGAGCGCGGCGAGCGCCGCCCCGCTGGGAATCAGGAAGCCCGCCAGCACCAGCGGCAGGCCGCGCCAGGCCAGCAGGGCGCACATCGCCAGCACCAGCGCGCCCTTGGTATGGAACAGAAAAGCGATGCCGCTCCACACCCCGGCGCCGAACGCGCGGCCGCGCCACGCGCAATGCACGGCGGCGATGTGGGGCAGCATCATGAAGAAATCCGGGGCCACCGGGATGACCGCGAAGGCGAAATCGAAGTTCAGGAAGAAGGCGGCCATCCCCGCGGCGAAGTACGCTTCGCGCGCTCCCCAAAGGTCCCGCGCGAAGCGGAACAGGGCCGCGCAGAGGGCCAGCACGTAGAGCGCGTCGAACAGGCGCAGGGGCCAGCCCCACACGCCGCCGATGAGGGCGTAGGTCCACGCGCCGAGCGGCGGCTTGTCGTACCACAGGTCGCGGTAGAGCATCTTTCCGTGCAGCGTTTGTATGGCGGCGGCCAGATGATAGTCTTCGTCCACCCACAGGATGCGCGAGTGGCACAGGCGCAGCGCGAGGGTGATGGCGCCCAGCGCCAGCAGGAAAAGGGAAGCGCGCCGCCGGTCGCTCATCGGGCCTGCTTCAAAGCGCGGAGGTGGCAGCGGATATCGAGCGCGGGAAAGGTCCACGCGGCGTGGCGCTCGTACCACCGCAGCGAAACACGCGCCAGACACCGGCCCAGGTTGTCGAGCACGAAATTGCCGCCGAAGGTGAGTGAAACCGCGACGATATCGAAGCGAAACGCGGCGCCCGCGAAGCTGGGGAAGTCCCGGCCGGTGAAGTATTCGAAACTGCCAGCCGCCAGATGGCGCTTATGGGTGGGATCGACGTAAGAGTTGTGCGAGCTGAAGTGCGGCGTGGTGACGAAAACATCGGCGCCGTCGCGCGCGACCCGGAAAACCTCCGCCATGGCGCGCATGGGATCGTCCAGGTGTTCGATGACATGCGACATGTGGATGCGGGTGAAGGCGTTCTCGTCGAGCGGCCAGGGGTAATGGTCGAGGTTCCACACGTGGTCGGCGGCCGAATCGGGCGACCAGTCGATCCCCACCGCGTCCGGCTCGGCCTTGCGCTTGCCGCATCCGATATCCAGGGTCATTGTCTAACAGGATAAGTCAAGTGGGGTAGGCCTCCTGGCCTGCCCCCAAGGAGTACGGCGCGCCTTCGGCGCGAGGGCAGGCCTGGAGGCCTACCCCACTACACGCGGCGGCCGGAGAGCCACGTGGCCACCACTTCGATGCGCGGCGCGGCGGGGGCGAAGCGGAACTGCACCAGGTCGGCGCGGTCGCCGGGCGCGAGGCCGCGGGTGCGTCCCGGCAGTTTGCCGGCGCGGGCGGCGTTGGTGGTGGCCATGCGCACGGCATCGGCCAGGCTCAGGCCGGCGAGTCGCATGAGGTTCTCGATGCCCCGATCCATGCGCAAGGCACTGCCCGCCAGTCGGTCGGTACCGGTGAGCACCACGCGGCCGCCGGGGGTGAGGTCCACGGATTGCTCGCCCAGATGGTAGCGTCCCGGCTCCGCTCCGGCGGGAGCGGCGGCGTCGGTCACCAGCACGGCGCGCGCGATGCCTTTGGCGCGCAGCGCCACCTTCAGGAACGCGCTTCCCAGGTGGATGCCGTCGGCGATGAAACCGGCCATGAGCCGGTCTTCGGCAAGCTGGTCCCAGATGTAGTTGGGATGCCGGGGCAGCACGCGATGGGCGCCGTTGCCCAGGTGTGTGGCGAACGTCGCGCCGGCCGAGACGGCATCGCCGATCTCCGCGGCGGTGGCCTGCGTGTGGCCGAGCGCTGCCACCACGCCCGCGGAGGTAATTCGCTCGATGTAGCGCGGGGCGTCGGGCCACTCGGCGGAAAGCGTAACCATGCGTATGCGGTTTTCGGTGGCGTCCTGCCAGCGGCGGAATTCGTCGAAATCCGGCCGGCGCACCCAGTGCCGCGGGTGCGCGCCGCGCGGTCCGTCTTCGGGGCTGATGTGCGGGCCTTCCACGTGGAAGCCGTCCATGGCCTCGCCTTCCGGCAGCGCGGCGGCCGCGCGCGCCAGGTTGCGCAGCGCCGCTTCCATTTCCGCGGGCGCGCCGGTGATCACGGTGGGATAGCAGCGCGTCACACCGGTCGCAAAGAGCGCCTGGATGGCGCGCGCGATGTCTTCGAACGGCGTGCGCGGCTGGTTGAAATCCACGCCCGCATAGCCGTTGACTTGCAGATCGATCCAGCCGGGTGCGAGATAGAGATCCTGCGCCGCGGCCGGAACGGCTAGCGCTTCGATGGTCTCGTGGAACGCCACTTCCACCGGCGCATCGCTGAAGACGTCTCTACCCGAACAGGTCATACGCGCGATGTTTTATACACAAGTTTGCCACACCGCGTCGATGGTAAGTCTAAGCACCGGCTATGCCAGAAATTTGTTGAAAAGGAGCCCAAGCGAGCGAATTCCCGCTGGCATTCCGGCGGCGTTCGCGCTACAAAAGGGGAGTCCCATTGGCGCCTGCGCGGCGCGGACGACAAATCTCGGGGGAGGTGGTTGTCCGGGTCGCGCAGGGGTCGACCAGAACTATTTCACTGGCACCGCGGCGTGGACGGGCGTGAGCCAGCCGTTGCGGTCGGGCCGCGAGCCGTTGATCACTCCGAAAAATTCCTTCTGCAACTTCTCCGCGATCGGGCCGCGCCGTCCCTTGCCGATGGTAATGCGATCGATGGAGCGAATGGGGGTAATCTCGGCGGCGGTTCCGGAGAAGAAGACTTCGTCGGCGATGTACAGCATCTCGCGGGGGATGAGGGCCTCGACCACCGGAATCGCGAGCTCCGCGGCCAGGGTGAGAATGGAATCGCGCGTGATGCCGGGCAGCACCGAGGCGCCCAGCGGGGGCGTGTGGATCCGTCCATCGCGCACCACGAAGATGTTCTCGCCCGAGCCTTCGCTGACGTAGCCGCCGGTGTCGAGCGCGATGCCCTCGACGTAGCCGTTGGCCACGGCCTCCATCTTGATCAACTGCGAGTTCATGTAGTTGGCGCCGGCCTTGGCCATCGCCGGCAGCGTATTGGGCGCCATGCGGTTCCAACTCGAGACGCACACGTCCACCCCTTCGGCCAGCGCTTCTTCGCCCAGGTATTTGCCCCACTCCCAGCAGGCGATGTACACCTCGATGGGATTCTTAAGCCCGTTGACCCCTACGTCGCCGTAGCCGCGCATCACGATCGGCTTCACATAGCAGGCGTCCATTTTGTTGACGCGCACCACTTCCAGCATGGCCTCGGCCAGCTGGCCGGCGGAAAAGCCGATGTTTTCGATGCGGTAAATCTTGGCCGAATCGATCAGCCGGCGGACGTGCTCGCGCAGCCGCAGAATCGCGGGTCCGTGGGGCGTGGAATAGCAACGGATCCCTTCGAAAACCGAGCTGCCGTAGCTCACCACGTGCGAGAGAACGTGGACGGTAGCATCCTCCCAGCGGATGAAGCGGCCGTTATGCCATATCTTTTCAGTGGGCGTCAACATGCGTTAATTATAGCGATATTGGCGCCCGGTGGGCTCGGGTTGGCGATGCTATGATGGACACGGATGGACGACGAACTGCTGCGGTATCTACAGGGCATGGAGGGGCGCCTCCAACAAGGCCTCAAGCAAGATATGACTGAGATGGAAGCCCGGCTGATCGAGCGCATGCGCGACATGCAAACCGAGCTTCTGAAGGCCTACCTGCCGGCCCAGCAGCAGAGCCAGATTCGCGACAACCTTCTTGAGGCCCGGGGAGCTGCAGTGGAGTCCCGCGTCGCCATCGTCGAAGGTCGCCTGTTGGAGATCGAGAAGCGCCTGATGATGAACCCGCCGGCCGCATAGGCCGACACGGTCTCCCCGCTAAGGCTGTTCCCCCGTAACGGGCGTTCCCGCCGCGCGCATTCCCCGCCGGGCATGCGCGTGGAGCTCGCCGATGTTCAAGCCGGTGAGCGCGGTGGCGATGGCGCCGCCCACCAGGAGCGGGAGGGTCAGGGTGCCAAACAGGAGAATCGAAAATGTCTTGGCGTCGTTTCGTTCCACGTCGAACAGGCCCAGCGCCATCACGCAGGCGAAGTTCAGCACGCCGATGTTGCCGGGCGCGTTGGGTACCACCGTAGCCAGGCGCACGATGGTGAGCACGCCGCCCGCCACCCAGAACGAAAGGTCCAGGCCGTATGCTTTCATCAGCGCATACACCGAGAAAACCTGCAGGGCGAGGTACAGCAGGCTGATGAGCGCGGTGAGGCCCAGTGTGCGCCGGTTTCCCATCAGGTGAAGGCCCTCGATGACGTGCCGCAGGGTGGCCGACCAGCGGCTTTCGCGGATCACCGCATGGGCCTCCTGTTTGTGCAGCACGATCCAGAACAACATAATGATGCCGAACAGGAGCGCCGAACCCAGGATCTGCACCAGGATGATCAAGTCCCTGGGTATGTTCTTCACGAACGCGGCGGTGATGAAAAAAGCGGTCAGCAGCCACCAGCCGTCCATCAGGCGCTCGACGGCGGCCGACGCGAAGCCGAGCGAGATGCGCAGACCGTTCCAGTGCGCCATGAGATAGCAGCGGATGAGTTCGCCCACGCGCAGCGGCAGGACTTCGTTGGCGAACAGGCCGATGTAGATGGCTTGCACCGTGCGCCAGAGCCGCAGACGGGCGACGGGGCCCAGCAGCGTTTTCCAGCGCCAGCCGTGCGCGACGTAGACCGAAAGATCGGCCAGCACCGCGAGGGTGACCCAGCGCCAGTCGAGCGCGCGGATGGTGGGAGCCAGGTCGTTGATCGGATAGCCGTGCAGCACCCAGATGAGGCACGCCGCGGACAGGCCGTAGCCGAGCGTCTGGGGCAGCCAGGAGGGTATTTTCCGGCGCAGAACTTGCTCGGTCATCGATCGCGACCTCGTGCCCGCCTCACGAGCTATATGATAGCGTGTGCCCGGAATTCACGGCCGTGTCGTAGCGGTGGC
>JADGNR010000165.1 GCA_017883415.1 Bryobacteraceae bacterium | reverse complement strand
GCGAGCGAAAGCGGCGCTGGGCCGGCTGCCTCTGCGCTTCGAGCGAAACCAGGGCCAATTCGGCCCGTCGGTCCGCTACGCGGCGCGCGCCGGCAGTTCCACCCTGTTCCTCGAGGGCGAGGGCCCGTCCCTTACCCTGGCCGGAGCCGAGCGCGTGAACATCTCGCTTCAGAACTCCAATCCGGCGCCGCGCCTCGAGCCGCTCGACCGGCTCCCGGCGCGGACCAATTACTTCGTGGGGAGCAGAGCGGACTGGCACACCGGCATCGCCAGCTATGAGCGGGTGCGCTATCGCGCGGTCTACCCCGGAATCGACCTGCTGTACTACGGCAACCAGAACCAGTTGGAGTACGACTTCGTGCTCGCGCCCGGCGCCGACCCGAACGCCATCCGCTTGAAGGTCCGCGGTCGCGGACGGCTCCGCATCACGCCGGAAGGCGACCTGGCGCTCGAAAGCAACGGCGCCCGCCTCCTCCAGAAAAGGCCGATCGTTTATCAGGAAGGTCCAGCCGGAGGGACGCGCCGCCAGATCGGGGGCCGTTACACGCTGGTGGCGCGCAATGTGGTAGGAATCCGCGTCGATGGGTATGACCGCGCGCAGCCGCTGGTCATCGACCCGGTAATCGCGTACGCCACCTACATGGGCGGCAGCGGCAAAGACCAGATCACCGCGGTGAAGTGGGCTCCCAACGGCCTGCTGTACATCGCCGGCGCGACCACCACCTCGGACCTGGTCGCCGCAGGCAACGCCTTCAACACCGCCAACGCCGGTACCACCGACGCTTTCGTGGCCATCATCGACACCAATGCCACCGGCAACTTCGGGTTCGTGTATCTGAGCTATCTGGGCGGCGCCAATGTGGACGTCGCCCTGGCCATGGATGTGGACGCCGCCGGCTTCATCTACCTCACGGGCACCACCAACTCGACCGATTTCCCGATTGTGGGCGCTGCCGTGCAAACCAGCGGGGCCGCCACCACGGTGGATGCGTTCGTGTCCAAGTTGGATCCCAACACAGCCGGCACCGGCGGGCTGGTGTACTCCACCTTCCTCGGCGGCACCACCGGGAACGAGTCCGGCAACGGCATCGTCGCGGGCTCCGACGGCATGATTTACGTCATCGGCACCACCAACTCTTCCGACTTCCCGGTGTCCAGCGGCGCCTACGCAGCGGTGAAGTTTGGAGACCCGCCCGATGCCTTCCTGACCAAGATCGATCCCAACTCTTCTACGCCGGTGTACTCCACCTACATGGGCGGGGAGGACTTCGACGATGGGCGCAGCATCGCCGTCGCTCCCAACGGTCTGGTGTACTTTGCCACTTCCACCTTTTCCACGCTGTTTCCGCTGGCTGGCCTGGCCAACAGCCCCGTTCCTCTGGGCGCCGGCGACATCACCATCGGGGTGATGGATATGACCAAGTCGGGCGTGGATTCGCTGCTGTATTCCACGTACTTCGGCGGCGACGCCAACGACGTAGTGCGCAAGATCGCCCTCGATGCCAAAGGCAACCTCATGGTCACCGGCTACACCCTGTCGCCGGATTTTCCGGTGACCGCGGATGCCGTGCAGGGGACGTACGGCGGCAACGGGGACGCATTTGTTTCGGTTCTGAACCCGCTCGATCCGGTGCATTTTCTGGTCTACTCGACCTTCCTCGGCGGATCGGATGGCGACGTGGCCTACGACATCGCGCAAGACAGCGCGGGCGCCATCTACGTCACCGGCTACACCCTCTCGGCGGACTTTCCCGTTACCAGGGATGGCCCCCAGCCGCAATGGGGCGGGGGGATCGACGTGTTCGTCGCCAAATTGAAGGCCGGGGTGGCGGGCACCGCGGGCCTGCAGTATTCGACGTTTATCGGAGGGACGCCCATCAGCGTGGGGACCTCGCTGGCGGTGGGGAGCGACGGCACCGCTTTTGTGGGCGGCTACACCTCGGGCGGGCTGCCCATCACCGGAAACGCGACACAGGGCGGCTTTGCCGGCGGATCGAGCGACGGCTTCATCGTGGCGATCAGCGGCGGCGCCCTGCCGCCCACCACGGAGCCGCCCAACCTGCAAGACCGCGGCTTGCGCCCGCGCATCAAGAAAAAGTAGGCTGCCACGCGCGTATCCGCCACCACGGGAAACCGGGCCGCGGTCTCGATGCTGGCATGGGGCTCGGCCGTGCGCTCGATTCCGCGCCGCGTCCCACCGGCAAACCCCGCAGCCTGCGCACCGGGGGCGCCGTCCAGGCTGCGGCGTTCTCTTCCCCATACCGGCCTGCTTCGCGGTCGTCCATGGGATCAGCGCCACAACTCCGCCAGCCGCTTGCGGTCCGCGGGCGATATGCCGGGATGTTTGGGTATGTCGGCGCGCGCCGCCAGTTGCCGGCGGTAGCGGGCGAAGTATTCGGGAATATCGCCGCCGTACTGAAAGCTGTACATGATGTCGGCGAAGGCGGAAGTGTGCGCCAGGCCGAGCGCGTGCCCGGTCTCGTGCAGGCACGTCAGGTAGACGATGGCGTCGCGCAGCAGGGTGTCGCTCTCACCCGGGGGAACCACCGTGGGGAGGACATAGACTTCCGCGCCGCGCACCTCCTCCACGACAATCGGCCGCGTCTCGCCGAAGAGCCCATCGCGCCCCGTGGCCCAATGGATGCGAATGTGGGCGCGCGCCCGGTCCACCGCCTTTTCCAGCGTGAGCGCGCCGCCCGAAGCGGCCTGCCATGCCTCGAGCGCCCACTGCGCCAGCTCCGGATCGCCGGCGCGGCACCCGCTCTCTGGCCTGGTACACGGCTCCACCCAGTAGCGCAGCAGCGCGCCGTGCGCCGCGCCGCACAAGGCGAGGAGTACGAGGGTTTTCGAGGCAGCCACTCCGATCTATCTCCGCTCTAATCGACGGCCGGCCGTTCCAGGAACGGCTTCGACATTCTGGTGATCCGGTCGTCCGGTCTCTGTCGATGACTGCTCGGGTCGCTGCCGGGAGCGAACTCCACATCGACCTTGATCAGTCCGCATCTTCGATAAACATACCGCCGCCCCAGTCGCGTGGAAAGACCGCCCTCCTCCATGAAAACCTTCAAGAGGTCGGCCCTGCTCATCCCGGCCCTGATGGACTGCATCTCCTCCAGGTGCGCGCCGATCCAGCGGGTCTCCTCCGAATCGTAAGCCCCGCCGTACGGGAGCGGCTCGATCCGTAACAGCTTCACCTGGCGAACCCACCGTGCACCGCGCTTCTCACCGGGCGCCACCAGCGCAAACGGCCCGTCATTTTCCGGGAGCCGCTTGCCATCCCGCCTCGTGACCAGGTATACCGCTTTGTCCATGAAGCTGGGATCGAGTTCCGCCCAGGCGAACACCGCCCGATAGCCATCCCGGGCTTCGACCGCCAGATAATAAGACGCCGCCGTGGCGTGAAACTTCTCGCCGGCCGGCAGGGCAACCTTGGCCAGCACGTCCGAGAGCTGCACACCTTGAAAGACGACCGGCCTCCCGTGGTCCGTGGTCCGGACCGTTTGTTGCGGGAGCCGGGCAAGATCGGACTCCGAAACAGTAACGCTCGTGCCGGTGACGCCCTCCACCATGAATGCGCGGGGGACTTGCCCCAGCGCCGCGGTAAGCGCCAGGGCGAAAATGCCGCTGAACCTGATAACTACCATGCTTGGTATTGTGCGCCCTCTCGCGCGTGAGTGGAAGATCGCCCGCCCGCATCCGGCTCCGGCGCCCCCACCCGAGACGCCCTCCTTAGCCCGAAACAGTGAGCTAACATGAAATCATGGCTACGGTAGTCAACATGCACGACGCCAAAAGCAGCCTTTCGCGCCTGGTGAAGCGGGCCGCCGCCGGCGAGGAGATCCTGATCGCCACGAACGGCAAGCCGGTGGCGCGGTTGACGCGCTTATCGGGCCGCAAACCCACTACCCTGATTGGCGCGTTCGCGGGAAAGCTTCACATGGCGGACGATTTTGACGCCATACCCGCGGAGTTCGACCCCTATCTATGACCCGCCCCATCCTGCTCGACACCAATGTGCTGATCTGGGCTCTCAACAACGACCGCTCCCTGACCCGGCGCATGAGGGCGGCCATTTCCGCTCCCACCGCCGATGTGCGCGTGAGCGTGGTAAGCGCCTGGGAAATCGCCATCAAGCACCAAAGCGGAAAGCTCTCGTTCGATGTGCCGGTGGAGGAAGTGCTCTACCGAATTCTGAATGGCGCGGTTTGGCCGGTGCTACCGGTGCTGCCGGCGCACATCCCGGAACTGCTGGCCCTCCCGATGCATCACCGCGATCCCTTCGACCGGCTGCTCATTGCGCAGGCGCGCGCGGAGGGAATGGCCCTCGCCACGGCCGACGAAAACATGCGCAAATACCGGGTGCCTATAGCAGGGTAAGCCGTGTGGCGGAAGCGGGGCCGGATGATCTGACCGTCCCGGCAACTCTCGCTTTTCCGGTGGACCGGCGGCCGGGAATCCGTTAGGATTGGAATCCAGGAGCACACTATGCCGCGCCCGCTCGTATTGATTCACGGGTACTCCGCCGGAGGGCTGGATTTCTTTCCCCTCCGCGACCAGTTGGCGGCCCACGGGATCGACTCCGCCCGCATCAATATCTGCAACTACGTTTCGTTGAACAACGAAGTGACCATCAAGGACATCGCCGAAGGCCTGGAACGGGCCTTTCAGGCCCGCAATCTGCTGGGAGAGTTCGACGCCATCGTGCACTCCACCGGCATGTTGGTCCTGCGTTCGTGGCTCGCTAATAGCGGCGCGCCGCCGGCAAACAATCCGCGGCTGGCCCGTCTCAAGCACCTGATCGGGCTGGCCCCGGCGACGTGGGGCTCGCCGCAGGCGCACAAGGGGCGCACCTGGCTCGGCGCGCTGGTGAAGGGCAACAAGGATGTCGGCCCCGACTTTCTCAATGCGGGCGACCAGGTGCTCGACGGCCTGGAGTTGGGCAGTGAGTTCACCTGGGATCTCGCGCACCGCGACCTGCTCGGCGAGCCTTACTACGACAAAGGCCCCAATACTCCCTACGTCGCGGTCTTCATCGGCAATACGCCGTACGATGGAATCGCCAGCGTGGCCAACGATCCCGGCACGGACGGAACGGTGCGTTGGTCGGGATGCGGGCTGAACACCAGGAAGGTCGTGATCGATCTGACGCGCTCCCCCGTGGGCATGGATGGTAAGGAAGTGCAGCGCGCCACCATCTCGCCCTGGGCGAGCAACCGGCTGGACATCCCTATGATTGCGGTGGACGGGAGGAACCACGGCTCGCTGGTCAGCAACCCCGAGCCCGGTATGGTGCAACTGCTCATCGACTTCCTGAAGGTCGGCGAAGCCGGCGGCGAGACTGCCGGGCAGTGGCTCCCGCGGGCCAAGGCGTATAGCGACAAGGCCATCGGGAAGATGAAGGTCAATCCGGGCGCCGCTGCCGCGGGCCTGGAAGCCGAGGCCAAGAAGCTCTTTTCGAAACTCTTGGGTGTCAGCCCCGACCAGGAAATGGAAGGCTGGCAGCAGCTCGTGGTGCACGCGCGCGATGAGCGGGGCGACGGCATCGCCGATTTCGTGATCGAAATACTAACCCAGGGGCCGGATGGCACGTGGCAGAAGTTCCCGGGCATGTACACCGACGTCCACCCTTACGGCGCGGACCCAAGCTACCGGTGCTTCCACATGCGTCTGCCCAAGGGTCTCTCCGCGGGGCAGTTTCCGCTGCGGGCGCGGATTCAAGCTTCCACCGGAACGGCCATCCTGGCCTATCAGGGTTACAGCAGCGATGTGAAGGCTCTGAGTGAAACGCCCGAACCGGTGGATGTCGACGTGACCGACCTGGGGCCAGGCAACGGAAGCCTGTTCTATCCCTTCACCACCACGCTGATCGAAATCGTGCTGAATCGGGAGCCGTTGCCGTTCGACGGCCCATGCGAGATTCTCAAGTTCCTGTGAAGGCTGTCCGCTGTATACTGCGGGAATGAGAAAAATCGCTGTCCTTGTTTTCCTGGCGCTGCCCGCGCTCGCCCAGGAGCGCGTCGACCTGGGAATCGTCGACCGGATCAAAGCCGAAGCCTTCGAACGGTCCAAGGTCATGGAGACCTTGCGCAATCTGTCCGACGTACACGGGCCGCGGCTTACGGGGTCGCCCGGTTTCGAAGACGCCGCAAAATGGGCCATGGGGGAACTGAACGGCTACGGCCTGGAAAAGGTGCATGTCGAGAAGTGGGGACCGTTCGGGCGCGCCTGGTCGCTCGAGCAGTCGTCGGTCGAGTTGATCGAACCGCGCTACGCGCCCCTTACCGCCGTGCCGCTGGCCTGGAGCGCCTCCACCAACGGACCGGTAACCGCCGACCTGGTGTTGGCCCCGCTGCGCGCGTCGTTCCGCGACGGTCCGAAGAAATACCGGGAGAACCTGGAGGCGTATCGCACGAAATGGGCGGGAAAGCTGCGCGGCAAGATCGTGCTGCTGAGCGATCCCAAGGTGCCCGCTCAGCAAAGCAACCCGCAATTCAAGCGCTATACCGCGGCGGAGCTGGCCGACATGGCGATTGCGCCGGCGCCCGCCGCCAAGCTCGCCGCCAAGAGACTGGACGACCTGGAATGGCCGGAGGACCCCGCCGAACTCGGCAAGTTCTTCAACAGTCTGCCCAACGCGCTGATGGAACCGTTGTTCGATCTCTTCACCCAGGCGGTGGCCGAGCGCGGCGAGTTCTTTGCTAAGGAAGGCGTGGCCGGAGTGCTGCTGGAAGACGAGCGCGCGCATGAAGGCATGCTCTTCAGCGAAGCGGCGGGCGGGTTCAAGGCCGCCGGGACGCCCGCGCCGCCCACCTTCGTGGTGACCGCCGAACAGTACAACCGGATTGCCCGGCTGGTGGACAAGAAGAATCCCGCGCGCGTCCGCATGAACCTGAAAGCCACCACGTCGGACCGCGACATGGATGGCCTGAACATCATCGGCGAGATTCCCGGAGGCAGCAAGCAGGATGAGCTCGTGATGGTGGGCGCCCACTTCGACTCCTGGCATTCCGGCACTGGCGCCACCGACAACGGGGCGGGCAGCGCCGTGATGATCGAGGTGATGCGCATCCTGAAGGCGCTCAACCTGAAGCTCGACCGCACCGTCCGCATCGGTCTATGGGGCGGGGAAGAACAGGGCCTGTTCGGTTCGCGCGCCTACGTGAAGGAGCACTTTGCCGATCCCAAAACCATGCGGGTCACCTCCGAACACGGCAAACTTTCCGGTTATTTCAACCTGGACAACGGCAGCGGCAAAATTCGCGGGGTGTACTTACAGGGCCACGATGCCATGCGGCCGATTTTCGAGGCGTGGCTCGCGCCGTTCCGCGACCTGGGCGTGACCACGGTTTCCATCCGCAATACCGGCGGCACCGATCACCTGAGCTTCGCCGCCGTGGGCCTGCCGGGCTTCCAGTTCATCCAGGACCCGCTGGACTACGGCACCATCACGCACCACTCCGATATGGACACATGGGATCACGCCGTCCCCGAGGACCTGATGCAGGCCTCCGCCGTGATTGCGACCCTGGTGTATCAGACCGCCAACCGCAGCGAGATGCTGCCGCGGCGCGAGCTGCCGAAGCCGGAGTAGAAAGTCACTCGGCGGCGGAGGCTTTCGCGGGCTTCCCCGGCGGCAGCGTCACCAGCTCGATGCCCTCGGGCCTGCCCAGGTTGCGCGAGTACTTGCGGTCGGTCGAGTTGTTCCAGTGCTCGTGGACGCCCAGGCTCGCCAGCGGCTTGCCTTCGCGGGCGGGATCGTAGACCGTTCCCGAGGGCGGCTTGTTGGCCAGCGCGGCTTCGTGGAGGTAGGCGTCGGCGGTGCCGCGGACCTGCGTGGCCTTGGGCTCGTTGCGCAGAAAATCCAAACCCACGGAATCGATCGCGACCGGGTCCTGAGAGGCCAACAGGCTGGCGGCCCACTGGTCGCCGAAGGAAGCGAATTTCGTCACCTTGGTTTCGTTGTGCTCGCCGGGGTACAGGCCGTCGACCAGGTAGAGCAGCGTCTTGCCGCCCAGTTGCTTGTGGCCCATCAGGTCCACCAGGCAGTTATAAGAGCCCAGCGGGCGGGTGCGTCCGCCGAAAGCGTGCAGGGGTCTGGGCGTCCAACCGCCGTTGTTGGGAAAGTAGACCTCGCCAAAGTGGTTCTTGGCGGTGAGGGTCACGCCGAACAGAATGTGCGCCCGCAGCAGCGCGAAGTTGATCAGGTACTTGGCGTCGGTGACCGTCTTGGGAAGGTAGGCTTCGGGGATCGCGGGGTCGGCGAAGTGCACCGTGTTGGCGGGGTCGCTCTCGGCCGCGATCTGTCCGGTGTTGCCCGGCCGGCCGGCGACGAAGCGCACCGCCTGGAAATCGGCGTTCGCATTGCCGCGGATCTTTTTGACGATGGGCTCGCCGATCGCGCGGCTGGCATCGTAGACCGTAATGTTCTCGCCGCGCACGCCGGCCACTTCGATGAGCGAGGCGACTAGCGCATAGATCATGTGCGGGCTGGGCACCGCTTGCCCGGTGGTCCACGTGCCCGAGCGGTTCTGGTTTTCGTTGATCTTGATGGCGATCTTTTCGCCCGCGCGGTAGCCCACTTTCCCCGCGCCGTGGATCTGGTTGAAGTGGCGGAACAGAGCGTCCCAGGCGTCCTTTTCGGTCTTCTTGCCGGCCAGCGATTTCACGGCGCCGGAAAGCATGGTGCTGACCAGGCGCTGGTCGGAATTCGCGTCGTCCCACCAGTCGCCCGTTTTGCCGTCCCATTTGGCGGCGTCGGGCTCGTGGGCCCACACCACGCGGCCGGGGAAAATGCCCTGGCCCACGCCGATGGGGGTGTTGGGCGCGTCGGAAGGAACGAAGGCTTCCTGCGCGACCACGCCATCGGTGAAGGCGAGCGGCAGCCACAGGGCCACGACCGCGCCGGCCAAAACGACGCCCGCCAGCGCGTAACCGGAGCGCTTGAGAGCACGGACGCTCAGCAAGCCGGCCAGCCAGATGACGAATCCGCTGGCCAGCGGCGCGGCGGCGCGCTGGCAGGGATAGGACGCGCGCGAGGGCTTGGGAATCACGCGCACCAGGAACCAGAGTAGAGCAGCCAGGCCGGCCAGGATGGCAAACTTCTGCCGGCGGGAGCGTGCGGCGTGGGGGCATGGGACATGCGGCATACCCACGATTATAAGTGAATGAGAGTCTGAAATCTGATAAACGTGGTATAGGCCGCGAATGAACACGAATGAGCATGATCGCACCCTGGTAGGCCGCCGGCTCTTCCTGAAACTGTCCGGGGCGGTGGGCGCGGGGGTGGCGGCGGGCGAGATCCTGGGCCGCTGGCCGCTGGCGGGAGTGGCGGCGGGAAGCGGCACGAAGATTGTCGCCGTGGCCTGCAACCACAACTGCGGCGGACGGTGCCACCTGAAGGCCCATATAAAGGATGGCGTCATCACCCGGATCAGCACCGACGATTCGCCCGACACCGCCGGCCGGCCCCAGTTGCGCGCCTGCTTGAAAGGCCGCGCGATGCGCAGCCGCCTGCGCAATCCGGCGCGCCTGCGATACCCCATGAAGCGCGTGGGCGTGCGCGGCGACGCGAAATTCCAGCGCATTTCGTGGGACGAGGCGGTCGAGTCCATCGCCGCGAATCTGAAACGCGTGGTGGAGCGCCACGGCCCGGCGTCGGTGTACATCCAGTACGCCACCGGGGATTGCGGCGCCATCAGCGGGCACGCCGCGGCCCAGCGGCTGATGAACCTGATGGGCGGGTATCTGGCCCGGTACAACAGCTATAGTTCCGCGTGCTTGAGCTACATGGCGCCCTTCGTCACCGGGTATCGCGACACCAGCTCGTACCAGACGCTGGAACATTCCAAACTCATCATCCTCAACGGATTCAATCCGGCGGAAACCATCTTCGAGACCAATTCGAACTACTACCTGGCACGAGCCAGGGAAGCGGGCGCCCGGGTGGTGGTGATCGATCCGCGGCTCACCGAAACGGCGGCCACGTTCGCCGACGAGTGGCTGCCGCTCAAGCCCACCACCGACGCGGCGCTGTTCGTGGCCATGGCCCACGTGCTGATCACGGAGAATCTGTGCCAGCGGGAGTTTCTGGACAAGCACTGCGTCGGCTTCGACGAAGAGCACATGCCCGCGGGCGTGCCGGCGGGTCAGTCGTTCGAGAGCTACGTGCTCGGGCGCTCCGACGGCGTGGCGAAAACGCCGGAGTGGGCCGCGGAGATCACCGGAATCGAGGCGCACGCCATCCGCAACCTGGCGCGGGCATACGGCACGCTTCATCCGGCGCAGTTGTTGCAGGGACTGGGGCCGCAGCGCCACGCGCACGGCGAGGAATCGGTGCGGGCGGGCATCGCGCTGGCGTGCATGACCGGCAACCTGGGCGTGCTGGGCGGCGGTTGGGGCGGCGGCGAAGGAGGGCGGCGGCTGGAGATCCCCATCGGCGGCCTGCCCACCGGAGTCAACCCGGTCAAGGCCAAAATTCCCGTGTTTCTGTGGACCGACGCCATCGTGCGCGGCACCGAAATGACCGCCGCCGATGGCGTCCAGAACGGACCGCTCGCGAGCAACATCAAGTTCATCTTCAACCTCGGCAGCAATACGCTGGTGAACCAGCACGCCGACGTCAACCGCACGGTGCGCATCCTGCGCGATGACGGGCTGCTGGAATTCATCGTGGTGTCGGACCACTTCCTGACGCCCAGCGCGCGGTTCGCCGATATCCTGCTGCCGGCCGACAATTCGCTGGAGCGGGCGGACATCGGCGTGCCGTGGTCGGGCGAGCGGTACATCGTTTTCGGCAACAAGGTGGTGGAGCCGCCGTTCGAATGCAAGCACGATTACTGGTGGCTGAGCCGCGTCGCGGAGCGGTTGGGAGTCGGGGAAGCGTTTACCGAGGGTAAAACCGAGGAGCAGTGGCTCGAGCGGATTGTGAGCGATGCGCGGCAGAAGGATCCCGGGTTTCCGTCCTACGAGGAACTGCGCGAGCGGGGCTTCTATCGCAAGGACCCGGAAGAATACGTGGCGTTTGAAAAAGAGATCCGCGATCCCGCGGGGCATCCGTTTCCGACGCCGTCGGGGAAAGTGGAGATCTTTTCCAAAACGCTGTACGAGATGCACCAGGCCGACATTCCCGGCGTGCCGCACTACATTCCGGCGTGGGACGGGCCGGAAGACGAGTTGGCGCGGCGCTATCCGCTGCAATGCATCGGGCCGCACTACAAGCGGCGCACGCATTCCACGTGGGACGAAGATCCGTGGATGGAAGAGGCCGATCCGCAGCAGATGTGGATCAGCCCGCCGGACGCGGCGGCGCGCTCGATCGCCACTGGCGACCGGGTGAAGGTGTTCAACGATCGCGGCGCGCTGCTGGTGCCGGTGCGCGTGACCCGGCGCGTTCGCCCCGGCGTGGTGGCCATTCCGCAGGGCGCATGGTACACGCCCGGCAAGGATGGCGTCTGCCGGCGGGGATGCGTCAACGTGTTGACCAGCCAACGGGCCACGCCGCTGGCGCACGGCAATGCGCAGCATACGATTCTGGTGGAAGTGAAGAAGGTTAGTGGGGTAGGCCTCCAGGCCTGCCTCGCGCCGAAGGCGCGCTCCGCACGCCGGGCAGGCCAGGAGGCCTACCCTACTGAAGCATACGAGACTGACAT
>JADGNR010000164.1 GCA_017883415.1 Bryobacteraceae bacterium | reverse complement strand
GGTTGCCGGCGGAGCGGAGGCGGGCGTGCCGGTGACCTCCCGCCCGGGCTCCGCCTTGCTTCCCTTCCAGGGAGCGAACTGGAGCAGCGCGATTACGATTGCGGCCATGGCCACCGCGCCGAGCGCCATCCACAGCCCGCGATGGCCGCGCCGGGGTTCTACCGGGGCCGGCTCGATAACGGGCGCCGCCTCTCTGGGCGGAAGGCTCGGCGGCCGGCTGGGCGGAAGCGTAACCATGGGAACGGGCGGCGCCGCCACGGGGATTTCCCGCGCCACTGCTACGGGGGCTTCCCGCGGCGCCGGCGCCATCACGTTCCCCAGCGCGGTGCGGAACACGGCGGCCGTCTGGAACCGCGCGTCGGGCTCTTTGGAAACCGACATCAGGATGGCGTCGTTCAAGGCTCGCGGCAGTTTGGGATCGAGCTCGACCGGCGGCACCGGCGTCTTCTCCAGGTGCGCCGCCATGATGGCGTACTGGCTGTCGCCATCGAACGGCCGCTTGCCCGTGATCAGCTCATAGAGCGACACGCCCACCGCATACAGGTCGGCGCGCGCATCGAGGGCGGCCGCGCCCTTGATCTGCTCGGGGGCCATGTAATAGAGCGATCCCATGGTGGTGCCGGTCATGGTCAGGCGTCGATCGGCGGCCGCCTTGGCGATGCCGAAATCCATCAGCTTGACCACGCCCGCCGGGGTCAGGATCATGTTGGCGGGCTTGATATCGCGGTGAATCACGCCGTGCGCGTGCGCATAATCGAGCGCCGAAAGCACCTGCATGATGTAATCCACGGCCTGAGCCACGGGCAGGGGGCCATCCTTGAGCCTCTGCTCGAGGGTCATGCCCTCCACGAACTCCATCAGCATGATGAGCTGGTTTTCCACGCGCAGCGCGGTGTGCAGCGAGGCGATGTTGGGGTGCTCCAGGCTGGCTTGCACCTTGATCTCGCGCAGGAAGCGGTCCGCCAGTTCCGGGGCGTGGGCCAGGTCCGGAAGCAGCACTTTCATCGCTTCGATGCGGTCGGAAATCATGCTGCGGACTTTGTACACCTTGCCCATGCCGCCCGCGCCCAGGATACCGACCACCTGGTAATCGCCAACGGTCGAACCGATCTGCATTTCCATGACAGAATCCTACGTGGCGGTGGAGACGGCGTCTCCGACTTTGGCCGGCGAGGCCGGCTGACCGATGAATTCTTTCCCGGTGGCCGGGTCGCGAATCTCGCGTCCCAGGTTCATGATGGCGTCCACGCCGGGGAGGCGCGCGATCCGGGCGGCGCTCGACGGGTCGGCGCGGTCGCTGTTGGAGACGTTTTGCCCGGCCAGGATTTTGTCGAGCGCCTTCCGCCCGATCACCGAGTATGTGCCATCGGCGACCAGTTTGTCCACAAGAAGATCGGCGATGCCGGCGATGCCCTTGCCGACGTCCCGATGGGAGCCAACCAGGGCCGCGACCCCGCTCTGTACCGGCGTAATCCGGGACATACCCCGCCTCCACCCAAGACCAAACATATGATGCCACGCCCTGGGAGTCAACCGGTGGGAGTGCCAGCGGGACGGGAGCGGCCGGGCGCGCGGGCGGAGCCGGCCTATTCGTGGCGGAGCGCAACGGCCGGCGAAACCCGCGGCGCGCGGGCGGTGGGCGCCACCGATGCGGAACGGGAGGCGGTGGCAACAGGGCTTCGGGAGGCGAGAAACACCGGGGGTTCACGGTGACCGTGCAGGGCGCGGGCTACACCGTGGACGGATTCACGGGCGCCTACATAAGCGGCGTTCAGGTCGATGGGAACGGCGTCGTCAACGGGACCATGAACTATAATCCGAACGGCCAGGCTTCGCGGTCCGGCTTTCGGATCGACGAAGCGATACCCGAACCTGGCACACTGTTTTTGCTGCCGGCCGGGTGCGCGCTGTTTGCCCTGCGCCGGCATTCCAGGTAGCCTGGCCTAGGCCGGCGCTTCGGCCCGCGGCCCCGCGGCTGCGCCGATCGCGTCGAGAGCGCCCTTGACGCGGTCCAGCACCTCGGGCGCGTCGGGCCGGTCCACTCGGATTACATGGGCTCCAGGGCTCACCGGGCGCCAGCGGTCGAACATGCGCGGGGCGGGGAAGCCGGCGAAAATGCTGATGAGCGGCACGCCGGTGGCGGCGGCCACGTGCTGGCCGGCGGAATCGTACCCTACGTACAAGCGGCTGCCGGCGATGATGGCGGCGAATCCGGCGAACGATCCTTCCCATACCGTGGCTTTTGCTCCGGAGCGCTCGAGGGCGCGCTCCACCCGCTCGCCTTCCTCGCCGCCGGCGCCTTTGTCGACGCACAGCGGCGCGCCCGTTTCGGCCAGCAGCGCCAGGAGTTTTTCCTCGAACGGGTCGGGTAGCCGCTTGGCGTGGTTTTCACCCACGCCCAGACTTACGGCGATGTAAGCGCCGCGCTCGGGCGGGCGTCCCAGCGCCACGTAAGGCCGGGCGCCGGAAACGCCCAGGGTCTCGGCGGCCCACGCCGCGGCCAATTCCGGCAGCGCAGCGCCATTGGCGCCGCCATAGCTACGGCTTTCGAACAGGTGGTGGCGCTCCTCGGGGCAGACCGGCAACAGGCCCAGCTGGGTGAGGCGGGAATCGGGATCGAGCACTAACGAATCCGGCGCGGCCAGCAGGGTTTTGAGTTCCTCCCAGACCGCCAGGCGCGCGCGCAATCCGCCGCGCTGGTAGGCGACGGCCGCGTGGTGGATGTGCGGGTCCGCCGCGAACAGCTCATAGTTCTTGCGCGGCCCCACAAAGATCACCTCGGCATGCGGAAAACGCCGCTTGGCGGCGGCCAGCAGCACGCTCGAGACGGCCACGTCCGCTCCCAGGGTGACGCGCGAAAGCACGAACACGCGGTGCGGCTTGCCTGCAACCGGGCGGGTGCGCCGCACGCGCTCATAGCGGGCCACCAGCGTGGCCGCGTCGGTATCCTGGCCGGCCCAGGCCACCGCTTGCGAGAACAGGCGGGCGTAGGCGTCGCACAAGGACGGCTCGAAGCGATCCGCCAGCCCCTCCACCAGCAGTCCGAACAGGGCGTGCCCGCACGCATCTTCCATCAGCGCGCGCGGCATGTCCTTGGGCGGGTTGCCCGCGAGGCACCGGTCCAGAACGTCCTGCGCGATGTGCCTACACGAAATACTTCTCAATCAGGATCCCCAGCTTCTTGCGCGTGGCTTCGGGCACCAGTTTGTGGTCCGTGAGGATGGCGTGGGCGAGCGCCGAGCCGCACCGGCAACTCCGCCCGACGGGCATCGCGGCCACGGCCGAGGCCACCACCTGGCAGGCGTTTTCGGCGTTCTTCGCGAGGTTGCCGATAATGTCCTTCACGGTCACGGAGTCGTGCCCGGCGTGCCAGCAATCGTAATCGGTCACCATGGCCACGGTCGCGTAACAGATTTCGGCTTCGCGCGCGAGCTTGGCCTCCTGGAGGTTGGTCATGCCGATCACGTCCATGCCCCAGCTCCGGTAGACGTTGGATTCGGCTTTGGTGGAAAACGCCGGGCCCTCCATGCAGAGGTAGGTGCCGCCTTCTTTGACGTTGACGCCGGCCGTGCGGCAGGCGTCCCCCACCACCGCGGCCAGTTGCGGGCAGATGGGATCGGCGAAGCTGACATGCGCCACGAGACCCTCGCCGAAGAAGGTGGAGACGCGGCCGCGGGTGCGGTCGAAGAACTGGTCGGGGATGACGAAATCGAGCGGCCGGTGCTCCTCCTTGAGCGAGCCCACGGCGCTGAGCGAGATAATGCGCTCCACGCCCAGCGATTTCATGCCGTAGATGTTGGCCCGGTAATTGATCTCCGAGGGCGACAGGCGATGCCCTTGCCCGTGCCGCGCGAGAAACGCCACCGGGCGCCCCGCCAGAGTGCCGAGCACGTAGTTGTCCGAGGGCGGGCCGAACGGCGATTCGATATGGGCCTCCTCCAGCGCTTCAAATCCGGGCATGGAGTAGAGCCCGCTGCCGCCGATGATGCCGATTTCCGCCTTCAACTTCCGCTCTCCTGGATGAGTTCCAACAGCACACCGCCGGTGGAGGCGGGGTGCACGAATACGTAGAGATGGCCGCCGGCGCCCTGGCGCGGCTCATTCAACAGCCTGGCGCCGGCGGCGCGCAGGCTTCCGACCGCGGCGTTGAGATCGGGAACGCGCAGGGCGACGTGATGCAGGCCGGGGCCGCGTTTTTCCAGAAACTTCCCTATGGGAGAGTCGGGCGCGGACGGCTCGAGCAGCTCGATGCGCGACTCGCCGGCCGGCAGCATGGCCACGTGGACCTTCTCCGTGGCGACGGTTTCGCGATGGGCCACCGCCATGCCGAGGCTTTCATAGAAGGCCACGGCCTTGTCCAGGCTTTCGACCGCGATTCCGAGGTGATCGATGGCCATGTGGGCCGCGACTTCGCCCGCACCAAGCCGATGGCTGGGCCCATCGGCGGCCTGCCCCACGGCTTCCAGCAAGGCGTCGATGCCCGTCCCTTGCGTGGCCACGGTGCGCACGATGGCCGGCTTGCGCCCGTTGGCCAGGCTCAACATGGCCAGCATTTCGCGCTCCACGCGATCGGCCCCCGGCTGGTCGGCCTTGTTGATGGCGAACACGTCGGCGATTTCCATGATGCCCGCTTTGATCGCTTGCACGTCGTCGCCCATTCCGGGGACCAGCACCACCACGGTGACCTGCGCGAGGCCCGCGATCTCGACTTCGTCCTGCCCGACGCCGACCGTCTCAATGATCACGTAATCCTTGCCGGCGGCGTCCATGAGCCGCGCCAGATCGGCGGTGGCGCGCGCGAGTCCGCCCGAGGAACCGCGGGTGGCCATGGACCGGATGAAGATGCCCGGATCGGCGTGGTGCTGCTGCATGCGGATGCGGTCGCCCAGAATGGCGCCGCCGGTGATGCGGCTGGTGGGGTCCACGGCCAGGATGGCGACGGTTTTTCCTTGGCGCCGCAGCGCGACGGCCAGCGCGTCCACCAGCGTGCTCTTTCCGGCGCCGGGCGGCCCGGTGATGCCGACAATGCGCGCATGGCCGCAATCGGGCGCCAGCTGGCGCAGCGTCTCGAGCGCCTGCGGGTCCCGGTTTTCCAGGCCGGTGGCGGTGCGGGCGAGCGCGCGCGCGTCGCCTTGCCGTATCTTGGTGGCCCAGTCGTTCATCAGCTTTTCAGGAGTTGCCGCGCGATCACCATCCGCTGGATTTCGCTGGTGCCTTCGCCGATGGTGCACAGCTTCACATCGCGGTAAAACTTCTCCACCGGATAATCTTTGATGTAGCCATAGCCGCCGTGGATCTGCACGGCCTCATTGGCGATGCGCACGGCCGCTTCCGACGCGAAGAGCTTGGCCATGGCCGATTCGCGGGTCACGCGCATGCCGCGGTCCAGCATCCACGCCGCGCGGTAGTTCAACAGGCGCGCGGCATCCAGGTCGACCGCCATATCCACCAGCTTGTGCTGAATGGCCTGGAACTCGGAGATGGGCCGGCCGAACTGCCGGCGCAGTTTGGAGTAGCGCAACGCGGCATCGTAGGCGCCCTGCGCCATGCCGATGGAGAGCGCGGCGATGGAAATGCGCCCGCCGTCGAGCACCTTCAGGCTGTCCACGAAGCCATCGTTCAACCGCCCCAGCAGTTGGCCGGGGCCCAGGCGGCAGCCCTCGAAGATCACTTCGCCGGTGGCGCTGGCGCGCAGCCCCAGCTTGTTTTCCTTCTTGCCCGGGCGGAAACCGGGCGTGCCCTTATCCACGATGAAGGCCGAAATTCCGTGCTGCGCCGCCGCGCGATCGGTCACCGCCATGGCCACGCAGACGTCCGCGTGGTGCGCGTTGGTGGTGAAGGTCTTGGCGCCGTTCAGCACCCAGCCGCACTCTTCCTTGACCGCGGTGGTGCGCGTGCCGGCGGCATCGGAGCCGGCCTCCGGCTCGGTCAGCGACCAGCAGCCGATCCACTCGCCCGACGCCAGTTTGGGAAGATAGCGGCGCCGCTGCTCTTCGCCGCCCATTTTGTAAATGTGGTTGGAGCACAGCGACGTGTGGGCCGCCAGGATGATGCCCACCGAGCCATCCACGCGCGACAGCTCTTCGATGATGATGGAATACTCGATGTAGCCCATCCCGGCGCCGCCCAACTCCTCCGGGAAAATGGAGCCCATATAGCCGAGCCGCCCCAGCTTGTGGACCACCTCGAGCGGGAAGATCTGCCCCTCATCCCACTCCAGGACGTGCGGAGCGATCTCGCCTTCCGCGAACTCCCGGACCGATTTGCGCAGGTGAATCTGTTCCGGCGTGTACTCGAATTCCACGGTCGGGTGCCTTTACACGATCTCTTCGGCAGCCGCGTCCCAACGGACGGTGCGCTGCTGCCGGTAGCTTTCCACCGCCATGCGGCAGGCGATGGCCACGCGGAAGCCGAGGTCGAAGGGGCAGTTCGGCTGTCGGCCGGAATCGCGGATGCACTCCAGGAAATTCTGCATGTGGGCTTTCGGATCGGCGCGCGTGGCGCCCATCATTTCGTTTCCGTCCTTGCGGTTGACTTTTTGCGGAGAGTACTGGATGCTCTGCTGGGTGTGGGAAATGGTGCCGTCGGTGCCGAGAACGTCCTCGGTCACGCCCAACTGGTTGTTGCCGAAAGCCGACGCCCAGGTAAACAGAATCTCCTCCTCATGCTCCATGGAGACGTTCATGGTGTCGGGGACTTCGCGGCCGTCCTTCCACAGGTAGAGGCCGCCGGTCATGGTCACCGCTTTGGGAATCTTCAACCCGAGCGCCTTGTACCAGAACGCAAGCTGATGGCACATGTTCTCGAAGACGTTGCCGCCGGAGTAGTCCCAGAAGTAGCGCCAGTTGATGTACCGGTTGGCATCGAAGGGCCGTTGCGGCGCTTCGCCCAGGAACGACTTCCAGACAATGTTCTCCGGCGTCATATCGGGATAGACCGGCCGGGCCCACTGCGGCTTGCCGTGCGGCGTATTGCGGTACATGTGGCTTTCGATGGCGGTGACCCTGCCCATCAGCTCCGGTTTCAAGAAACTGACGGCGTCGGTCATTTGCCCGGTGGAGGTCCATTGATGCCCGATCTGCACGATGCGTTGTTTTCCGGCCTTCTGGTATGCCGTGCGCATGCGCTTGGCGTGCGCCAGGTTGAAGGCCATGGTCTTTTCCTGATAGACGTGCTTGCCGGCATCGAGCGCGGCCTCGAAGCACTCCGCGTGCAGGTGCTGCGGGGTGGCGATCAGCACGGCGTCGATGCTTTTATCGTCCAGCAGGCGGCGGTAATCGAGATACGTCTTCGCTTCGGGAGCGGTCTTTTTGACCTCTTCGAGGCGCCTGGAATACACGTCGGCTGCTCCGGCGCACTCGGTATTGGGGCAGGCCAGCGCTTCGCGGAGAATTTCCGAACCGCGCGCGCCGGGGCCGACGATGCCGATGCGAATCCGCTGGTTCGCGCCCAGCACGTTGGACGCCGCCAGCGTGCCGGCCAGGCCGGTGGCCACTTTCCCGATGAAATTGCGGCGAGATTGCATGAAGGAAACCGCTCCTTTGAATCCGGCTCCGTTCCGGGAGGGGTAAGACTGATTATATCCAACGGGCCGCAGATCGCGGGGACGCGCGCGGGAAACATTGGGCATAAACCGCCGAGACGCCGAGGCGCCGAGAAATCCAAATTCAATTGCCGTCCGATTCTCGGCGTCTCGGCGGTGAGAGAGCCCGCCGCGGGCGCCCCTTACAGCACATGATAGTAGCCGCCGCGCTCGAGCACTTCCACCGGAACGCCGAAGAGGGTGGAGAGCGTCCCGGCCGCGACCAGCCGCTGCTTGGGGCCATCGCCATAAACGCGTCCGTGGGCCATCAGCACCACGCGCCGGATCTCCGGGATGATGTCCGGCAGGTGGTGGGTCACCATGACGATGCTGATGCCTGAGCGCGCCAGCTTGCGGAGCGTTTCGCGCAGCTCGTGGGTGGCGTGCAGGTCCAGGCTGGTGGTGGGCTCATCGAGCACCAGCGCCCGCGGCGAGTGCACCAGGGCGCGGGCGATCAGGATGCGGCGCGCTTCGCCCGACGACAAATGGCTGGTGGGGCGCTCCGCCAGGGGCGAAATCTCGAGCAGCTCCATGGTCTCGCGCGCCTTGCCCTCCATCCGGGGCGTGACCACGTGGTGGGGCCAGATGCCCACGCTGCCGAAGAAGCCCGACAACACGATTTCGTAGGCGGAATAGTCGCGCGTGCACATCTGCATCCAGTCGTTGGAAACGATGCCGAGGTGGTGGCGCAGGTCGAACAGGTTCCACCGCTCGCGCCCCATGATGCGCAGCGACCAGGGCTCCGCTTTGAGACGGGGATAGAGCTCGCGCGCGATGAGCTTGATGAGCGTGGATTTTCCCGAGCCGTTGGGGCCGAGAATGGCCGCGTGCTCGCCCTGCGCAATGGCGAGCGTCACGCCGTCGAGCACCACGCGCTCGCCGCGCTCGACGGTGACGTTCTGGAAATCGATGAGGGGGACCGCGGTGGTCAACCCTCTATCTTACGCAAGGGGGGCAGGCGGGCCGTGCGGCGCAGCGTGTAGAGACAGGGCAGGCCAAGGGTCAGGACCACCACGTAGCCCAGCGCCTGGGCGGTGAGGATATAGGCCAGGGCCGCGTCGCGCGTGATTCCGAAGGGTACCAGCACGGTCACGGCCACGAACTGGTAGATGCCGACGTATCCCGGGGTGGAGGGCAAGGCGCTGCCCAAGCCCATGCCCGTAAGGAGCAGCATGGCGACCGGAAAAGAGATGTGCAGTCCCAGGGCGCGCGCGCCCACCATGGTGGCGAGCGCGTCGAGGGACCAGATCGCGGCGGTCAGCGCCGCGAAGCTCAGGAACCGCCGCACATTATGAAAGGCGCGCACGCCGAGCAGCACCTGATCGACCAGCGCCAGCAGGCGGCCGCGGAGCGCGGCGGGGAGGGGAAGGCGCTCGAGCAGGCGCCGGGTTAGTCCTCCGGTATGGGGCAGCAGCGCGATGGCGAGCGCGCCGGCCGCGGCCACGACGGCGGTGGTGCGCGACACATCCGCCATCCAGCGCGGTTTGGGAGAGACGCCGAGGAGGATGAGCGAGCTCCACAGCACGAGCGCGATCACGTCCATCAGGCGCTCGCTCAGGGCCGTGGTCAGGACGTAGGTTTTGCTCAACGACGAACCGCTGCTGACGACCACGGTGCGGATCAGCTCGCCGGCGCGGGCGGGCAGGAAGCTGTTGCCCAGGTACCCCGCCATGGTGGCGCGGAAGACGGTGGCGACGCCCAGGGACGCCTCGGCGTTCAGCAGAATGCGCCAGCGGAGGGATCGCGTGAAGTAGGAGAGGCAACTGATGGCGCAGCCGGCCGCGAGCAATCCCCAACGCGCGCCGGCGATGATGTGCCAGACGCGCCTCCACTCGACGCCGCGCAAGGAAAAGTACAGCAGGACGCCGGCCAGCGCCGTGCCCAGGATCCACCGCCAGGCGCGGCGGCGTGGTGGGCCAATCGCCGCGCCGGTGGTCACAAGGGCGGATTTCCGCCGGGGGCCGGGCACTCCGCATCCATGAAATAGTACGAGATCATGTGCAGCACGATCATGTGGATATCCTCGATGTGTCCCATGTGCGGATGCGCGATCTGAATATTGAGCTGGGCCAGGGGACCGAGCCGGCCCCCGTCGCGGCCGGTGAGGGCGATGGTGCGGCACCCGATGGAGTTGGCGTACTCGATGGCGCGCAGCACGTTGGGCGAATTCCCGGAGCCGCTGATGGCCATGACCACGTCGCCCGGCCGCGCGAAGTTCTTCAACTGCTCGGCGAACACGCATTCGTAGCCGACGTCGTTGGAATACGCCGTGAGCGTAGGCAGGGAATCGTTCAAGGCCATGATGCGGAAGCGCGCCGCGCGATCGAAACTGGCGCCTTTGACCATGTCGCACACGAAATGGGACGCATTGGTGGCGCTGCCACCGTTGCCGCACACGAAGATCTGCCGGCCATCGGCGCGGGCCTGGAGAAGCGTCTCGATGGCCTGGTGCACCTTGTCGAGGTCGACGGTCTCGATGGCCTTGAGGACGTCGGATTTATAGAGCTGCGGGAAATGGGACGACATTCCTCATTCACAATGGGGCGGCGCTGCTGGTGCTGTCAAGTTTACCAGCGGCCAAGAATCGTAGGCTCTACGCCTCAAAAATGGACTGTAACGGTAGTGTGCAGTTCGATATCCGGGACGCCAAGACTCAATTCTCGCGATTGCTGGAGCTGGTGGCGCAAGGTGAACCTGTAGTGATCGCCAAGAACGGCAAGCCGATCGCCGAGGTGATTCCGTATCAACGGAAGGGGATCGAACTGGGTGCGGGTATCGGAGATTCCTTGATCGATAAAGCCGCGCTAAAAGCCGATACGTGGTGGAAGGCCATGACCGAAAAGGAAGCCGAGGATTTCATCGAAGGCCGATGACCGGGGGATGTTGGCGCAATCCCCAGCTTTTGTTGCATGCTCACCGGTGCTTGCCGAAGAACAGGTCGCGCTCGACCGGCGGGACGTTCATCGGCCGTTTGGCCATGAAATCGCCACGACCCGGAAGGGGGTCGCCCACATCTCGGATCCAGTTCATCACCTCGGCCTCATCGGCGGAGTGGGCAATAAGCCGGGATTGCCGGCGGGCCTCAGCCGCAGACCTCTTCCGTCGCGTGCGCCCCACGTAGGCGCGCATGAAGCCGCGGAGGACCTCGGCGGCGGGCTTGTTTTCGGTTTCCGCGGCAGCCATAAACTCGGCCTTCAAAGCCGGATCGACTCGAAGATTGAGGGTGTTTCCCTTGGTTCGCTGAGCGCCGCGGGGCATGGGCGGCGGCGCTGGCGGCGCTCCTCTGGGGGCGGCTATGCGCGTTGGGCGGTGGCAGCGACCTCAGCGTCGGCGGCGGAAGGCGCACGGTTAGTCGCCGGGAGCCGCGGTTCGTATTCGAAATTGACGCGTTCCAGTTCGACCGCAAAGGGCCGGTGTTGCACCTGGGTGTGGATCGCGCCGACATATTCTCCCAGGATGCCCATGAACACCAGTTGCACCGAGCCCAGGAAAAAGATGCCGATGACCAGCGGGGCCGTTCCCACGGAAAAACGGTTCCAGAACAGGAGCTTGTAAAGGAAGTAACCGAACCCGGCGAGGAACGATGCCATCGCGCCCAGGAAGCCGGCAAATGCGGTCAGGCGCAGCGGGACTTTGGAGTGATTGATAATGCCCAGCATGCCCAGGTCATACAGCGAGTAAAAGTTGTTCTTGGTGATGCCCCGCTTGCGGGCGGGCTGGTCGTAATACAGCTTCTTGTGGGGCAGCCCGATTTCGGCGATCATGCCGCGGAAGTAGGGGTACGGGTCCTGAAAAGACTTGACCAGGTCCACCACGCGCCGGTCGTAGAGGCCGAAGCCGGTGAAGTTCTCGAAGGTCTCGATGGAGGACAGCCGTTTGACCAGGCGGTAATACCGTGTCCGCATCCAGAACATGAGCGGGTTCTCCGCACTGGTGCGTTTGATGCCGAGCACCATGGAGTATCCGCTTTCCCACTCGCGCACCATGTCGGCGATCATCTCTGGCGGGTCCTGCAGGTCGGCCACCAAGGTGATCACGGCATCGCCCGAGGCCTGGCAGATGGCGTGGAAAGGCGACCGGATGTGCCCGAAGTTTCGGGCGTTGAC
>JADGNR010000163.1 GCA_017883415.1 Bryobacteraceae bacterium | reverse complement strand
CTGACGCGCAACCTGGCGGCCCAGGGAATCGACATTGCCGTGCCCATCCCCGGTTTTCATTTCCCCACGTTCGTGGGGCCGTTCACCACCATCGACGCGCGCCTGTCGGCGTCGCAGAGCGTGTTCGATTTCAGCTCCATCCGCCGCTTCCAGGCCTCGCGAGCCGGAGTCTCCGCCGCCAAGTCGGATATTGCGAGTACGGCCGAGCAGGTGGCGGCGCAGGTGGCGCGCGCCTACCTCGCCGCCCTGCGCGCCGATGCCGATGTCGAGACCGCGCAGTCCAACGTGACTCTCTCCCAGGCGGTAATGACTCAGGCCGAGAGCCAGAAAAAAGCGGGCACCGGAACCGGCATCGAAATCACCCGCGCCAACGTCCAACTGGCCAACGACCGCCAGCGCCTGCTGGTAGCCGGCAACGCGCGCCGCAGCGCCCTTTTGCAACTGCTGCGCGCCATGGGGCTGCGGCTCGATACCGAGCTGCGCCTGACCGATCGCCTGCGCTACACGCCGGTCGACGCGGTGACGCTCGAGCAGGCTAAGACGCTCGCCATCCGCCAGCGGCCCGATCTACAGGCCCAGCAGGACCGCGAAGCTACGGCGCGCCTCTCCGCCGGCGCCACCCGCATGGAGCGGCTGCCTTCGCTCACCGCGTTCGGCGATTACGGATCGAGCGGCACCGCCTTGACCAACTCCCTGCCCACGCGCACCGTCGGCGTGTCGCTGCGCGTGCCCTTGTTCGATGGCGGCCGGCGCGATGCCCGCCGCGCCGAATCCGCCTCCCAGTATCGCGCCGAACGGGTGCGCAGCAACGATTTGAAGGAGCAGATCGAGCTCGACGTTCGGCTGGCGCTGGACGCGCTCGCCTCGGCCGAGGACCAGGTGACGGTCGCCCGGGAAGGTCTGGAGCTCGCCGGGAACGAGCTCACGCAGGCGCGCCGGCGCTACGAAGCGGGCGTGGCCATCAGCCTGGAAGTGACCGATGCGCAAACCCGCCTGGAGCGCGCGCGCGACAACCAGACCGCGGCGCTTTATGCCTACAACGTGGCGCGGATGGATCTGGCGCAAGCCATGGGCCAGGTCAGGAGCATGGTGCTGTGAACACCCCATCCTGCCCCACACCCTGTCCCGGAGACCAACTCAAATGAAGAAGACGATCCTGATTATCGTGCTGGTGGCGGCCGTTGCGGCTGCCGCCCTGTATGCCTTCCGTGCCGCCGGGCGCGCTCCGGACAACCGCATCGCCGTCTCCGGCAACATCGAGCTCACGGAGATCAATATCGCCTTCAAGACCGCGGGGCGGCTCATCGAGCGCAACGTGGATGAAGGCGACCCCGTGAAGAAAGGGCAGGTGATCGCGCGCCTGGACCGCGACCAGTTGCTGGCCCAGCAGGAACGCGAGACCGCCGGAGTGCAGTCCGCGGGCATGCAACTGGCCCAGGCGGAAACCTCCCTCGAATGGCAGAAAGCGACCCTTGCCGCCGATATCGAACAGAAGAGAGGCGACCTGGCGTCCAATGAAGCGAAACTCGCGGAGCTGAAGAACGGTTCGCGGCCCCAGGAGGTCCAGGAGGCCAAGGCGGCCGTGGAAGCGGCGCAGTCCGAGTACGACCGCGCCAAAAAGGACTGGGAGCGCGGCCAGGTGCTCTACAAGAACGACGACATCTCCACCGCCCAGTTCGACCAGTATCGCAGCCGCTTCGAAAGCGCCGATGCCGCCCTCAAACAGGCGCTCCAGCGCCAGGCGATGGTGCTTGAAGGGCCGCGCCAGGAGCAGATCCGCGCGCAGCAGGCGCAGGTGGAGCGCTCCCGCGGCGCGCTGAAAATGGCCGAGGCCAATGCGCTCGAAATGAAACGGCGCCAGCAGGAACTGGGCACGCGGCGCGCCGAGTCGGCCCGCTCCAGGGCCAACCTCTCGTTGATCGATTCGCAGCTTGCCGATACCGTGGCCGCCTCCCCGGTCGATGGCGTGGTGCTGGTGAAATCGGCCGATGTGGGCGAGGTGCTGGCGCCCGGAACCACTGTCGTTACGGTGGGCGACATCGACCATCCCTGGCTGCGCGGCTACATCAACGAAACCCAGATTGGACGGGTGAAGCTGGGATCGGCCGCCCACGTCACCACCGATTCGTACCCCGGGAAGGTCTACCACGGGCGCGTGACCTTCATCTCCTCGGAGGCGGAGTTCACGCCCAAGCAGATCCAGACCCAGCAGGAGCGCGTCAAGCTGGTCTACCGCATCAAAATCGAGATCGAGAATCCGCGGCACGAGCTGAAATCCAACATGCCCGCCGATGCCGAAATCGTGCTCGAGTGAGCCCCGCCGGAACCCCCGCAGGAACTATGGAACCGATCATCGAAACGCGCGATCTCACCCGGCGCTTCGGCCCGCTGACGGCGGTGGACCATCTCAACCTCACCGTCTCCGCGGGCGAAATCTTCGGGCTGGTGGGCCCCGATGGCGCGGGCAAGACCACTACCCTGCGTATGCTCTGCGGGCTGATGGAGCCGAGCGAAGGCAGCGCGCGGGTGGCCGGCCACGACGTCTCCCGCGAATCGCGCCAGGTGAAGGACCGCATCGGCTACATGGCTCAGCGGTTCGGTCTCTATGCCGACCTCACCGTGGAAGAGAACATGATCTTCTACGCCGACCTGTTCGCCATCACCGGCGCGGAACGCGACAACCTCACCGCGCAACTGCTGCGCATGACCCGCATGGAGCCGTTTCGCGCGCGCCAGGCCGGACAGCTTTCGGGCGGCATGAAGCAGAAGCTCGCGCTCATGTGCACCCTGCTGCACAAGCCCGAAATCCTCTTCCTCGACGAACCCACCAATGGCGTGGACCCCGTCTCGCGCCGCGATTTCTGGGCCATCCTGTATCAGTTGCTGAAAGACGGCATCACCATCTTCATGACCACCGCCTACCTGGATGAAGCCGAACGCTGCCATCGCGTGGGGCTGATGCACCGGGGCAAGCTGATCCGCTGTTCCCCGCCGGACGTCATGAAGCGCGAAACCGGCGCCGCCAATATGGAGGGCGCCTTCATTCAGGCCATCCATTCCGCGGAGGCGCAATGAACCAGTGGGCGGTCGAGATCGTCGACCTGGTGAAGACCTTCGGGGACTTCGTGGCCGTGGATCATGTATCCATCGACGTGAGCAAAGGCGAGATCTTCGGCTTCCTGGGACCCAACGGCGCAGGCAAATCCACCACCATCCGCATGCTCTGCGGCCTGCTCACGCCCACCTCGGGGCGGGCCTCGGTGAGCGGGTTCGACGTCGCCACCGAACCCGAAGACATCCGCCGCAACATCGGCTACATGTCCCAGAAGTTCTCGCTCTACGACGATCTCACCGTGGAGGAGAACATCGACTTCTTCAGCGGCATCTACGGCGTGGCGCGCGAACGCCGCGCCGAACGCAAGGATTACGTGCTGCGCATGGCCAACCTCAGCGAACGGCGGCGGGCGCTTACGCGCACCCTCGCCGGGGGCTGGAAGCAGCGGCTGGCCCTGGGCTGCGCCATCCTGCACGATCCGCCCGTCCTGTTCCTCGATGAGCCGACGTCGGGGGTCGACCCCATCGCGCGCGGCGATTTCTGGAATTTGATCCGCGACCTCTCCTCCACCGGCCATACCATTTTCGTGAGCACGCATTATATGGATGAAGCGGAGTACTGCCACCGCCTGGCGCTGATGTATCGCGGCAAAGTAATCGCGCTCGGGACCCCGGCCGAGCTGAAAGGCCGCGAGACCGGGCACACGCTCATGCAACTGGAATCGACGGCGCCGCTCGAAACCATGCGCGCGCTCGATGGGTTGGCCGGCGTGCGCGACGTGGCGGTCTTCGGCGGCGGCCTGCACGTGACCGTGGACGACGCCGACGCCACCGCCCTCCGCATGCGCCAGGCGCTGACGGCCAAGGGCATCGAGGTGCGGCGCCTGGAGCGCATCGAGCCCTCCATGGAGGACGTTTTCGTGGCCATGATCGAAGCCGAGGAGCGCAAAGCCGCATGAGCCGCCGCCGTCTCCGCGCCATCTTCGTCAAGGAATTGCACCACATCACGCGCGACCCGCGCAGCCTGGGCATGGCGCTGGCCGTCCCGGTGATGATGCTGCTGCTGTTCGGTTTCGCCCTGAGCCTGGACGTGGACCGCATCCCCACGCTGGTCTACGACCAGGACCACACCGAGCGAAGCCGCGATCTGATCCGCCAGTTCGCCGGATCGCGCTTCTTCGACATTCGCGGGTATGTCGATAGCTACGCGCCCATCGAACGCGCCATCGATCGCAATCGCGTGCTGATGGCCCTCGTCATCCCGCGCGATTATTCCAAGGACACCAGCGCCGGACAGAAGGCCCCGGTGCAGCTCCTGCTCGACGGCAGCGATTCCAACACCGCCTCCATCGCCCTGGGATACGCCGAAAGCGTGGTGCGCAACTACTCGCTCGAGCTGCGCTCCGATATGCAGAACCGCCGCGGCGGAGGGGGCGCCACCGCGCCCGCCGTCGATGCCCGCCTGCGCGTGTGGTACAACAGCTCGCTCGAATCGAAGAACTACGTCGTGCCCGGGCTCATCGCCGTCATCCTGCAGATCATCGCCGCCCTGTTGACCTCCCTCACCATCGCCCGCGAATGGGAAATGGGCACCATGGAGCAGATCCTTTCCACCCCGTTGCGCCCCGCCGAGATGGTGCTGGGCAAGATGCTGGCCTATTTCGTGGTGGGCGTGGCCGATGCCGCCGTCGCCGTCCTGGTCGGCATCTTCGTGTTCCAGGTGCCCTTCCGCGGCAGCGTGCCCTTTATGGTGGTCTCCACCTGCGTGTTCCTGTTCGGCGCGCTGTTCTGGGGCATCTTCATCTCGGCCGCCGCCAAAACGCAATTGCAGGCTTACCAGATGGGCATCCTGAGCTCCTTTCTGCCTGCGTTCCTGCTCTCCGGATTCGTCTACTCCATCGAAACCATGCCGCCGGTGATTCAGTGGATCACGCGGCTCATCCCGGCGCGCTACGTGGTCACCATCCTGAAGGGCGTGTTTCTCAAGGGCGTGGGGTTCCGCGTCCTGTGGGGCGAGTTGGGGTTTCTCGCGTTGTATGCCGCCATCATTTTTGTTCTGGCGACGCGCAAACTGAACCGGAAGCTGGCCTGACCTATGTGGGAACGGATTCGAGTCATCCTCCGCAAAGAATTCATCCAGGCGCTGCGCGATCCGCGCATGCGGGTGCTGCTATTCCTGCCGCCCGTCATCCAATCGATCGTTTTCGGCTTCGCCGTGAACCTGGACGTCGACCACGCGCGCATCGCCTGGATGGATATGGATCGCACGCCGGTGAGCCGCGACCTGCGCACGCGCTTTGAAGGTTCGGGGCGTTTCGAGGTGGTGGCCCTGCCCTCGACCGAGGAGGAAGTGCAGAGCCTGCTCGACCGCGGGCAAGCCCAGGCCGTGGTGCGCGTGCTGCCCGATTTCGAGCGCGACATCCGCCGCGGGCGCCCCACCGGGGTGCAGGTGCTGATCGACGGCACCAATTCCAACACGGCCTCGCTGGTCTCCAGTTACGCCGGCCAGATCGTCGCCGCGTTTTCGGCCGATGTTCTGGCCGGACGGCAGAACGTGCGCATCCTGGCGCGCAGCCCCGGCGCGGCGGTGAATGCGTCGGTGGTCCAGGTGGATGCCCGCAGCCGCGTGTGGTTCAACCCCGACCTCCTCAGCCGCAACTATTTCGTGCCCGGCGTGATCGCCAACATCATCATGATGGTCACCCTCATGCTCACCGCCCTGGCCATCGTGCGCGAAAAAGAGATCGGCACCATGGAGCAGTTGATGGTCACGCCCGTGCGGCCGGTCGAGCTGATGCTGGGCAAGACCCTGCCGTTCGCCGTGGTCGGCCTCGTCGACGTGGTGCTGATCACCGTGGTGGCGCTGGTGATCTTCCACATCCCCCTGCATGGCAGCTTCCTGTTTCTGCTGGCCTGCGCGGTTCTGTTCCTGATGACCACGCTCGGGGCCGGCCTCCTCCTCTCCACCATTTCCCAGACCCAGCAGCAGGCTATGATGGCCTCGTTCTTCTTCTCCACCCCGGCCTTCATGCTAAGCGGCTTCGCGTTTCCCATCCGCAACATGCCGGTCGCCGTGCAGTATCTGACCTATCTCAACCCGCTGCGCTACTTCATCGAGATTGTGCGCGGCATCTTCCTGAAAGGCGTCGGCTTCTCCGTCCTATGGCCGCAGATGGCCTGCCTGGCGGTATACGGAGTAGCCGTACTAGGCCTGAGCGTGGTGCGATTCCATAAGCGGCTGGATTAGGGTCCAAACACACAACTCCCGAAAGTGGTATACTCTTGGCGCAGTGCTACTCGCGTCTTTTCGCGAATAATACCGGCAATGAGACTGACTCCGGATCTTGTACTCACCCTGAGGGGGTGTACTCTTGCTCGACCTGATTATAGTACGCGCCATCTTCATCCTGGTGCTGGCGATTTCTGCGTATGCTTTGCCTCCGTTCGACTTGCCGCGCTGGATCGCGGCGTTGTGCGGACTGGCCCTGGGCGCCTGCATCATCTTTTTTGAAATCCGGCTGGAACGGATCACGCTCAAGCGTCTGATCGGAGCCGCCTTTGGCTCGGTAATGGGAATCCTCGGCGCCTTTATCATGTCCAAGGTGCTGAGTATCGCCACTACCCAGCCGTTCTTACACGTGTGTCTTCTGTTGTGGATGACCTACGTCGGCCTGATCGTCGGCGCAGCCAAGGGGGAAATGCTGAACCTGGCGGCGCTGGGCGGTGTCTTCGGCGGCGAGAAATCGTCGAAGAAGTCGTTCAAGATCCTGGATACCAGCGTCATTATCGACGGCCGCATCGCGGATATCGCGGAGACCGGTTTTCTCGACGGCGTGCTGGTGATTCCGCAGTTCGTACTGCGCGAGTTACAACTGGTGGCCGACTCGGCCGACTCCATGAAGCGCAACCGCGGCCGGCGCGGGCTGGATATCCTGCAGCGCATCCAGAAGATGGCGCACCTGCACGTGCAGATCGTGGAGGAGGACTTTCCGCAGGTCCGCGATGTGGATATGAAGCTCATCGAGCTGGCCAAGGTTTACGACTGCAAGGTCATCACCAACGACTTCAACCTGAATAAGGTGGCCCAGTTGCACGGAGTGGAGGTGCTGAACATCAACGAGCTGGCCAACTCGCTGAAGCCCATCGTGCTGCCGGGCGAGACCATGCGCGTATTCATCCTGAAGGAAGGCAAGGAGTACAACCAGGGCGTGGCCTACCTGGACGACGGCACCATGGTGGTGGTGGATAACGCCAAGAAGATGATCTCCAAGACCATCGACATCTCGGTCACCAGCGTGCTGCAGACTACCGCCGGGAAGATGATCTTCGGCAAGTTCGACGAGCGCATGCACGCGCCGATCAGCGCGGAGCGGCACGACCGCCCGGTGCGCAAGAGCGATCCGCAGCCGGTGACCAATCTCGGTCCCGAAAAAACCACGATAGAATCGTAATGCACATGAAAGTCGCCGTGATATTGCCCGCGGCGGGGCTGGGCACCCGCATGGGCAAAGGCTCCGCGGAGAAGGCGGGCACCAGCCGCAAGCAGTTCATGTTGCTCGAAGGCTCGCCCATCCTGATGCACACGGTTCGTAAGTTCGCGGCCTCGGAGCGCGTGGCGGAGATCGTGGTGGCGGTGCGCGCCGAAGATCTGGAGTGGGTCAACGGCATGCTGGCGCGCGAGTTTCCGGCGCGGCGGGTGCGCGCCGTCGAAGGGGGCAACAGCCGGCAGCAATCGGTGGCCAATGCCCTGGCCGCGCTGGGTCCGGAGGCCGGCCTGGTGGCGGTGCACGATGCCGTGCGCCCGTTCATCGACCTGGAGATCATTCAGAAAGTGTTCGACGAGGCGGAAGAGACGGGTGCGGCCATCGTGGCGGTCCCGGCGGTGGACACCGTCAAGCAGGTCAGCCGCGGCACCGGACGCGTCCGGATCCGCGCCACCCTGCCCCGCGACAAACTGGTTTTGGCGCAGACGCCGCAAGTGTTCCACGCCGATCTGCTGCGGCGCGCGTTCGCCGCGGCACTCCAGGACGGGTTCATCGGCACCGACGAATCCAGCCTGGTCGAGCGCCTGGATGTGGAGGTGAGCGTGGTGCTGGGCAGCGATCGCAATATCAAAATCACCAAGCCGGCCGATATGGATCTGGCGCACCTCTTTTTCCGGGCGGAGATCGCCAGGGAAGTCCAGCCTTGAGCGAGTATCGGACCGGGCTGGGATGGGACTCCCACCGGCTGGCCGCCGGCCGGCCGCTGGTTCTGGGCGGCGTCACCGTGCCGTCCGAGTTCGGACTGGAAGGCCACTCCGATGCCGACGTACTCGCCCACGCCATCACCGATGCCGTCCTGGGAGCCGCCGCGCTGGGCGATATCGGCCTGCACTTCCCCGATACCGACCCCCAATGGAAAGACTGCGACAGCCTGGTGTTTTTGCGGCACGCCAAAGAGCACGTGCTCGCGCTCGGCTACCGCATTGTGAACGTGGATGCGACCGTGATCCTGGAGCGGCCGAAACTGAGTGACTACCGGCAGGCCATCCGCGACAAACTGGCGGAGACGCTCTCGCTCGACACGGACCGGGTTTCGGTGAAGTTCAAGACGGCGGAGAAGGTCGGACCCGTCGGCGAAGGGCGCTCCGCCGAATCGCAAGCGATCGTCACTCTGCAAAAGCTGGGCACTGGCCCGTGGGTTGAATCCACGGCCCCACCACTGACCTGAAGCATACCTCTTGCTGGGGGCGCCCGCCGCGGGAACCGAGCCGCGACCGTAAGGGTGCGGTTCGTCGACTTTGGGTTAGCTGGCTTTGAGCAGGCACAGGCGCCGGGCGGCCCGCCGGGCCTTAAGGCGCTCATTGGCCTTCTTCTGCTTCTCCGCGGAGACGACCGTCTGACATATGTCGCAGCGCTTCCGGATGCGGGATCTCGTGATAAAGGCGGCGCCGCAACGGCGGCACTGCTTGGTCATCGTCTCCTCCAGCGGGAGAATGCCCGGCTTTTTGGGCAATAGATGGGAATAATGAAAATCGCAATGATTCATAACCGGCACCTCGCGTGTTCTCGAGACCATTCAGTTTCCCGCTTGTGATGCACGAGTTGGGTGTATTCACGCATGGGTGTTTCCCTGTGCTTAAAAACCCAACACCCCCAGGTCAAGCGCAGCCTCCTGGCAGGCGTTGGAACTCCATTCGGATGCCCTTCAAAGGTAAGGACTTCCTCGGGACGAGCAGGATTTGTCGGGTTTCGGGCAGCAGATTCCTTCCAGGAACTGTCATGGTCTGCACAGTCCCTGTGCACGCCACCATCCGAACTCAGGCCGTGCTGGGAGAAGGGGGGCGATAAGTTTCCGTGGCGTGCAGCAATTCCCATCGCAAATGATTGATATAAAAGATTACTAACGCGTCCAGATATATTCCGCGGAATTTTTGGAAGGTGCGGTCCTCCCATCCTTCGGGGAAATAGAGCTTGGCATCCATATCTTTGGCGAAGAAGCCATTTTCATGCGGCACACCCAGAAAATCGAGCACCGCGGTGATCATATCGAGGTGAGAAACCAGCACCGCCTGCGCCAGATCTTTGGCCAATTCCTCATCGCGCTCGCTCAGCCGCGCCCAGAGCCGGGGGACCGCCTTGCGCAGCAGTTCGGTATTGAGCTTGTGCAGGTGGGCGCGCACCTTGAAGCCTTCGTAAACCTGGTAGGTCTTGAGCTTGCCGATCGAGATCCCGCGGACGATCTGCCCAAACGCCTCCTCGCCCAGGCCCAGGTAGACATCGGAAAGTTCCATAAGGTGCCAGCGTATCACGTGCGGGCTGCCCGGCGGAGGAGCAGGCCCGGTTATCCTGGTGCTCCGCCAACGTGGGGCAAAATGACATCCGGCGCGGCGGTTGCTTCCCGCCGCCGTCCGGGTGCCCGCTGGCCGCAGTGGGCCGCTTGCCAGGCCCGCCGGGCACGCGCGCCGTTTGTTATAGTTGAGGCCTGAAAGGCGGGGTTTATGTCAGGCAAATTCTCGCGACGACACTTCTTTTATGGCACCCTTTTGGCCGGCGCCGTTCCGGCCGGCGGGTTCGGCAGCACGCCATCGCTGAAAATGCTGGGCTACAAATCGCCCAACGAGAAGCTGAATATCGCCTCCATCGGCGCCGGCGGCAAGGCCAATAGCGATATCCGCGGCTGCGCGCAGACCGAGAACATCGTGGCCCTCTGCGATGTGGACGACAAGCAGGCCTCCTACATCTACAAGGACTTTGAAAAGCCCCCCAAATACAAAGATTTCCGCAAAATGCTGGACAAAGAGGCCGCCGGCATCGACGCCGTCATCGTTTCCATCCCCGATCACATGCACGCCACCGCGGCCATGCACGCCATGGAGCGGGGTAAGCACGTCTACGTGCAGAAACCGCTGGCCCATACCATTTGGGAGTGCCGGCAACTGACCGAAGCCGCCGCCCGATACAAGGTGGCCACCCAGATGGGCAACCAGGGCTACTCCAACCAGGGCACGCGCCAATGCGCGGAAATGATCTGGGCCGGTGAGATCGGCAACGTGACCGAAGTGCACGCGTGGAGCGATCGGCCCATCTGGCCGCAGGGCCTCGCCGCCATCCCGCCCGAAACGCCGGTGCCTTCCACGCTCGACTGGGACCTGTGGCTGGGCATTGCCACGGCGCGTCCGTTCACCGCCGGCGGCGCGGGCTATCCCGCCGGGTTTGCCGATGGGGGGTTTTACCTGCCGGCCAACTGGCGCGGATTCTATGACTTCGGCTGCGGCGCCTTGGGCGATATGGCCTGTCATATCCTGGGCGCTCCTAACCTGGCGCTCAAGCTGGGCGCACCCACCAGCGTCGAGTGCGTCAAGAAGGAAGGCGTGAGCGGCTTCATGTTCCCCAAACTATCGGTTATCAAGTTCGAGTTCCCGGCCCGCGGTTCCATGCCCCCGGTCAAGCTTTTCTGGTACGACGCCCTCAAAGAGCAGCCCAAGATCCCCGGCGTCCCGGCAGGCGAGTATCTGGGCGATCTGCCCGCTTCATCCCGTCCCCCGGACCAGGACGGCGAGGGAGGCGGCCGGCAGGGCGGCCGCGGCGCCGGTGGACGCGGACAGGGCGCTCCTCGATCGGTCCGGACCGAAACCACCGGCCGCGTGTTCAACTGGGCGCAGATCGAAGCGCTGCGCGAGTACCCGCCCGCTAAGCCCGCGGTTCCCAATGGCAGCCTGTTCCTGGGCGATAAGGGCATGATCACCACCGGCACCTATGGTGAAGTCACCCGCCACCTGCCGGTCGAGAAGATGAAGGACTACAGCTTCCCGCAGGAGGTCCTGACGCGGTCCCCGGGACACTATCACGACTGGATCCGCGCCGCGAAAGGAGGGGACCCGGCCTGCTCGAATTTCAGTGTGGCCGGCCCCTTCACCGAATGGATCGCTCTGGGCGTGATTTCCCTCCACTTCGAAGGCAAACTGGAGTGGGATCCGGTCAAGATGAGGATCACCAACAACGCCGAAGCGAACAAGTACATCCGGCCCACCTTCCGCAAGGGCTGGTCGTTCACGTAAAGCGCGCGTGGGGCAGGCCCTTTCGCCTGCCCACCCGGATCACTCGCGCGGCGCTCCACACTGCCCCGGTGGGGTAGGCCTCCTGGCCTGCCCCGCGCCGAAGGCGCCCTTCGCGGGAAGGGCAGGCCGGGAGGCCTACCCCACACCGTATTATCACGGACTACCCA
>JADGNR010000162.1 GCA_017883415.1 Bryobacteraceae bacterium | reverse complement strand
CGACGACGACACGGGGGCTGCTGTGGCTCTCCGTCGGCCTACCGAGCCTGGAACAGCCGTTCGTCGAAGTGGAAGAGCGCAGGCGGTTCGACTCTTACGCTCTGGAAATCTGGATGGATGGGATTGAGCAGGTAGTTGTGTTCCGCCGGCACAACCGCCGACGGTACTTCGAGGACTGCCGAAGCACCCGACTGTATCCACCAATCTCCCAGGGCCGGCGCGCTGAGATTGCGCAATTCAGATCGAAGGCGCAGTTCGCGTTCCGTCAGGCAGCGAATCTCGCCGGGAACAATGGCGGCTATGCACACATACCGGCTCGGAAAATCCTGCCGCCGCATATGCACCAGGTTTTCAAGAACGGCGAGCGCAATGGTTTCCGCCATGTAGACGACTGCATGACCCCGCGAATTCCACCGGCCCCCCACGAGTTTGGCTCCATGACCATCGAGACGCGCATTTCGTGACCGGCAAACCCGGTAAATGCGACGATCCATCAGGAGGGAATGTTATGCTCGATTCGGGTCAGCATCCGTTCCACAACTTCGATTCCCTGGTCGGTCGAAAGCAGTTCGGCGGGAGCCCGGTTATCCAACAACGGTAGTGGCGTCGACAGCCAGTGCGTGGCTTTCTGCTCGTCTCCGAAAACGGCTACGGCGTGAGCGATAACCGGAATCAGGCGCGTGACCGTGAGAGGTGACGTCATCTATCGTCATTGTACAATAGCTTAGCGCTGAGCTAAGCAGCGGTGCTTATAGTACAGCGCATTGCCAACCGCAGGCTGCCTTCCCCCCTACATCACTTCCAAAATCAAACATTTCAGATAGTGCGTCTCGGGCACCGTCAGCAGAATGGGGTGGTCCTGGCTCTGCGTCCGGCGCTCCAGCACGCGCAGGGTGCGCTTTGCGTCGAGCGACGCTTCGGCCACCAGCTCCAGCAGCATCGCTTCGCTCAGATGGTGCGAGCAGGAACAGGTCACCAGGATGCCGCCGGGCGAAAGCAGCCGCAGGGCGCGCAGGTTGATCTCCTTGTAGCCGCTCTGCGCGGCCTGCACGCTCCCGCGCGTTTTTGCGAAAGCCGGCGGGTCCAGCACCACCAACGAAAACTGGCGGCGCGCGGCGGAGTATCCGGCCAGCACCTCGAACACGTCGGCTTCGTGGAACTCGACGTTCGATATGCCGTTGGCTTCCGCGTTGGCGCGCGCATGCGCCAGCGCGGCCGAAGAGCTGTCCACCGCTTCCACGCTCTCGCACTTCCGCGCCAGGTGCAGCGCAAAGCCGCCCGCGGACGCGAAACAATCGAGCGCCCTCCCCCCGCGGGCATAACGGGCCGCCGCCCGGTAGTTCTCGCGCTGGTCGAGATAGATGCCCGTCTTCTGGCCATGCCGCAGATCGGCCCGCATGGTGAAGCCGTTCATTTCCACCGTCACCGTTTCCGGCACCTCGCCTGAGACCACCGTGCACTCCAGCGGCAACTGTTCCTTCGCCCGCACCGCCGCGTCGTTGCGCGCCACAATGCCCGCCGGATGAAAGATCTCCTCCAGCGCGGACACGATCTCCCCGCGCGCCGCGTCCATTCCCTGATCGAGCGTCTGCATCACCAGGTGATCGCGATACCGGTCCACAATCAGCGCCGGCAGCAGGTCGCCTTCGCCGTGCGCCACCCGGTACGCGTCGCTGTGGCGCACCACGGCTCGCCGATGCTCCTCGGCCGCGCGCAGGCGCCGCAGATAGAAATCGCGGCCGATCTCTTCCACCTCGCGCGACAGCATGCGCAGCGCGATCTGCGACGCCGCGCTGTAATGCGCCGTGCCCAGCGGACGGCCGCGCCCGTCGGCCACCCGCACCGCTTCGCCCGGCTGGGCGCCGTCGCGGTCCGTCAGGTCACTCGCGAAGATCCACGGATGCCCGCTGGCCACCCGCTCCGCCGCCCGCCCGTTCACGCGGACTTCCTTCATCGCATGGCCTGCAGGCGCGCGATGCGCTCCTCGGTGGGCGGATGCGTCGAGAATAGATTCCCCAGGCTCCGGCCGCTGAACGGCTTGATGATGAACATGTGCGCCGTGGCCTGCGTGGCCTCCATGGGAATGCGCTTCGAGTAGGTCTCCAGCTTCTGCAGGCCCGAGATCAGCTCGTAGGGCGTCCCGGTGTACTTGGCCGAAGCGGCGTCGGCGTCGAATTCCCGCGAGCGCGAAATAGCCATCTGGATCAGCAGCGCCGCGATGGGCGCCAGGATCATCATGAGGATGCCGCCCAGCGCCCCGCCGCGTTCGTCGTCGTCGCCGCGCGGGCCGAACCAGAAGGCCATGCGCGCCAGCAGGGTGATCGCCGCCGCGATGGTGGCCGCTACCGAGCTGATCAGAATATCGCGGTGCAGCACGTGTCCCAGCTCGTGCGCCACCACGCCTTCGATCTCGCGATCGTCCATCAGGCGCAGAATCCCTGTGGTGAACGCCACCGAGGCGTGCGCCGGATTGCGGCCGGTGGCGAACGCGTTGGGCGAATCTTCCGGAATCAGCCACAGCTTGGGCATGGGCAGCCCCATGCGCTGGCACAGGTTGCCCACCATGGGCGCCACCTTGCGGTACACCTCCGGGTTCTCCGTCTCGCTCACCGGCTGCGCGGCGTACGAGGCTAGCGCGATCTTGTCGGAAAAGAAGTAGCTCGCGAAATTCATCGCCGCCGCGACGGCGAGCCCGATGTACAGGCCGTTGCGGCCCCCCAGCGCCCCGCCGCCGATCACCAGGATCCCGCTCAGCAGTCCCAGCAGCAGCGCGGTCTTCAGCGTATTCGTCGTCATAATCGAGCCTCCGCCGGTTCCTGCGGGCCGCTTACACCACGGCCGGCTGCAGCTTGGAAAACTCCAGCTCGGCCGCCCCGTCTTTGGCGTCCACCGTCACCGTGTCGCCTTCCGCGAATTCGCCCTGGATCAATTTCAGCGCCAGCGGATCCTGGACCAGCCGCTGGATGGCGCGCCGCATCGGTCGCGCTCCGTACTGCGGATCGTAGCCTTCCGCGATGATCCGGTCCCGCGCGGCGACGCTGACTTCCAGCATCACTTTGCGCTCCTTCAGCAGCCGGCCGACGTCTTCCAGTTGCATGTCCACAATCCGGCCCAGGTGCTCGCGGCTCAAGCTGTTGAATACGATGATATCGTCCACCCGGTTCAGGAATTCCGGCCGGAACTGCTGGCGTAGCGTCTCCAGCAGGCGCTTGCGCGTGTCGTCGGTCCGCGCGTCCTTGGCGTGCACCGAAAAACCGATGGTGTTCCGCTCCACCATCCCCGTGCCTACATTCGAGGTCATTACCACCACCGCGTTCTTGAAGCTCACCGTCCGCCCTTGCCCGTCGGTCAACCGCCCGTCGTCCAGAATCTGCAGCAACATATTAAAGACGTCCGGATGGGCCTTTTCGATTTCATCGAACAGCACCACCGAGTACGGCCGGCGGCGCAACTGCTCGGTGAGTTGTCCACCCTCTTCATAGCCGACATATCCCGGCGGCGAGCCGATCATGCGCGCCACCGCGTGCTTCTCCATGTACTCCGACATATCCACGCGGATCATGGCCCGCTCGTCGTCGAACAGGTATTGCGCCAGGGCGCGCACCAGCTCCGTCTTCCCCACGCCGGTGGGCCCCAGAAAAATGAAGCTGCCGATGGGACGCCGCGGGTCGCTCAATCCGGCGCGGTTGCGCAGGATGGCGTTGGCCACCAGGCGCACCGCCTCGTCCTGCCCGATTACCCGGTCCTTCAACCGTTCGGGCATGTGCACCAGTTTCTGAATCTCGCCTTCCATCATGCGCGCCACCGGGATGCCGGTCCACTTGGCCACAATGCGCGCAATGTCGTCTTCGCCGATCTCTTCTTTCAGGAGCGCGGTCTCCTTCACCGATTCCAGCTCCTGCTCGGCGGACAGTATGTCCTTTTCGATTTGCCCGAGCCGCCCGTAGCGCAGTTGCGCGGCCTTTTCCCAGTCGCCCGCGCGGCTGGCCTTCTCCTCCTCCTGCCGCAGCGCGTCCTGCTCCTCCTTGAGCTGGCGCACGCGCGCGATGGCGCCCTTCTCGCGGTTCCAGCGCTCCTTCAATGGGGCCGCTTCGCCGCGCAGGCGCTCCAGTTCGTTCTCCACGTGCCGCAGGCGTTCGTGCGACGCGGCGTCCTTTTCCTTGCCCAGCGCCTGCCGTTCGATTTCCAGGTGGGTGATGCGGCGCTCCAGATCGTCGATCTCGATGGGCATCGAGCCGATCTGCAGGCGCAGCGCCGAGCCCGCTTCGTCGATCAGGTCGATCGCCTTGTCGGGCAGAAAACGGTCGGCGATGTAGCGGTGCGACAGCATCGCGGCGGCCAGAATCGCCACGTCCTGTATGCGCACGCCGTGATGGATTTCGAACTTCTCCTTCAGGCCGCGCAGGATGGCGATGGTGTCGTCCACCGTCGGCTCGCCCACCATCACCGTGCGGAAACGGCGGGCCAGCGCGGCGTCTTTTTCCACGTGCTTCTTATATTCGTTGACCGTGGTCGCGCCGATGCAGCGCAGTTCCCCGCGCGCCAGCGCCGGCTTCAGCAGGTTGGCCGCGTCGATGGCCCCTTCGGCCGATCCGGCCCCCACCAGCGTGTGCAGCTCGTCGATGAAACAGAGAATCTCGCCGTGGGAATCGATGATCTCCCGCACCACAGCCTTCAGCCGGTCTTCGAATTCGCCGCGAAACTTGGTGCCCGCGATCATCGAGCCCAGGTCGATCGCCACCAGCCGCTTTCCCTTGAGCTGATCGGGCACGTCCCCGCGCACGATCCGCTGCGCCAGCCCTTCCACGATCGCCGTCTTGCCCACCCCCGGCTCGCCGATCAGCACCGGGTTGTTCTTGGTGCGGCGGCTCAATACCTGCATCACCCGCCGGATCTCGTCTTCCCGGCCAATTACCGGGTCCAGCTTCCCCTGCCGCGCCGATTCGGTCAGATCGTGCGCGTACCGCTCCAGCGCCTGGTATTTCGATTCCGGATTCTGATCGGTGATCCGCTGCGTTCCGCGCACCGACACCAGCGCCTTGAGGATGCTGTCGTGCGTGGCCCCGGCCCGGTCCAGCAGTTGCCCCGCCGGATCGCTGCGCTGCTCGGCCATCGACAACAGCAGGTGCTCGGTCGAGACGAATTCGTCTTTGAACCGCCCCGCTTCGTCGAAGGCGTGCTCCAGCACCTGGTTGAGCCCGGGCGAAAGATACGTGCCCGGCTGCATGCCCTGCGTCTTGGGCAGGGTGCCCAGCAGCCGCTGCGCCTCCGCGATCACCGCGTCGGGATGCACCCCGCATTTCTCCAGGACCGGGCGCACGATCCCTTCCTTTTCTTCGGCCAGCGCCATCAGCAGGTGCAGCGGAAAAATAACCTGGTTCTCGTTTTTCTCGGCCACGCCTTGCGCCTGCTGCAAGGCCTCCTGCGCTTTTTGAGTCAGCTTGTCCAATCGAAACATGGGCACCCCTCACCGCTAATTCAGCCCGTAGCATGGCGCCAAATTAGCCCCCCACATAGAAATTGGCCGGGGATCTCCCCGGCCGTAACAAAACTCCTGAAAACTCGCGTGCTGCTCCCTTAGATGCGTTATGCCTTGACTTCGACTTTGATCTGCCGCGGTTTGGCGGCTTCCTTCTTGGGCAGCGTCACGGTCAACACGCCGTTGTGAAATTCCGCGCCGATCTTTTCGGTGTCGAAGGTGTTGGGCACCGCGAAGCTGCGCATGAAGTTGCCGTAGCTGCGCTCGATACGATGATACCCCTTGCCTGCGTCTTCCTTCGCGAATTTCCGCTCGCCGGAGATCGTCAGCGTCTGGTTTTCCACGCGGACGTCAATCTCCTTCTGGTCCACTTCCGGCAGATCGGCCTTCAGCACCAACTCGTTTTCCGTCTCGTAAATGTCTACCGCCGGCGACCAGGGACGGTTGGTCTGCGGTTCACTCAGAATGCGCGTGAAGGCGTCTTCGAAAACGCGCAAATTGGCTAACGGATCGAAATGGCTAAGAGACATGTTCTTTGAGCTCCTCATAAAGTTGATGTGCGAGGCCGCGCCTCAGCATCATCTAATAGCAATCATAAAACATGAGCATGAACTTGTCAAGTAGCTTAAGTGCGCTTATTGATGGCCACCTCAGGGCTGCGTCAGGCCCTGGCGGATGGCATAGCGCACCAAGCCTGCCGTTTCATGGATATCGAGCTTCTCCATAATGCGCGCGCGATGTGATTCTCCGGTGCGAACACTGACACCGATCTGGCTGGAGACTTCCTTTGTGGAGTTGCCCTCGGCGATCAATTGCACCACCTGCCGCTCCCGGAGCGTCAGCAGTTCTTCCCGGGCGGTGTCCTTGTTCAGCATCTCGCGCACCACGATCCCCGATATGCCGGGACTCAGATACACGTTGCCGCGGACTACTTCATTGACCGCCTGGACCACCTCTCTGGCCGCATTGAATTTCAGCACATAGCCGGCAATACCCAGTGACAAAGCGCGCAGCACGTAGTGATCTTCCGCGTGCATTGTCAGCAGTATACACGGGATGCCCAGGTCCTGACGGATTTGCGTGGCGGCGTCAATCCCGTTCATATTGGGCATCGCCAGGTCGAGCACCACCACTTGCGGGTGGAGATCCCGCGCCAGTTTCACCGCTTCTGCACCATCCGCGGCCTCCCCCACTACGGTGATACCCGCGTTGGCAAATAGAAGCTTCAGACCCTGCCTTAGGATGGCATGATCGTCGGCAAGCACAATTCGAATGGGCATGATAGTAGTTTTCCCTGAGCGAACCTGTGGAACTTCGTCGTTGATCTTATATCATAAACCTTTAGCTAATTATTGTCAATTTTGCGCATTTTGCGATTGTCAAGCTGGCCAGGCGGCACGGCCCATCCAGCCCCACGCGCCCAACCTCCAGCCCCCCGGCGCCCAACCTCCAGCCCCCGGCCCCAACCTCCAGCCCCCGGCTCGACCAGTGCGGCTTCCGCTACCTGCCGCCGCAGGCGAACTTCGTGCTCATCGATATCGGCCGCCCGGTGAGCGACGCGATCCCGCGCATGTTGGCCGAAGGCGTGGCGGTAGGGCGGCGTTTCGAAAAGTGATAGGGTAGAACGTTTATGAAAATCCTGGCGACCGTTTTCTGTCTGTGGGCGGCGGCCGCCCATGCCCAGCCCAATCCCGCCGCTGCCGCGGCGCACCACTGGCGCGAAATTCACGAGCGCGCCATCCTCGCCGAATTCCTGGACCTGCTGGCCCTCCCCAACCTGGCCCGCAACGACGGCGACATCCGCCGCAACGCCGCCGCCGTTTCGGCCCTGCTGGAAAAGCGCGGGGTGAAGACGCGCCTGCTCGAGGTCTCCGGCGCCCCGCCCGCGGTCTTCGGCGAGATTTTGACCCCCGGCGCCACGCGCACGCTAGTCTTCTACGCGCACTATGACGGCCAGCCGGTCGACCCCAAGGAGTGGGCCACGCCGCCCTGGCAACCCGTGCTGCGCGACCGGCCCCTCTCCCAGGACGGCCGCGTGATCCCGCTGCCCGAAAGCGGCCGGATCGATCCCGAATGGCGCATCTACGCGCGCTCCGCCTCCGACGATAAGGCCCCGCTCATCGCCATCGCCGCCGCGCTCGATGCCCTCCAGGCGGCCCGCATTCCGCCGCGCGCCAACGTCAAGTTTGTCTTCGAAGGCGAGGAAGAGGCCGGGTCGCCGCACCTTGCCGACATCCTGCGCAAGTATAAGGACCTGCTGGCCGCCGATGTCTGGCTGATCTGCGACGGCCCGGTGCACCAGAGCCGCCGCCAGCAGATCGTCTTCGGCGCGCGCGGCATCGCCATTCTCGACGTCACGCTCTACGGCCCCAGCCACGAGTTGCACAGCGGGCACTACGGCAACTGGGCGCCCAACCCGGCTTTGATGTTGGCGCGCCTGCTGGCCTCCATGAAGGAGGACGACGGGCGGGTCTCCATCGCCCACTTCTACGACGGCGTCGAGCCGCTCAGCGAAATCGAGAAGCGCGCCGTGGCCGATGCTCCCGACGTGGACCGCGACCTGATGCGCGAGCTTTCTCTGGGACGCACCGAAGGCGGCGGCCAGAAGCTGGTCGAGTTGCTCAACCGCCCGTCGCTCAATGTCCGCGGCATGGCCGCCGCGCGCACCGGCGCACAGGCCAGCAACGTGATTCCCTCCACCGCTACCGCCACCATCGATATCCGCCTGGTGAAGGGCATCGATCACGAAACCGCCGCGCGCCGCGTCATCGACCATATACGCGGCCAGGGCTACTTCATCGTCGAGAACGAACCCGACGCCGCCACGCGCATGGCCCACCCCAAGGTGGCACGCGTCACCGTGGAGCCGGGCGGCTACAACGCCTCGCGTACCTCCATGGATCTGCCCATTTCGCAACTGGTGCTGCGCACCGCGGAGGCGGCGCGCGGGCCGGTGGTGAAACTGCCCACCATGGGCGGCAGCGTGCCGTTGTTCATGATCGACGAGATCCTCCACGCGCCCGCCATCATGGTGCCCATCGTGAACCACGACAACAACCAGCACAGCTTCAACGAGAACCTCCGCATTCAAAACCTGTGGGACGGCATCGACCTGCTGGCCGCGCTCCTGGCCATGTAGGGTAGGCCTCCTGGCCTGCCCTCCGTCGATGCTGCCAACTGCATCCCACGGGCTCTAATACGAGCGTGGAGAAAACGGTCCGGGTGTTTGCCAGCTTCACGGAGGCCGATGAGGCCGATGCGCGCGACGACGCGTCCATGTCTCCCGCGGAGCGCCTGAGTATCCTTATCGAACTCCGCGACCGCCGCCATCCCGATGCCGCTGAACAAAGACTGGCTCGAGTTTATCGAGTTGTTGCACTCAAACGCGACCCCAGCGCGTAGCGCCGCCTGAAAGCCGGCTGCGGGCAAGATTGCCCGCCCCACAACGAGGGCCGGCAGAATTCTGACACCTGCCGTTCACATCGGGCGCCAGGCGATGTCTACGTGCACCGGCATCTCGTTCTTGGTGGGGATCGCCAGCAGCTTCGGTGGTTCGATCTTGAAATCCGAGAGCGTCGTGGGAATCGTTCCCGAGAGCCGGATTTCGTTTCCTTGCGTCGTGAGTTGGAAGGAAACCTGCTTGTATTGGGCGGTCTGACCCGCGAACTGGATCTCCAGATCCACCTGGATCGTCCCTGTCGCGACGGCCGTTTCCGCCAGGCGGGTGCGCACCGTAACCATGGGGAATTGCCCGCCGCGGGCCACTTGCAGCATGTGAAGATCGCGGTTGCTGTCCCCCGAATCAAACGACTTCACCGGCGCCGCGATCAGGAACTCGCATTGCCCGGCGTGGCAAACGCCCTTGCCCCGCGCCCCATGGCTGACGCCGTCGAACTGATGCAGCGGGTGAGATACATGATACGTCACGGTGGCTTGTTCGAGGATCCATTGCCCCTCTGCCAAAGCCGGCTTTATCGGCGCCAGCAGCAACACGACCGCCAGAATTTCTTTTTTCATGAGCCTGCTCAGAATTTGATCGTCACCGACAGAATCGCGGCCCCGTAGGCGATGGCCGTCGCCGCGGCCACCGCGGAGTGTGCCTTGGCGATCCCATGAACCCTCTCCCCGCGATTCTCCTGGGCAAAAGCGATGGCTCCCAAAATAGGAGTCAGAACCATCCCGGGGCCGTGAATCCAGGCCAGGGCCTTGTGCAGACGGATGGGCCCGCGCGTAGCGGTCCCCGGCACCTTCGGTGCGAAGATGGCAAAGTAGGCGCTCGAGAAATACAGGCCGGCGGTCGTCACCCCCAGGGCGCCGTGCAAATCCCGCCCCGTCGCGCTGCTCTTCCTGCCCGAGGCGCCATTGGAAGTTAGGAGTGTCGCCGCCAACGGAACCAGCGTGATCAAACCAAGCCGCTGGTGCACTTGCAGCATGTGCGACCGCTTGTCGAGCCTCGCCTGAGCCTCCGCACTTCCCTTGGCCTGTTCCGCGGGAAAGCCCAGGTCCCCCAGATCCGGCGGCTCATTGCCGGTAGGCACGGTCAAGGTCAGGTCCATGGTCTGCGTCGCCCTTGCCTGGAGTGTCACCTTGGCTACTTTGGCTCTGAACCCTTCCGCCGCGATGGAGACTTCGTAATCTCCCGAATTGAGGTTCGGCACGCTGTAGGCCCCCGCCGCATTGGTCTGGGTCTCCGTCGATTGACCGGTGACCACATTCTTGACCGAGATTCTGGCGTTGGGAATGACTGCTCCCGAAGGGCCGGTGATGGTGCCGGATAGCGTGGCGTCCCCGGCCTGCGCCCGCAAGGGGCTTGCAGCGAGGAAAACAACCACTGACAGCCCAACCCCAAGCAGCAACCTTGACGCCTTCGCATTCATTTGAAGCTCTCCTCCTCGCCGCCCGCGGCAGATCCAAACCTTACTCTACGCCCCATGAGGCACTTAGGTTACGGTGGCCACAACGCCGATGGGCCAGGAGGCTGGCCCACACGCACTATACTGAAGGCAAGTGTGAATCGCGCAAGCGGACATCATCGCCTCGCCTGGTGCGCTGCGGCGTTCCTGGCCTGCCTGCTCCCGCGCGCCGCTAACGCCCTCGATCCCCACAAGCGGCTCACCCAATATTCGGTCACTTCGTGGGGGCAGGCCGAGGGGTTGCCCCAGGACACCATTCGCGCTATTGCCCAGACCGCCGACGGATACCTCTGGCTCGGCACCGACGAGGGGCTGGCGCGATTCGACGGATATGACTTCGTCCTCTTCAACAAGGCCAACGGCGATCTGCCGGCCAACGCGATTACGGCGCTCGCCGCGGCGGCCGACGGCTCTTTGTGGATCGGCACCGCCAATGGTCTGGCCCAGTATCGCGACAAGCATTTCCGCACCTTCACTACCAGCCAGGGGCTGCCGGACGACGCCATCACCGGGCTCTACGTGGACCACGCGGGCACGCTCTGGATCGTGGCGGGCGTATCGTTGAGCCGCTTCGAAAACGGCCGGTTCACCAATTACGCGCCCGGCGCCGATCTGCCCGTTACCTCCGTGCGCGTGGTCAGCGAGGACCGCCACCACGATTTGTGGGTCGCCGGTTTCAGCAGCGTAGTCAAGATGTCCGGCGGAAGATTCGTCCCCGTGGTGGACGCCGCCGCACTGGAGGGCGACATCGTCCTCGGCCTGTGGATCGACCGGCGGGACAACCTCTGGATCGCCGGCAGTCTGGGGCTGATCGAACGGTCGTCCGCGGGCAAAATCCGCAAGTACGATGCCCGCGACGGTCTGCCCGATTCCTTCGCGCGCGCCGTCTGGGAAGACCGCGACGGCAATATCTGGGCGGGCACCAATGCCGGCATCGCGCGCCTGGAGGGCGACCGCTTCGTTTCCACCAGCGGAGGCGAGCATGACCTGGTGCGCTGCCTGTTCGAAGATCGCGAGCGCAACCTGTGGGTGGGGGCCAACAACGGGCTCAGCCGCCTGCGCGACGACGCGTTCACGGTCTACGGCACAACCGAAGGGCTGCCCAGCGATCAGCCCAATACCGTGTTTCAGGACCGCGGCGGCAGCATCTGGGTGGGGTTCCACGACAGCGGGCTGGTGCGGTTCTCCGGCGGCGCCTTTCGCCGCTTCACCGCGCGCGACGGCATGCCCGATGCCGAGGTCTTTTCCATCCGCCAGAGCCCTGCGGGCGATCTGTTGATGGGCACCCGCGCGGGACTCGTCCGCATGCACGGCGACCGCTTCACCACCTACGCTCCGCCCGATCCGCTGGCCCGCCGCGTGGTCTTCGACGCCGTCGAGGATTCC
>JADGNR010000161.1 GCA_017883415.1 Bryobacteraceae bacterium | reverse complement strand
CCTCGAGGAAAGGCGCCGGACGTGGCTCCGAAACGAGTTGCTTCTTGGCGAGCGAGCAACCTTTTTTCAACTTCAGGGTAGCAGGCGAGCAGGCGCGTCAACGGGGCCCGGCACGGCAAGCGATTGAGCGGCGGGCAAATAAAAATCGCAAAGTGCGGTCACTGAAAAAGGTTTGCTCGGTTCCGCGGCCTCGGAAAGCCGGGGTGGGGATGAAATGCTGACCGCCGCGGAATCGAGTAAACCGTGCAGTGAACCAGACCGTCTTGTGGCCATGGGCCAAGCAGGGGGGATGGCGACGGGTTTGACCGGTCGCGAGCGTAGCGAGCCGCCTTTCCCCGGCCCCCAACCCCCAGCCCCCAGCCCCTCTTTTTTGGTATAGTTGACTCGAATTCCGCTTGTCTCGGTGAACAACGATCTCCGCAATGGCACGAAAGGAAGGTGTCTGGTGAGTTCTAAAAAAGAGCCCGAACTCCCGGTGAAGGCCAAGACCAGGTTCTCCCGCCGCGGATTCCTCGGCGTAGGAATCGGCACGGGCGCGCTGGGAACGGGGCTGCTGGAACGAGAAGCGGTGGCGGCGCCGGCCCCAGCCAATGTGGCGGGCCCCGGCCCGGTGGCCATCACGCTGAACATCAATGGAAAGCCCGTCAATCTTACCGTTGAGCCGCGCGTGACGCTGGTCGATGCGCTGCGCAATTATATGGACCTGACCGGCGCCAAGAAGGTCTGCGACCGCGCCACCTGCGGCGCCTGCACCGTCATCCTCAACGGCAAGTCGGTCTACAGTTGCACGGTGCTGGCCATCGACGCGCAAGGGAAGAATATCGAAACCATCGAAGGAATCACGAGCCCGGAAAAGATGCATCCCGTCTCCGCCGCGTTCTGGAACAACGACGCGCAGCAGTGCGGATACTGCACCCCGGGATTCGTCATGGCCTGCAAGGGCTTTCTCGATGAGCATCCCAACCCCACCGCGGACCAGGTGAAGCACGGTCTGGGAGGCAACCTGTGCCGGTGCGGCACCTACATGGGCGTCCGCGCGGCCGTGCTCGAAGCCGCCAAAGCGGCGAAGGGAGGAAAAAATGGCTAACACTCCGGATTATCACTGGCCGCCGATGGAGGCGCGCAAAGTCATCGGCAAGTCGCCCAAGCGGCTGGATGGGCCGATGAAATCCACCGGCCGCGCCAAGTACTCCTCGGACCTCAAGCTCAAGGACATGCTGTTCGGCGTGTACCTCACCTGCCCGCACGCCCACGCGCGCGTCACGGCGATCGATACCGGCGCGGCGGAAAAAATCGCGGGCGTGAAGGCCGTGCACGTGCTGGCGCCGGCCGGGACCGAGATTCAGTGGCAGGGTTACGAGGTGGCCGCGGTAGCCGCCACCACCGAGGAGATCGCCCGCGAGGCTACGCACCTAATCAAGGTCGAATACGAGGCGATGCCGCACCTGGTGAGGGAGGACGACCTGGCCAAGGCCGGCGCCCGCGCCAAGCAGGGCGGGGAAAAACTCCAAGGCGACCCGGACAAGGCGTTCCAGGAGGCCGAGGCGGTCTCCGAAGGGCAGTACGGCATTCCCGTGGTGACCCACTGTTGTCTCGAGCCGCACGGGCAGATCATTCAGTGGCAGGGCGACGAGGTGAACGCGTGGCCCTCCACGCAGTTTGTTCCGGGCTATGGCGGCGCGCTGGGACAGTCTCTCAAGGTGCCGGCCACGAATATCAAAGTCAAGATGGACTACGTCGGCGGCGGATTCGGCAGTAAGTTCGGTCCTGACGCCTGGGCTGTCGTGGCCGCCACCCTTTCGCAAAAGGCGGGCGGGCGTCCGGTGAAGTTGTATCTGGATCGCGCCACCGAGCAGACGATCGCCGGCAACCGGCCTTCGGCATTCGCCAAAATCAAACTTGGCGGCAAGAAGGACGGCACCGTCACCGCCTGGCAGTCGGATTCGTGGGGCACGGGAGGCTTTGGCCCCACCGGAGGTCCCTCCCAGCCCTACGTTTACGTCAACATTCCGAATATTCGCGCGGTGCACACCAATGTTTCGGTGAATGCGGGAAGCCAGCGAGCCTGGCGCGCGCCGGGCAACCAGCAAGCTTCCTACCTGACCTGCAGCGCGCTGGACGATTTCGCCAACAAGATCGGGATGGACCCCATCGAAGTCTTCAAGATCAACGCGCAGTACGCCCCGGAGGCGCGCGTGGAGACGTATCGCTACCAGTTGGATAAAGCCGCCGAGCTGGCCGAGTGGAAGAAGTTGTGGCATCCGCGGGGCCAGGCGGGAGCGGGTCCCGTGAAGCGCGGTCTGGGAGTCGCCTTCGGCGCCTGGGGCGGCGCGGGCCATGCCAGCCAGTGCCGCGCCATCATCAACCCCGACGGTTCGGTGCACATCGAAATCGATACCCAGGATCTGGGCACGGGCACGCGCACCATCATCACGCAAGTGGCGGCGGAGAGCCTGGGGCTGCCCATGGGGCAAATCAAGCTTTCGATCGGCGACAGCAGCCTGCCGCCGGACAACGCATCGGGCGGGTCCACCACCGTGGGCGGCGTCTCCACTTCCACGCGCAAGGCCACGCTCAACGCCCTGGCAAAGCTCTTCGAGGTGGCCGCGCCGGCCTTGGGCGCGCAGCCCGAAGAACTGGAGGCGGTGGACAGCCACATCCGCGTGAAGAACAGTCCCAACAAGAGCCTCACCTGGCAGGCCGCCTGCCGCAAGCTGGGCTCCACGCAGATTTCCGAGATGGGCGCCAACGTCCCCGCCAACGCCAACGCCGAGGGTTTGAATACGGGCGGCGCGGCGGGCGTGCAGATCGCCGACGTCAACGTGGATACGGAGACGGGTATCGTCAGCATCAACCGCTACACCGCGGTGCAGGATTGCGGCATGATCATCAACCCGCGCCTGGCGGAGAGCCAGATCTACGGCGCCATCATCATGGGCATCTCCACCGCGCTCTACGAAGAGCGCATCATGGACGAGCAGACCGGCCACGTGTTGAACCCCGACATGGAGTTCTACAAACTGGCCGGGATCGCCGATATCGGCGACATCCACGTGCATCTGGATATCCGGCCGGAGAACGATAAGCGCGGCGTCATCGGGCTGGGCGAGCCTCCGGCGATCCCCATCTGCGCCGCGGTGGGCAATGCCGTGGCCAACGCGATCGGCGTGCGGGTGCCGCGCATCCCCATGACCCCCGATCACGTGCTGGCCGCACTGGAAGGGAGGAACGCGTAATGCAGTCCTTCGAATATGCCAACCCGAATACCGTGCAGGAGGCCGTCGCCCTGCTCTCCCCGCGATGGGGACAGGCGGACATCCTGGCCGGCGGTACCGACCTCATCAGCCTGATGAAGGAATACTTGCACACGCCCAAGCGCGTGGTGAACATCAAGAACCTCGAGGAACTCGAGGGCATCCGGAAGACCGGCGCCGGGCTGCGTATCGGCGCGCTGGTCACCATGGAGGAACTCGCCCGGAACGCCGACGTGCGCAGCGGCTACCAATCGCTGGCCGACGCCGCGGCCGGCATCCCCAGCCCGCAGATCCGCCACATGGGCACGGCGGGCGGCGACCTGTGCCAGCGGCCCCGCTGCTGGTATTACCGGCAAGGCTTCGGCCTGCTGGCCATGAAGGACGGCAAGTCGCTGGTGCCCGGCGGCGAAAATAAATATCACGCCATCTTCGGCGGCGGGCCGGCGTATTTCGTGAGCGCGTCCAGCCTGGGACCCGCGCTGGTGGCGCTGGGCGCCCGGGTGAAGCTGGTTTCGGCGAAAGGGCCGCGCGAAGTGCCCGCAGCGAAGTTCTTCGTGGCGCCGAAAGACGATGCCTCGCGCGAAATTGCGCTGCGGCCGGACGAGATCCTGACCGAGATTATCGTGCCGGCGGCCGTGGTGAAGAGCGCCACCTACGAAGTGCGGCAGAAGGCGGCGCTCGATTGGCCTCTGGCCACGGCATCGGTGGTACTCACCATGAAAGGCAACGCTGTGGCCTCCGCCAAAGTGGTGCTGGGGCACGTGGCCGCCACGCCGTGGGAAGCCGCGGACGCCGAACAAGCCCTCGCCGGCAAGACCATCACCCCAGCCACCGCGGAGGCTGCCGGGAAAGCAGCCGTTTCCGGAGCGCAGCCCCTCAGCCAGAATGCCTATAAGGTTAAGCTGGCGGCGGTGGCCGTCAAGCGGGCGCTGCTGGAAGCGGTGAAGACCTCGAAGGCATAACCATGGTCGAACCTCCGGGATTGAGCAAAAAAGCCAGCATGAACCGTTGCGCGAATCTGCGCTGGAAGGGGTTGTACATCGACACCGTGTACGACCCCGAGAACCATTTCAGCAACGACACCGCCATGTGGTGCCAGCATACCTTCAAGTGCCTCGGGCCGGACGGCAAAGTGGTCGACGAGTTCGAATGCAGTCCGGCGCGCGCGTGCTACGAGCAGTTGTAGTAGGGTAGGCCTGCCGGCCGTGCCCCTGGCAACCCAAAGCGCGCTCCGCGCGCGGAGGCAGGCCGGGAGGCCTACTCCACTCAGTCCAGGTGTTCGTAGGCGCCCAAGGTCAGAAACTCGGGAAACTCCGGGCTGGTCATCATCTGCTCGTACAGGCTCGCCGCCAGGGCCAGCTCGCGCCCCGGAATGGAGCCGTTCAGCCGCTTGGATTGCCGCGTCAGGGCGTCGCGCACCAGGGGAACGGTGACCACCCGGCCATCGCTCAGCCGGGCGCCGTGCTTCATCCACTGCCATACCTGGGCGCGGCAGATCTCGGCGGTGGCGGCGTCTTCCATCAGGTTATAGATCGGGACGCAGCCGTTGCCGCCGAGCCAGGTGGCCAGATACCGCAGGCCGACGTCGATGTTGCGGTGCAGGCCCTCATCGGTGATTTCCCCCGTGGGGACGTTCAGCAGATCGGCTGCCGCCACTTCCACCGACGGCTTCCGCTCGATCTGGTTGGGCAGCGGCATATACGTGTCGAAGACGCTCTGGGCCAAAGGGACCAGTCCCGGGTGCGCCACCCAGGTGCCGTCGTGGCCGGCCCACACCTCGCGCAGTTTGTCCTGCCGCACGCGCGCCAGCGCCGCTTCGTTGGCCGCCGGATCGTGCTTGATGGGGATCTGCGCCGCCATTCCGCCCATGGCATGCACCCCGCGCCGATGGCACGTGGCGATCAGCAGGTTGACGTACGAATTCAGGAAGTGCCGCTCCATGGTCACCTGCGCGCGGTCCGGCAGCACGAAGTCGGGCCGGTTGCGGAACTTCTTGATGAAGCTGAAAATGTAGTCCCACCGGCCGCAGTTCAGGCCCGCGGAATGCTCACGCAGCTCCCAGAGGATTTCATCCATGGCGAAGGCGGCCAGAATGGTCTCGATCAGCACCGTGGCGCGGATGGTGCCCCGCGAAATGCCGAGCTCGTCCTGGGCCAGGATAAATACGTCGTTCCACAGCCGCGCCTCCAGGTGGCTCTCCATCTTGGGCAGATAGAAGTAAGGTCCCGTGCCGTTCTCAATGAGAGCCTTGGCGTTGTGGAAAAAGAACAGCCCGAAATCGAACAGCGATGCCGACACCGGTTCCCCATCCACCAGAAAATGCTTTTCCACCAGATGCCATCCCCGCGGGCGCACCATCAGCACGGCCGGGGCCTCGCACAGTTCGTAGCGCTTTCCTTCCGGGCTGGTGTAGGCGATGGCGCCGCGGACCGCATCGCGCAGGTTGACCTGTCCCTCGATCACGTTGCGCCAGGTGGGCGAGTTGGAATCCTCGAAATCGGCCATGAACACGCTGGCGCCGGAGTTCAGGGCGTTGATGATCATCTTGCGGTCGACCGGCCCGGTGATCTCCACGCGCCGGTCCAGCAGGTCCGCGGGAATGGGCGCCACGGTCCATTCGCTCTTTCGTATGTGCGCCGTTTCCGGCAGAAAGTCCGGCAGGACGCCGCTATCGATGGCCTGCTGGCGGACGCGCCGGGCGTGGAGTAAACTGCGCCGGCGCGGCTCGAACTCTCGCGCCAGCTTCACCACAAAACGCACCGCTTCCGGGGTGAGAACCACCTCCTGGGCGTCGCTGGTCGAAGACGCAATCTGTACGGGATCACTCTGGGTGGCAAACATGGAAACCGGTTTCCCTCTCTTGCGACCATGCTAGCGCGCCGGCGCGGGATGCGCCCGCGAGGTGGTCCGATTTGGACTAGTAGGCCGGAACGTCCCAGCCCCGTTGCCGGCCGAGGGCGGCGCCGTTCTCCGCTCCTGCTATACCTATAGAAGACGAATGGAGCGATCGCCCAGTGACGCGGGCCTTCGCGCCGGCACAGGCCTCCGCCCCGGCGTGAGCAAAGCCCGGCGCCAGGCGTGGCGCCGGCTATTTCCAGCGGGCCGGCCGGACCCTCTCGAGAAACTCTCTCCCGAGCGCCGGGCGGAGGCGCGCGGCGTGGCCGAGACCGTGCTCAAGGCCCATCGCGGATATCGCGCGGCCTTCGATGCGCTCACCGATAAGGCGCGTGCGACTTTTGAGAATCGGGCCTGGATCCAGGGGGCCCTCGACGCCGAGCAGCGCGTGCGCCTCTACCGCGCCGCGGTGGACGAGACGTGGCACAAGATCGAGCGGCAGTTTCCCGGGCGCCTCCTCGATGGCGCCTTCTGGATGGCCACGCGGCACGCCTTCCTCAAGCGCGTCTTCGAGGACTACGACACCGATCTTGCCCTGACGTTCTTCTACTCCACCATGCGCATCGCTTTTGATGCCCGCGACGCTCCGGTGGAATACGACGACGACGGCCTGGCCGGCCTCCTGCCCGTCGGGGATCCCCATCCGATCTTCCAGTTGTACCCCGCCGGCCCGCGCCGGCTGGCCCGCTCCGTGGCCGGCGTCTTGGAAAGCTGTGCGTTCCGCGCGCCGTTCGCCGATCTGGAACGGGATGCCGCGCTCGCGGCGGCGCGCCTCGTCGAGGAATGGCGGCGCCAGGTGGGCCCCGCGCTTCCGCGCGATCTCCAGATGTTGAAGCCCGTGTTCTACCGCGACCGCGAAGCCTATCTGGTCGGCAAGCTGCGCTCCCCGGCCGGCGCACTGCCGGTGGTGTTCGCGTTACAGCACGAGCCTTCCGGCATCACCGTCGATGCCGTGCTGGCGGGCAAGGAGGACATGCGCAACATCCTGTTTGTCTCCACCCGTTCCACGTTTCACGTCTCGACCGGCGATTACCGCGAGGTGCTCAGTTTCCTGGACACGCTCGCGCCCGAGCGCGGCCATCCCGCGATGTGCGCGGTGATCGGTTTCACGCACCCCGCCCGCGTGGCGCTGAACCAGCGGCTGCGCAGCCACCTGCGGGACACCGGCGAGCGCTTCACCCCGGCGCCGGGACGGGTAGGCATGGCCATGATCGTGTTCTCGCCTCCCTCGTTCCCGTATGTGTTCAAGGTGGTCCGCGACTTCTCGACCAAGCAGGGATGGACGGGGCGGGGACCCATCATGGATATCTACCGTTGGGTTCACGAGATGAATCGCGGGCGCCTCATGCTCGATGCCTGGCTGTACCGCAACCTCCATTTCCCCAGGGAAGCCTTCGACGAAGCGGTCCTCGAGGAACTGCTGCGCAGCGCTCCCAACAGCGTCCGCCTGGATGGCGCGACCGTGGTGCTGAAGCACGTCTATGCGCAACGGCGAATCGAACCGCTCAGCACCTTCTTCGAGGGAACCGGCGACCGCGTGTTGCGCGAACGCGCGGCCGACGCGCTGGGCACGTTCCTCAAGGACCTGGCGGGGATGGGCTTCTTCCTCGGCGACCACTACGGCCTGACCTCCAACACCGGCTTGACGCACGCCCGCAACGTGGCCCTGTTCGACTTCGACGACCTGGGATTTTTGGTGCGCTACCGCTTCCGGGAAACGCCGCCCCTGGCTGACGAGCGGGACGAATTGCTGTGGGACACCGAAACCGACGGGGCCTGGTTTTCCGTCGAGGAAAACGACGTCCTGGTGGACGAATGGGAGCGTTTCCTCGGGGTTCCGGCCGACCTGCGGGACTACTTCCGCGAAAAGCACGGCGATCTGTTCACGCTCCCGTACTGGGAGGACGCGCAGCGCCGCGTCAAAGCCGGCGAATGGTATCGCGTGCTGCCATATCCGGCGGACCGGCGGCTCTTGTAAGAACCGACGGTGCTTGTGGGGCGGGCAATTCTGCCCGCAGCCGGCCTTCAGGCCGGCTGGACCCGCTGGAAAGCGGGTCCGCAGCCTGAATAGGCTGCCCCACATCGGACCACGGCGGCGACGTTCATTTGCCGCCCGGACGCGCGGCGCCGCGCACCTGGTCCGCCGCCTCGATGCATTCCTGCATTCGGCGAGCACGCTCCGCCGGTGTCAGCCGCAAGGTCTCGATCAGCAGGCTCAAGTCCACGCCGAATCGCTGGGCAGCCTCGATGCGGCTTCCGGGACGCGGATGACGCAGCCGTTCTTCCGCTCGGGCAAGCTGCTCCGGGGTCAGGCCGCGCCACTCCCTCACCACTACATCGTAACGCCGGCGCCTTCGGCGCGGGGGGTCGGGGGCCCGCCAGGTTCTTGGTAGCTATAGACGTCCAGACTGAGGTTTATGTGGAGGGCGGCAAGCCGCTCCAGGAGCCTCCAGGAGATCGTGTCTCCACCGGATCTCTCACTGGCGAACCAGGAGATGTAGTACAGTATCCCTCCGCCACTCGCCAAGAAACTAGACAAGAACGGCGCGCATTTCTCCAGTGTGTCCAGGTCCGATTCCAAGACTGCCAGTAACTCGGAGTCTTCACCCTTCTTAGCTTCAGAAATCCAATAGGTGTGCTCATAGACGCCTTCTAGAGGCTGGCCATCTGGAGTGGTCCGCGGCTCACCGGCCTTCCACTTGCGCGACGGTGCCATGGAGAGCGCCGTCGAAATCTCGTCTGGATCGGCACTCGGGTGCCTCAACCGAAGATGTATCGAAAACCGAAAGATTTCCATCTTAATTGGTATAAAGCCGCCAATTGCCATTGCCGCAGTCTTTCTTCGGCTCGGGCAAGCTGCTCCGGTGTCAGGCCGCGCCACTCCTTCACCATTCCATCGTAACGCCGGGTGCCGCCGCGGGAGCAGGCCCAAAGCGCTACCTTAGCCGCGCCTCGGCTGGTGCGCTATTCTCGACTCATAGTGCTCGCGAGGGCGTCATATCCGCCGGCCATACGCCTCCTGGCCTGTTTCGCCATTGCCGCTGTTTACGGCTCCGCCCAACACCAACGAGGAGAGCTACGCCTGGCAGTGCATGACGCCGCCGGCGGGGCGCTGGTTGCCGCAATCGATGTGACCAGCGACATCAATCAGCTTCACCGCAATGCGTCGACTGACGCCAGTGGGCACTACGCTGCCCAGGACCTTCCCTTTGGACTGTACCGTATCAGGGTCTCCCATCTGGGATTCCAGACGTCCACCCAAGTCTTCCGCATTGGTTCGGAGGTTCCCGTCTACGTGACGGTTACCCTGGGCGTGGCGCCGATCCAGACCACCGTGGAAGTGACCGATTCGGCGACGTTGGTCGATCCTGATCGCACCTCCACCGTAAACTCGATCGGCCTCCAATCCATCTCTGAGCACCTCGGCTCCCAGCCCGGACGCGGTTTACTGGACCTCATCAATGCCCAGCCGGGATGGTTATATGAAGCCAACGGCGTGCTGCATCCGCGCGGGTCGGAGTACGACGTCCAGTTCGTCGTGGATGGCGTCCCGCTGAACGACAACCGGTCGCCGGCTTTTGCGCCGAATTTCGAATCGGAAGACGTGGAATCCATGCGGGTCTTCACCGCCGGATATCCGGCCGAGTACGGGCGCAAGCTGGGCGGAGTGGTAGAGCTCTCTTCACCCAAGGACGCGAACGACGGCTTGCACGGTGGCGCCGCAATCGGAGGCGGAAGCTTCGGGTCCGCGAACGCCTATGCCGGCTTGTCCTACGGCCGCGGGCCCAACCGCCTTTCGGCATCCGGCTACGGCACCCACACGGACCGCTATTTGGATCCTCCCGTACTCGACAACTTCACCAACCGCGGTTCGTCCGGCGGTGGAACCCTTGCCTACTCGCGAGATCTCTCCAGCCGCGACCGGATCCGCGTCAAAGTGAGCCGGAGCCGCGTCGGTTTCGAAGTGCCCAGCCAGCTCGTGCAAGAAAACGCCGGGCAGCGGCAGGATCGCACCAATCGGGAGACCAGCGGCGTCGTCTTTTATCAGCGGGTCGTCTCGCCATCGCTGCTGTTCGAGGCGCAGGGCAGCCTGCGCGACGAGTCCGCGAGTCTGTGGTCGAATTCCCGCTCCACCCCGATCGTGGCCGCGCAGCAGCGCGGTTTTCGGGAAGGATATGCGCGCGCCGGCCTGGCTTGGCACGAGGGCCGCCACGATCTCAAGTTCGGCGTGGATGGCATCTTCAGCTCGATCCACGAGGCCTTACAGTACACCGTTACCGGCCAGTCGCAACTCGATCCCGACACCCCGGGCCGTTTCCGCTTCGCCGACGCCCGCCAGGACCGCGAGCAGTCCGCCTTTCTTCAGGACTCGTTCCACGCGCGCAACTGGAATCTGGGTGTGGGAATCCGCGTCGACCGGTATCGCCTGGTGACGAACACGTCGGCCTGGAGTCCCCGGCTCGCGGTCTCTCGCTACCTCCCCTCGCTGGGACTGCTGGCGCACGCCGCCTATGACCGGGCCTTCCAGACGCCCGCCATCGAAAATCTGCTGCTGGCCAGCTCGCCCGCTGCCGACGTTCTGAACGACACCGTGCTCCGTCTCCCCGTGCGGCCCAGCCGGGCGAATTTTTATGAGGCGGGCCTTGCGCGCGCGTTCTTCGGCCACCTGAGACTGGACGCGAACGTGTTCCGCCGCGATTTTCGAGACTACGGCGACGACGACGTATTGCTCAACACCGGTGTCAGTTTCCCCATCAACTTCGCCAGCGCTCGTATCCGCGGGGAAGAGATCAAGATCGAAATTCCGCGGTGGGGACGGTTTTCCGGCTTTCTCGGTTACTCCAATCAGATCGGGATCGCGCAGGGTCCTGTGACCGGCGGTCTGTTCCTGGGTGACGCGGCCCACGCGGCGCTTGGCGACAACGCGCGATTCTTTGTGAGCCAGGACCAGCGCAACACGGCGCGGGCGCGTGTCCGCGCGCAACTTGGGCGCCGGGCGTGGGCCGCGGTGAGCGCATCGTACGGAAGCGGCTTGCCCGCGGATCTGGGCGAGAACGCCGGCCTCAGTTTCCTGCTCGCGCAATACGGCCCACGGGTTCTGAGCCGTGTGAATTTCTCCCGGCAACGCGTGCGCCCTTCGTATTCGCTCGATCTGGCCGGCGGCGTGGAACTGCTGCGGCGGGATCGCACGGCGATCGTCCTGGATGCCGAGGCTACGAACCTGACTAACCACGTCAACGTGATCAATTTCGCAAGTCTATTCTCGGGCACAGCCATTGGAGCGCCACGCAGCGCCGGCATCCAGTTGAAATTTCAGTTTTAGTGGGTGCGCTGCCTGATCCTCCCTCGGTCGTGATCCGCCACGCGCGACCCGCCTGAGGTTAGCCTCTATGGGCCGGGAGGCCGGCTCCACTGGTAGAATCAAAGACAGATTCGCTATGGCCCGCCCTGCCACCACCAATCCCGCCACCGCGCGGGAGATCATTGTCGAAATCGTGCGCAACATGCGCGAGGGGCTCGATCCACTGCAGTACTCGCGGATGCGGAGATGCAGGCCCGTGTCGCCGCACATGCCAGCAACGGGCGGGATCCGTCAAGTTGACGCAACCGGGACTTCACGGGAGTGATGTCCATGCCCCACCCGCCGAGT
>JADGNR010000454.1 GCA_017883415.1 Bryobacteraceae bacterium | reverse complement strand
GCCAGGAGATCGTCGTTACCTCGACGCCGGAACCCGCGAGGTTCAAGAACCGCTCCCAAGATCTGTTCGATCTCGGTGTGGTCGACGGCACCCAGAAACAGAAACATCGGAGGCGCATTCAGTCCGCGCTCTCGAAGCTCGGTTATCAGATCGCTCAAAGTGATATTTCCAGTGGCCCCGGCGTCATCGCCGGAGACTGCGCCGATTCGGTTCTGGGCAATGCGCACTAGGGTCCTGACATTGTTTCTCATCGCCGCAGGGTTGTACGCGGAGGATTTTGCCCTGAAACCCGTACGCGTCCGGAGGGCCGCGGGGCGGCTATACGTTCCCACCGCGGGAGATCCGCCCCCAGTGGGCGATATCGAGAACCGATTCCACTGGGTGGTTACCGCGAAAGCACCGGCCGCGGGCGCGGCCGCGGTCCCGGTCGCGTTGCAGGACACCCCCCAGTGGTCTGCTGCATCAAGCACCGTAACTCTGGGCTACACGCCGCCGGCCGGTCTCGGCAATGCCGATCCGCGCACCTGGACCTGGAAGGTCGCCTATACCGGGCCGGGAGGAATCTCCGCGTCGTCGGCTCCATCGCAGAGTACATTCTTCGGGGGCGCGAAGAGCAAAGCCGATGCAGACATCTACCTCTTGGGAACGTTCCTCGCCGGTGAAGGCACAAAGCCTCTTTACACGCTCGATGCCAAACTCGGATGGGTGCCCGAATGGAGGAGTTCTGGAATCTACGCCGGCTTGGAGGGCACCCTGACGATCAACTCCTCCGCCAAGCCTCCCGTCAATCGAACGCAGGCCGATCCAGATTCGATCACCGCGGACATCAATATCCACTTCGTGAAATCAGACTGGCTCTTTTCCATGTATCCCCTGAAAGGCGAGTTCTCTCGCAAGCATCCCGACAGCAATCTCGTGCCCGCTGCCACGGTCCAGTGGACGCCAATAAAGAACGTCGGTACGCGTGGCGCCATCGCGTTCTATCCGAGCATTGGAATCGAAGCCGGACGCAATCTGATGAAGCCTTCCACCATCGACGGCCAATCCGTCAACCTGAGCGGCTACAACAGTATCTTTCGCGGCGTAGTGGGCGCCTTCGCGGCGTATTACGAGAGGGCCAAAAAACCGGACCCCGGCAATCCCTATCAATTTGAGATCACCTCCACCTTCGTCGACAGAATCGAAGTCACATCCGAGCCGTTCCTTACCACTTCCCTCGTGAATGGCAAGAGCCTCACGAAGGTGAACTTCGGCACCAACCCCCGTGAATACATTGAGACCAATGTCACGTGGAACATCACCCCCTTGCTGGGCCTCACGGTCAAGGACACATGGGGATCCCTGCCGCCTCTGTTCGCGCTCTGCGGGCAGCAGGTCACCGTCGGCCTGACCTTCAAGACCAAGCTTCCCAGCCGTCATTGAGGCGATCTCCCATGATTCCGCGTTACGCGCACATCCATCCGGACATGCGCCATCGAGATCCAAAACTGACCCGCGGCAATCGAGTTTCGGGACATCACTTCGATCTGGCATTAATTAAGGACTTGCCGGGCCCAGCGGCCTCGGTTTGACGGTATTGCCGACTGGCAGAAGTGCCTGCGAACCGCCGCTGGGCCGAAGATCACCCGCAGCCCGGGGCCTCCGGGCCGCCGAGAACCAGTTCCCGCGGCGCGGGGGCAGGAGGCCTACCTGGCCTACCTTGGAGGCCTACCCCACCTGCTAAGCTGAGAATAGAATGAGACTCCTGGTAGTCGAGGATGAAAAACGAATCGCCGATTTCCTGTGCCGCGGATTGCAGGGCGCCGGCTACGCGGTGGATGCCGCGGCAACCGGGGCGGCGGCGCTGGAAAACATCCACTCGGCGGACTACGACCTGGTCATCCTGGACCTCATGCTGCCCGACATGGATGGGCTCACGGTGCTGGAGAAGGTCCGCAACCGCAAGGTGGGGCCGCCGGTTTTGATCCTCAGCGCGCGCGGCGGGCTGGACGATCGCGTCAAGGGGCTGGAGCAGGGCGCCGACGATTACCTGGTGAAGCCCTTCGCGTTCGTCGAACTGCTGGCGCGCGTGCGGGCGCTGTTGCGGCGCGGGCAGCCGGCGCCGGAGAAACTGCAAGTGGCCGATCTCACGCTCGATTGCATCCGCCGCAAGGTGATCCGCGGCGCCGAGACCATCGACCTGGCGCCCAAGGAGTTCGGCATCCTCGAATACATGATGCGCAACCGGGGCCGCCCGCTGAGCCGCACCATGATTGTGGAGCATGTGTGGGACATGGATTACGACGGCCTCACCAACATCGTGGACGTGTACATCCGGCACCTGCGGAGCAAGATCGACGACCGCTTCCCGCAGAAGCTGATCCAGACCGTGCGCGGCATCGGCTACATGATCGAGGTGCCGGAGAAGCCCGCCGACCGGCCGCCCGAACCGCTCTCCGAACGGCAGGTGTGACGTGATTCGCCGGCGCGATCTAAGGCGCATGACGCGCGGCCTGCGCTTCCGCCTGACGGCCAGCTACGCGCTCTTCTTCGCCGTGCTGCTGATCGGCGTGGCGGTGTTGTTCCGCGCGCGGTTGGAGAGCACGCTCAACAGCCAGGTGCGGGAGACGCTCAACGAGCAATGGGCGGCCATGAAAGGCTACCTCCGGATCGAGAAGGAGCACGAAAAAGACCCCGACGAAAAAGCCTTCTGGTATCACGACACGGAGGATCCGGACGAAGTCACCATCGTGCTGAACATCAAGTTGATCTCGCTGATCACCGATGCCAACGGGAAAGTGATCACGGAGGGCGAGGTCCCCGACCAGAACAAGGCGGGAGCCCCCGGGCCCGCGGTATCGGCCACGTACGAAGACATCGGCATCGATCCGCCGGCGCAGATCCAGGCGCGGGTGGCCGCCTTGTTGAAACCAAATACCGCGAAATCCTTCTGGACGGAGCGGCGGAATTCCGAGGGGGGGCGATTCATGATCCGCGGCGGCGTCGTGTGGGACCAGCGGCATCGCCTGCCCTACTACGTCGCCCTGGGAATGCCCCTGACCCGCTACACCAACATTCTGCGCGGATACACCTGGATCTACGCCGGGATGATTCCGGCGGCGCTGATTCTGAGCCTGCTGCTGGGCTGGATCATGGCGGGGCGCGCGTTGACGCCGGTGGTGGCGGTGGCCCAGGCGGCGCAGCGCATCTCCGGGTCCAACCTGAGCCTGCGCATCCCCACGCGACAGTCCGGCGACGAACTGGATTATTTGGTGCTCACCTTCAACCGCATGATCGAGCGGCTGGAATCGTCGTTCCAGCAGATGAAGCAGTTCTCGGCCGACGTTTCGCACGAGCTGCGTACGCCCATCACGGCCATCCGGGGACAACTGGAGGTCGCGCTGTTTACCGCCAAGACCACCGAGCAGTATCGCGAAGCGATGTTCAACGCGCTGCAGGATACCGACCGGCTCTCGCAGATCGTGCGCGCGCTGCTGCTGCTCTCGCAGGCCGAATCGGGCCAACTGGTGCTGCAGAAATCGCGATTGGATCTCTGTGAGGTGGCGCGGGACCTGGTGGAGCAATTTCAGATTCCCGCCGAAGCGGCCGGCGTGTGCCTGACGGCGGATCTGCCGGCGGCATGCGCGGTGAATGGCGACCGCGTCCAAGTGGAGCGGATGATCTCCAACCTGCTCTCCAACGCTCTCAAATTCACGCCCGAGGGAGGGCAAGTGTGGGTGAGGCTCAAGCCTTCGGCCGAGCGAGTGGAGATCGTCGTCGAGGATACGGGCCGCGGCATCCCCACCGAGTATCTGCCGCACATTTTCGACCGCTTCTACCGCGTTCCGGGTTCCGGCACCGCGCCCGGTCCCGAGCAGGGGCTGGGCCTGGGCCTGAGCTTCGTGGCTTGGATCGTCAAAGCGCATGGCGGCAAGATCGAGGTCGACAGCACGCCGGGCGCGGGCACGCGCTTCACCGTCAAACTGCCGGCCGAAGGGGTGAGCGCCGAGACCATGGAGTTGACCGGACAGCCGGCCACGCTGGCGTAGGTTGGCAGGCGAAGGCGAAAGCGCCTGCCCCACGAGATAACGCAAGCTTTGTGCGCCGTGGGACCGACGCTTTCGTCTGTCAACCTGGCGATCTGTCCGCCGGCCGAACCTGATAGTATCGAAAGCTATGCAAATCACTGCGGCGATACTGGCGATATTCGTTTATGGGATCATCGCGGCCATATTGGGCACCATCCTGCCCGATATTTCGCAGCGGTTTTCTCTCACGCCCAAGCAGAACGGAACCATCGCGCTGTTTCAAGCGGTGGGCCTGATGGTGGGGTCGTTCTCGGTGGGGCCGCTGATGGACGTCGAAGGCAAGAAAGTGGGGATGCTGGTGGGGCTGGGCCTGGTAGCGCTGGCGCTGTTCCTGTTGCGCGGGGCGGGCGGCTATGGGCCCGTAGTGGCCGCCATGCTTCTGCTGGGCA
>JADGNR010000160.1 GCA_017883415.1 Bryobacteraceae bacterium | reverse complement strand
GCCTCGGCCGCCTCGAAGCGTTCGACCCTGGTCGGCGCGAGGGGAGCGAAGTGGATCGGCTGCTGGCTGCGCCTCCTGCCGCCGCCCCTGGCGCAGTCGGCCTACAACCAGACCGGCAACAACCAGAACCTGATGCTCACCGAGACGGCCGTGCTCAACCCCCGGACCGTGAACGAAACCCGTTTCCAGTTCACGCGCAACCGCACCGCCATGTCGGGCAACGAGATCCCCATCGTCGACGTGAGCCAGTCCTTCGTCGCCGGCGGCAACCAGGTGGGCAACGCGTTCGATACGCGCGTGCATTACGAATTGCAGAACTACACTTCCGTCGCCCATGGCAGCCACACCATTCGTTTCGGCGTGCGCGTGCGCCGCGAAAGCGACCGCGCCAACAGCCCGTCGGGATTCGGCGGCACGTTCTCCTTTCTGGGCAGCGTGGGCCCGGTGCTGGACGCCAACAACCAGCCGGTGACCGATCCTTCCACCGGGCAGATCCAGACCGAACAGCTCACCTCCCTCGAGCAGTACCGCCGCACCCTGCTGTTTCAAGGGCTGGGAGACACGGCGGCGCAGGTGCGCACGCTGGGCGGCGGCGCCTCGCAATTCAGCATTGCCGCCGGCAATCCCTACGCCAGTATCGTGCAGTACGATGCCGGGCCTTTCATCCAGGACGATTGGCGCGTCAAGAGCAATCTCACCGTGAGCGTGGGGCTGCGCTACGAACTCCAGACCAACGTCTCCGACCACCGGGACTTCGCGCCGCGCATTGGTTTCGCCTGGGCCCCCGGCTCCTCGCGGAACGGGCGGCAGAAGACCGTCGTCCGCGGCGGCTTCGGCATTTTCTACGACCGCATCAACGAGAGTCTGTTCATGAACGCCCGCCGCCTCAACGGCAAGAACCAGTTGTCGTTCACCGTCCAGAACCCGGACTTCTTCCCCAATACGCCTCTCCTTTCGGCCCTCAACCCGTCGCAGAACAGCATCTTCCGGGTGGATCCCAATCTGCGCGCGGAATACATGATGCAGAGCGCCATCGGCGTGGAGCGCCAGTTGCCGCGCAGCACCACCGCCGCCGTCACCTTCACCAACACGCGCGCGCTGCACGCGCCGCAGACCGTGCCCATCAACACTCCGCTGCCCGGCACCTTCACCGGGCCCAATACCGGCGTGCGGCCGTTCGGCGATGCCGGCAACCTGTTCCTGGACGAATCGGGCGGCCTCATGAAGCAGAATCTCATGATGGTCAACGTGAATACGCGGTTCCATAAGAACGTTTCCCTGCAAGCCAATTACACCCTGAATTATGCCCACGACCTGCCCGCGACGCCGACCGATCCTTACGATTTCGCGCAGGATTGGGGGCGCTCGACGCTCGACCGGCGCCACCGCTTTTCGCTGGTCGGTTCCGTAGCGGCGCCGCTCGGTTTGCGATTGAATCCATTTCTCACCCTGCAAGCCGGCGCTCCCTACGACGTCACGCTCGGCCGCGACATTTTCGGCAACACGGAACGCAACGCCCGTCCGGCTTTTGCCGCCGGCCCTCTATTGCCGGGGCAAACGCTGGTGCCCACGCCTTTGGGCGATTTCATCAGCTACCTCCCCGGCCAGAATGTGGATCTGGTTCCGCGCGACTTTCTCACCGGCGCCGGCATGGTGTCGGCCAACCTGCGCGTCGGGCGCACCTTCGGCTTCGGCGCGTCCCGCGCCAGGGGCGCCGCAGCGACGGCGGGCGGCGGCCGCGGCGGTTTTGGCGGCGATGGTGGACCTCGTGGCGGCCCGGGAGGCGGCGGTGGAATGCGCATGGGCCCGGCCGCGGGAGGGCGCGGCGGGATGATGGGCGACACCGGCGGCAGCGCGGAGCGGCGCTACAGCGTCACCCTCTCGGTGATGTTTGTAAACATCCTGAACCACTTCAATCCGTCGAATTACGTGGGCGTGATCAGCTCGCCCTACTTCCTGGAGCCGCGCGGCGTGAATACCGGTTTCGGCGGTGGTCCGGGCGGCGGCCCCGGCGGCGGCTCCTCGGCCAACAACCGCCGCGTCGACATGTCCATCCGCTTCACGTTTTAGCGGCCCACTGGCGCGGCGGCTCTCGGCGACCGCGCGGAAACGGCATCACCCGCGCTCGTGCACCCGGGCGGGAACTCGATCGGTCGCCGCCGGTCCTTTAGTAGTACGATACGGACAGGAGCGTGTTCTGAGAAAGGCCGAGCTCAAGGAAGCCAACGCCACCCCCGTCACTGCGCCCTCCTGGCTGGTTGCCGTGCGCGCCGCAGAAGCCAAGAAGGCCACCGATATCAAGGTCCTGGACCTCACCGGCATCACCTCCTTTGCCGATTTCTTCGTGATCGCCACCGGCGCCAATCCCCGGCAGATCCAAGCCATCAGCGATGAGGTGGGCATGCAGTTGAAACAGCAGGCCGGCGAACTGCCCCTCAGCGTCGAAGGCTACACGCAAGCCGAATGGGTGCTGGCCGATTATGGCGACCTGCTGATCCACATTTTTTCGCCCAAAGCCCGCGAGTATTACGACCTCGGGCGCCTGTGGCGCAGCGCCAGGACGGTCGAGATACCGGCCGAGTGAAGATTTACCTTTATTTTATCGGCAAACCCAAAGACCCTCACGCCAATGGCCTGGCGGAAGACTTCCTGGGCCGCGCCGGCCGTTACTGCCCGTGCGCCATGCGCGAAATCCGGCCTGAGCGCACCGACCTGGGGGCCAAACATCCGGGCGCGCGCAAGATCTTCCTCGACCCCGCGGGCAAATCCATGGATTCAGCGGCCTTCACCGGCCTGGTCGCGCAGGCCGAAATGACGGGGCGGGATCTGGTGTTTCTGGTCGGAGGCCACGACGGGCTGCCCGCCGGCTGGAGCGCGCGCGCCGATCTGCTGCTCTCCCTTTCCGGCATGACGTTTCCCCACGAACTGGCGCGCGCCATGCTGGCGGAACAGATCTACCGGGCGCTGGCCGGCTTGCGGGGTCATCCCTACCCGCGCTAACGTGGATCATTGCATGTCTTGGTTTAAGCGGGACAACTCCGCCGACGACAAGCTTCCCAAGCTGGAAAACGGCGAACGGCGGGTGCGCACCGAGGGCCTCTGGCAGAAGTGCGAAGGCTGCCGCCAGATCATCTGGAAGAAGGAGCTCGAGGCCAACTTTAACGTGTGCCCCAAATGCGGCATCCATTCCCGTCTCGATGCCGTTTCCCGGCTCAAGCTGCTGCTCGATGGGGGCGAGTACGAGCAATTCGACGCCGATCTGAGCTCGTCGGACCCGCTGGCTTTCGTCGACAGCAAGCCCTATCATGAGCGCCTCAAGAGCATGCAGCAGGCCACCAACCTTTCCGACGCCATGATCTCCGCCACCGGCCGGCTGGAGGGCCGCCCCATACAGATCTGCTCCATGGAGGTGCGCTTTATCGGCGGCAGCATGGGGTCGGTGGTGGGGGAGAAGATCGCCCGCGCCATCGAGCGCGCCATCCAATTCCGCACGCCGCTGGTGATCGTCTCCGCGTCCGGCGGCGCGCGCATGCAGGAGGGCGCCATCAGCCTCATGCAGATGGCCAAGATCTCGGCCGCGCTCATGCGCCTGGACGAGGCCCGGCTGCCCTACATCAGCGTGCTCACCGACCCGACCACCGGCGGCGTCACGGCCAGCTACGCCATGCTGGGAGATCTGAATCTGGCCGAGCCCGGCGCCTTGATCGGATTCGCCGGACCGCGCGTCATCGAGCAGACCATCCGCCAGAAACTGCCCGAAGGATTCCAACGCAGCGAATTCCTGCTGAAACACGGCATGCTGGATGCCGTGGTCCCGCGCCTGGAGCTGAAATCGTACATCGCCACGGCGCTCAAGTTTTTCGTGGCATAACGGCGCGCCGCGACTCGCGCCTGCCAGGCGGCAATGAACTACCCCGATTCGGTTCACTTCCTCTACGCGCTGGGCAATGAGGTCAAGACCGCGAAGTTCGGCCTCGAGCGCATCGCCGCCGTGCTGGAGGCCCTGGGCCGCCCGCAGGATGGTTTGCGCCTGGTCCACGCCGCCGGCACCAATGGAAAGGGTTCCACCTGCGCCATGATGGAATCCGCCCTGCGCGCGGGGGGCGTGCGCACGGGCCTGTTCACTTCGCCGCACCTGGCCGAGCCGGCCGAGCGCATCCGCATCGACGGCCGTCCCATTCCCGCGGCGCAATTCGCCGCCGCCTTCGACCGCGTCCACGCCGCCGTGGAGCGGCTGCTGGCGGCGGGCGCTATCGATTTTCATACCACCTACTTCGAGACCGTTACCGCCATGGCATTCCTGGTTTTCGCCGAGGAGCGCGCCGGCATGGTGGTGCTCGAGACCGGCCTGGGCGGGCGCCTCGACGCCACCAACGTGGTCCATCCCGCGTTGTGTGTCATCACCCCGGTGGATTTCGACCATGAAGCGCTTCTGGGCAAGAGCCTGGAATCGATCGCCGCGGAAAAAGCGGGCATCCTGAAGCAGGGGGTGCCGGCGGTCTTCGCCCGGCAGCGCCCGGAAGCCGCGCTCGTCCTCGAGGAGCGCGCCCGCGCGCTCGCGGTTCCCGTCACCCGCGCGGCGGACTGGCGCGTTCACGATCTCGAACTGGCCCCCACCGGCAGCCGCTTCCGGCTGGCGGGCGAGCGCGATCTGCGCATCGTCTGCCCGCTGGCCGGGGAGCACCAGGTGGACAATGCCGTCACCGCCGCCATTGCGCTGGCGCGTCTGGGCGTGGCCGACCGCCAAATCGAAGAGGGCATCGCCGGCACCCAATGGCCCGGCCGCCTGGAGCGGGTTTCCGAGCGCCCGGAGATCATCCTCGATGGCGCCCACAATCCCGCCGGCGCCCGCGCCCTGGCGGCCTTTATCGACCGCTTCTACGCGCGCCGCCCGGTGCGCCTGATCTACGGCGCCATGCGCGACAAGGCCATCGCCGAAATGAGCGGCATCCTGTTCCCGCGCGCCCGCCAGGTGATCGTGACCGCGCCCCGGCAGGCCCGCGCGCTGGCGCCGGAAACCCTGCGCGACATCATCGACCACCCCGCCCTGTCCACCGCTCCCACGCTCGCCGATGCGCTGGCCCTGGTCGCGGACGCCGCGCCCGAAGACGCGATCTTCGTCACCGGCTCCCTGTTCCTGGTGGCCGAAGCGCGCGCGCTGCTAGTGGGGTAGACTGGTCTCGACGCCATGGACGTGACCGCGGTCGCCGCACGGCTGAGGAAATTCGAGGGCTCCATTCCGCACATGTATCGCTGCACCGGCGGCGAGGTGACCATCGGCGTGGGCCATGCCATCCCGTCGAAAGACCACGCGGCCGGGCTGGATTGGGAGATCCAGGGCGTGGCGGCGACTCCCCCACAGGCGCAAGCCGATTTTCAAGCCGTGGCGGCGGCGGCAAAAGGGCTGGTGGCCTCCGCTTATGCGGGCTTAACCCAGTGCCGCATGGGCGACGACGCGATCCGCAGCGTCCTGGGAGCCGATCTGCAAGCCTTCGAGGCGCAACTGGCGGCGGCGCTCCCGCGGTGGAACTCCTATCCGGAGCCGGCTCAGCAGGCGCTGTTCGATATGGCCTTTAATCTCGGACTGGGCGGGTTGAAGAAGTTTCCCAGACTCCTGGCGGCCGTCGACGCGGGCGACTGGACCACCGCCGCCGCCCAGTGCCACCGCCAGGGCATTGGCGAACCGCGCAACCAGGAGACGGCGGCGCTGTTCCGGCAGGCGGGCTCTTAGATGCGATGAGTTTCCTCCGGTCCCTCCTCTTTTCCATCCCCCTGATCGCGCTCTCCACCATCGTACTGGGCACCTTCTCGCTCGTCGTTACCATCTTCGACCGCACGGGGAATGCCGCGCACCGGTTGGCGCGCCTCTGGGGGAAAACGCTGCTGGGGGTGAGCTTCATCCGCGTTCGCGCCGAAGGTCTGGACCGGCTCGACCCGCGCGGGAGCTACGTCTTCGTCTGCAATCACGCCAGCTACATGGATATTCCCGCGATCCTTTCGGAGCTTCCGCATCAGTTCCGCTTCTTCGCCAAGAAAGGACTCTTCAACATCCCGTTTCTGGGCACGCACCTGGGCCGCGCCGGACACCTGCCCGTGGACCGGTCGAGCGCGCGCGCTTCGCTGAAAACCATGAGCGAAGGCGCCCGCATCGTTGCCGAACGCGGCATTTCCGTGCTGCTGTTCCCGGAAGGCGGCCGCGCGCCGGAGGGGTTGCGCGCGTTCAAGGAAGGCGCCGCCTACATCGCCATCAAAGCGGGTGTCCCGGTGGTGCCCGTGGCCATCGTGGGGATGCGCCGGCTGCTGCCCATGAAATCCATCCACATTCGCAGCGGGCGGGTGGCGCTGCGCATCGGCGAGCCCATCGCCACGCGCGGATTGAAACTGTCGGACCGCCAGGAGCTCACCGCGCGCCTGTACCGCGACATCTCGCGGCTGCTCGAAACACGCTGAGCCGGAGCGGTGGCGCGGCCCGGTCAGCCCACCCGGTGATCTCGCGATTCGTTACGCATCCACGAACGGGTCGGCACGGTAGCTTCGCTCACGGTACGCGAAGTAATCGAAATCCGCCGTCCGGCGAGTGCCCGCCACGTCCTGACAACACATCCCGACAAAGGCGCCCGTGAAATTAGGCTCGCCAGGAGGTCCCGCCTCGTCGGACAGAATGCTGGCATCCAACGGTCCGGGCAGCCAGCGCCAGTCCAGCCCGTCCACCCGGTACGCGAAATGGAGGCGCTCGTAATCCACCTCCACCCGCAGATGCACCGGCACGCCGCGGCGGACGGCAATCGGCGCCGTAAAGACATCCGGCTGAACCTGGTCGGGGAGGCACGACATTACCCGAATATGCTTCCCCAAAGCGGCGTCGTGCGAAAGGAAGAGGTAGTGAAACTTGCGGCCGTTGTAGTAGCACACCAGGCCGGCCATCTGCTGGAAGCAGTCCGGCTCGAAATCGATCGCCGTTTCGGCGCTGAAGCAGTGCGACTGCTGCCGCCGGGCGACCAAGGCCTGGCGAAACAAACTGCCCAGCGTTTCCCGGCCGTACAGGCGCACGTGGCCGGGACGTTCGGTCAGGCTGAAGAGCTCCGCCGGCCATGGCGACCGCAGCCACTGGAAGTCCAAGGGAAGCTCCGGCGTATCGAAGTCCTCCCGCGCAGGCGCGGCGGGGAACGCGTGAACCGGCAGGGCCGGGGCGGCGACCTCGGTATAGGGGAGTCCCTGGCCATCCGCCGTGCGCAGCCAGCCGTCCGCCGACCACACCATCGGTTGGATTGCGGTTTCGCGGCCCAGAGTCGAGCGCCCCCGGTTGCGAATGGGCCGCCCGCAGAGGTGCACCATGTAGGTCTCCCCGGTTTGCGTCTCGACCAGATCGGCATGCCCCGCGCGTTGCAGTTCAAGATCCGGGCGGTGGCGTGACGTCAAAATGTGCCCATCCGAGTGGAGCTCATACGGACCGGTCAACTCGCGCGACCGGGCCATGGTGACGGCATGCCCCCATCCGGTGCCGCCCTCCGCGGTCAACAGATAGTAGTAGCCTCGACGCTGGTAGAGATGCGGGCCTTCGGTGAAACCCAGTGGCGTACCTTTGAAAATCAGATGACTTTCTCCGACTAACTTGCGTTCCTTGACGGAGTATTCCTGCAACGCGATGCCCGAAAAGCGGTTGTGGCCCGGCCGATGGTCCCAGACCATGTTCACCAGGTACTTCCGGCCGTCATCGTCATGGAACAGGGAAGGGTCGAAGCCGCTGCTGTTGAGGTACACCGGATCCGACCACTCACCGTCGATGCGCGGGCTGGTCACAAGGTAATTGTGGGTGTCCCGGAGCGATGCACCGGCGCCTGCTCCCTGAGTCGTGCGTCCATAGCGCTTGACGTCGGTATAGATCAGGTAGAACAGGCCTTCGGCGTAGCTGAGGCATGGCGCCCAGATGCCGCACGAGTCCGGATCGCCGAGCATGTTCAGTTGGCTGGCGCGGGTGAGCGGGCGCGTCAGCAAACGCCAATGGACCAAATCGCGCGAGTGGTGAATCTGGACTCCGGGGAACCATTCGAAGGTCGAGGTAGCGATGTAATAGTCGTCGTCGACGCGGACAATCGAAGGATCGGGATTGAAGCCCGGCAGGATGGGATTGCGGATTTGAACCGGCATTCTCAGATTCTCTCCAAACCGCCGGCGCCGCGCTCGCGAACCAGCGACCACAAAACCACCGCGCCCACCAGATCGAGCACACCCAGGCAGACGAAGAACGGCGTGTACCCGACGGTGGCCACCATGCCCCCAATCAGCAGCGAGAAGAGAAGCAGCCCCGCATTGCCCAACGTGCCGGCCATGCCGGCCGCCGTCGCGACCTCATTTTTCCGGAATAAGTCGGACGCCATGGTGATCACGGTCACCGAGAGAGTCTGGTGCGCGAACCCGCCGAGACTGAGCAGGGCGATGGCGGCATAGGGGCTCTCCACGAACCCGACGAAGCCCACGCCGATCATGAGCAGAGCGCCCAGGGTGAAAGCGCAGCGCCGGGCGTCGATCACGCTCAGGCCGGCACGTTTTTGCAGCGTCAGGGCGACCAGGCCTCCAAACATACAGCCGAAATCCGCGGCTAGAAATGGTATCCAGGCAAACAGCGCGATCTGTCGCAGATCCATATGACGGACGCTGCTCAGATAGAGTGGCAGCCAGAAACTCAGCGTGCCCCAGGTGGGATCGGCCAGAAAGCGGGGCAGCCCGATTCCCCAGAAATTGCGCTGCCTGAGAATCTTCGCCAGTGAGGGGCGCGACCCGTCGCTCCGCAGATGCTTCTCCTGTCCCGCGGCGATGTAGTTCTTCTCCTCCTCCGAGAGCGCCGGGTGCCGGTTGGGGGATTCATAGAACAACAACCACAGCACCACCCAAACCAGGCCCAGGCTGCCCGTGATCGCAAACGCCGCCCGCCAGTTGTAGCTCAAGATGGCCCAAGCCACTAGCGGAGGAGCAATCATGGAGCCCACGGAGGCGCCTATGTTGTAGACACCGCCGGCGAGCCCCCGCTCCTGGGCCGGAAACCATTCCGCGGTCGCCTTCATACCAGCCGGGTTGGCCGAGCCCTCGCTGAATCCCAGGAGGCCTCGCAGCCAGGCGAATGCCTGCCAGCCGTTGGCGAAGTAGTGGGCCATGTTCACCAGCGACCATGCGATGGCGAAGATGGCGAAACCGGTCTTGAGGCCGAGCACGTCCAGGACGTAGCCGCAGATCGGCTGTGCCATGATGGCGCCCTGGAAGGCTCCAACGATCCATGAGTACTGTTGCGTGGTGATGTGCAGGTCCTGGAGTACGGTGGGGGCGGCCACCGCCAGGGTGCTGCGCGTCAGGTAGTTAATGATCGAGCCGAGCATGATCAGGCCGATCATCCACCATCTCAGTCCTCTGATTTTGCGCATCAGGAGGTCAACGCCGCCTGCGATGATATCATGAGCCTCGGGATATCGATGTACCTGAACAGACTCCTGAATACTGCTTGCTGGCTGACCGCGATGCTGGCAATTTCGGCCCAGGCGGCGGAGCGGCCGCGCATCGTGGGCATCGCCAACATCGCCGTGAAAGTGGACAATCTCGACGAGGCGCGAAGATTCTACTCCGGCGTTCTCGGCCTGGCGGAGGCCTTTCAGACCAGGGATACAGAGGTCGCCGGTAGTCTCGCCTGCTTCAAAGTCAACGACCATCAATACGTGGAAGTCTCCCCCACGCTCCAGAGCGAGACGGAAGACCGGCTCATCCGGATCGGCTTCGAAACCAACGATGCCCGCGGGCTGCGCGGCTATCTGGCGGGCAAGGGCGTCCCGGTGCCGTCCCGGATCGGCAAAGACGCCAACGGCAATCGAAGCTTCGTGGTGAAGGATCCCGACGGCCACGCAGTCGAATTCGTCGAGTACCTGCCAGGCTCACTCCACAGCCGCAATTTCGGCCGGCATCTGGCCGGCACGCGCATTGCAGACCACATGCTCCACGTGGGCGTTCGCGTGGTGGATCCGGTCAAGGCCGACGGCTTCTACAAGGACATCCTTGGATTCCGCCTGCAGTGGAAAGGTGGCATGACGGACGATCGCGTCGAGTGGATTGCGATGATGGTCCCCGACGGATACGATTGGGTGGAATACATGGTGACCCAAACCACGCCCACGCCCCAGCAGCTTGGCGTGCTTCATCACTATTGCCTCGGTACGCTGGATGCGCAGAAGGTGTACCAGACGGTAGTCGCGCGCGGCTACAAGCCGCCGCGCGAGCCGGCGATCGGCCGTGACGGCCGCTGGCTGGTGCACCTTTACGACCGGAACTACACGCGCACGGAGATCATGGTCCGCAAGCCGGTGGAGACGCCGTGCTGTTCGCCGAATCTGGACGACTTCAAGCAATGAGGCGGGCGCCACGGCCCGGGCTCATCCGTGCTCACTCCTCGGAATGACTTCTCCACGGGACGAAGCGTGGAATCCACCTCGGGACCCCGGCGCAGAAAGACTTGTACTCCGATCCAAAACTTGCCCGGAGGGTCGGCTCTTCGTACACCAGCACAAACAGGTGAAACAGCAGCCAGACTATCCCGCCATATTCCAGCAGGGCGAGGTTGCCAAAAAACACGCCTTGACCGAGAATCGCGCACGTCACTGCTACGTACATTGGATTTCGGACATAGCGATACAGGCCGGTAACCACCAAATGGCGGGTTGGGAACACAGGCGCCGGCGTGCCCACGCCCTGCAGCGCGAATCGCGCAAAAGAGTCCAGCAGGCCAAGAGCCCCCAGCGCGAACAGCACGCCGCCCACAAAACGGAAGAGCGGCATCCCGAAGAAGGGAGGTTCGACCCGCCACCGGGAGATCCAAAAGGGCGCCAAACCCGCTACGAACCCGGGGGCGATGACCAGGAACACCGCCGAGCCAAGGACCGCCGACACCTTCCTCATCAGGTCCTTGTATACCATGCGCCCGGAATCTGGCCGCATGGCCTCACGGAAACGAGAGAAGCGCTTACCGTGAGCGTGCGCCGACCGGCAGGGACAGGAGACGGAAGGCCGGCGTCGCCCGCAGGTCGGTAGTGAAGACGCGGGTGTCGCCGGTCGCATCGTCGATGATTTCGAGCGACGGCATTACATTACAGCCAAGGCCAATGCTCACGGGAATGACCAGAGTCGGCGTGGGCTCCGAGCCCGGGTTCGCGACGGAGGTCGACGGAGTGAAAACCACAGCGCGGATGTGTGCCCGCGAATTGACCGCCGCCGTTGGCGCCGGAGGTTTGAACTCCAGCGAAGCAGCGGCCGCCGGCGAGATGTTGGTCACGGCTAGCTGCTTCAGCAGGGCGCCCGTGTCATCGTAGAATTCGAGCGTCGCCGGACACGCCACGGCGGTCACCCCGGGAATGACAGGCTGCAGGTTCAACACATTGAGCCGGGCGGTCTGCGCGCTCGTCACCCCCACAATTCCCGTGGTCACTGTCGTCCCGGGAATGCCAATGCCACTGGAAATGGTCTGAGCCTGCGCGAGAGCCAGCGGGCCGAACAGAAGCACTCCTGCCAACGCGCTTCGATGGAATGCGAACCGTGTCATAACCCTCACCTCAGTATGATATTAGCGCCCGCCGCAAGGATCCGGACGGGCCCGTTGTGTGTACAAACCCGACACGAGCCAATAGTTGCGCCGCCACGCGGTCAGGCCCTGGCCCGGGCGCTTGCCGTTTCCATTCCCGTGCGGCGCGCCATCCGCGTCGACCCGGTGGTGGCCCTCCGCCACGAGTAAGTGTGCTCGCCGCCCGCCCGGCCGCTACAGGGTCACCACCATCTTGCCGACGCCGTCGGTGTAA
>JADGNR010000159.1 GCA_017883415.1 Bryobacteraceae bacterium | reverse complement strand
GGGTTTGGGGGCCGGGGTTGGGGGCGGGGGTTGGTGGGGGGGGTTGGGGCCGGGGGCCGCAGGTTGGGGACCGCGGGTCGGGCGCCGGGTTGGGCCGGGGGCCCGCCGACCTCACACCCGGTAGGTGTCCGGCTTCCACTGCTTGACGGCGCGCTTGATGGCGTCGGGCGCCAGATTCGCCTCCGCCGCCCGGGCGGCCAGGGGAACGAACTCCGCGTCGGAAGCGAAACGGAGGGCGATCGCCTGCCGGATGGTGATGCGCGGGTCCAGCAACTTGCCGGTCAAGGCAAAGTGCCGCAGGTTTTCCTCGGCGCGGATGGCCCGGTCCTGGTTCCTGGTGGCGTAGGTCCGGCAGAAGAAGACCAGCATCAACCCACAAACCGCCAACACCACGATCAGGGAGGCGCTGTAGACCCGCTGGTGGTCCCCCCACGATTCGTACAGGTTTACCAGGGAACCGACCAGAGTCAAAACAAGCAGCAGGAACAGCAACCCATACATGGGGATGTTCCGCCGGTGGTTGGCATAGCTTTGCGCAGGCATCGGCGCGTCACCTCGGTCCCAGTATACCCGTTCCGGGTGCGAAACTCCCGGTTACGATCTTTTGCGGCGGCGGTTGCAGCGGCCGGAAACGTTGCGATTCCCGACACCGGGGTCGGATTTCCCGGCACCGGCCCCAAGTGCCTGATTTCATTCCGGGTAATGGCATTTCTCAACAATCTGGTGTTGCAATTGTCCACAGCGGTCCTGCGAGGCAAAACACCACCGTCTGGAAGCGCATGAAATCACAACAGATAAAGAGGCAAAAAACCCCGGTTTTTGGCATTCGCCGTGCCCTTACAGGAGCTGAAAGGATGAGAAATTTATGACAGTCCCACTGGTTTTGGCAACCTTCCTGGTGTTTATCGTATTGGATTACTTCTTGAACCGGCGCAAAGCGATGCACACCGTTCCGGTGCAGGCGCTGCAAGCAGTCCCGGCCCGATTTGGCGGCGACTATGTCGATGGTTTCCAGGTTCCCGAGCACGTTTCCTATCATCCCGGCCATAGCTGGCTGGTCAGAGAGCGGAAGAACGTCCTGCGCGTGGGCGCCGACGAGTTTGCCGCGGCGCTGTTGGGCAAAGTCGAGAAGATCGAGCTTCCCAAACCCGGCCAATGGATCCGGCAAGGGCAGAAAGTTGTTTCTTTCTACCGCGATGGCCGCAAGACCGAGATGGTTTCGCCGACCGAAGGCGAGGTCATGGAAATCAACGCCGAAGTGATCGCCAACCCCGCCGCGCTGCGCGCGGATCCTTATGGCAAAGGCTGGCTGATGGCCGTGCACGTGCCCGATGAGGAGAATACCGGACGCAACCTGGTCCCCAAAGCCCTGGTCCGCGAGTGGATGCGGGAAGCCGCCGAACGGCTTTATTCCCGCCAACCGGCCCTGGCCGGCGCGATGGCAGCCGACGGCGGACGCCCGGCCGAAGATCTTCTGGCGGCCCTGCCCGAAGCAGACTGGACCGAAGTGACCGGAGAGTTCTTCCTTACGGCCTAACATATTTGTAAGTTTTTGCTACACATTGACCGCGAAACCTGCTAAAAAAGAGTAGAAGGTCTAGATATGCCAAAGGCGATCCTGTACGACAGCACCCTGTGCATCGGGTGCAGGGCCTGCGAAGGCGCCTGCGCCGAGCGCTGGGGCCTGCCGTACAACGACAAAATAGCCGCGGAAGAGGTGATCTCCGCGCACAAGCTGACCACCATCGAGACGCACGGGGACAAGTTTTCGCGCCGCCTGTGCATGAACTGCCTGCAGCCGGCGTGCGCTTCGGTCTGCCCCGTGGGAGCCCTGCAGAAGACTTCCCTCGGTCCGGTGGTGTACGACGCCTCGAAGTGTATGGGCTGCCGCTATTGCATGCAGGCGTGCCCCTTCCAGGTGCCGACCTACGAATGGTCGAGCCGCCTTCCCAAGATGCGGAAGTGCGATATGTGCTACGAGCGGCAGAGCGCCGGCAAAGTGACGGCCTGCACCGAGGCGTGCCCGGTAGGGGCCACCAAGAACGGCGACCGCGATGCGCTGGTAGCGGAAGCGCGGCAGCGCCTGGCCGAAAAGCCGGACCAATACTATCAGAAGATTTACGGTCTTACGGAAGTGGGCGGCACTTCGGTGCTGTACCTTTCCGCGGTGCCCTTCGAGCAGATCGGCCTGCGCACCAACGTGCCGCAGGAACCGCTGCCGGAGACCACGTGGCGGGTGCTCGAGCTGGTGCCCGACGTGGTATCGACCGGCTCGATCCTGCTGGGGGGCATCTGGTGGATCACCAATCGCCGCGCGGAAGTGGCGAAGAAGGAGGGACGGCGCCGGTGAAGCGCAAATTCCCCAAAATTACCGTATGGCGCGTGATCTTCGCGGCCATCCTGCTGAGCGGCCTCTATGCCACGTACCTGCGCGTGTTCTACGGGCTGGGCGGGTCGACCAACCTCAGCGACAAGTTCCCGTGGGGGCTGTGGATCGGGTTTGACGTGATGTGCGGGGTGGGCCTCGCCGCCGGCGGTTTCACCCTGGTGGCCATTGTCCATATCTTCCGCATCGAGCGGTATAAGCCGGTCCTGCGGCCGGCCATTCTGACCGCCTTCCTCGGCTACACGCTGGTGGTGGTGGGTCTGCTGTACGACTTGGGACGCCCCGATCGGCTATGGCATCCGCTGGTGATGTGGAACCCGCATTCGGTGATGTTCGAGGTGGCGTGGTGCGTCACGCTTTATACCACCGTGCTGTTCCTGGAATTCCTGCCCGTGGTGTTCGAAAAATTCGGCTGGCACAAACCGCTGGAATGGATCCACCGCATCTCGGTGCCGCTCATGATTCTGGGCGTGCTGCTGTCGACGCTCCATCAGAGCTCGCTCGGAAGCCTGTTCCTGATCGTGCCGGAGAAACTCTATCCGCTGTGGTACACCCCGATTCTGCCGCTGCTGTTTTACGTCTCCTCGATCGCCGTGGGTCTGGCCATGACCATTTTCGAATCGTGGCACAGCAGCCGCGCCTTCGGGCGCGCGCTCGAGCTGCCGCTGCTGGCCAGCATGGGACGCGTGTTGGCGGTGGTGCTGAGCGTGTACCTGTGGATCCGGTTCCTGGATATGAGCCACCGGCATGTGTTCGGGCTGCTGGCGCTGAACCGCGTCGAGACCTGGCTGTTCGCGCTCGAAATCCTGCTCATGCTGGTGCCCGCCCTGCTGCTCTATCAGGCGCGAGTCCGCATGCGGCCGGGAGCACTGTACGCCTGCGCGGTGATGGTGGTATTCGGGTTCATCACCAACCGGCTCAACGTGGGGACCACCGGGCTGGAAGCGGGCTCGGGCACGCATTACATCCCCCGCTGGAGTGAGGTGGCGGTCACGCTCTCCATCGTCGCCGTGGGCTTTGCGATCTTCCGGGCCGTCGCCCAATATTTCCCCATCTTCGAAGCGCACTCGCCGGAGCAAGCGCCCGTGGAGATGGAAGAAGCGGAGGCGGACGCAGTCGCAGTCTGATGAATCTCCGCGCCACATTCCGATTGGGACTGGCCGCCAAGCTCGCCATCTGCGTGATCGCGAGCACGGCGGCCTTTTTCGCCCTGTTCGGCTATCTCAATCTGCGCAGCGAGCGCCGCTACTCGCAGGACCTGGTGGAGCAATCCGCCAATCGCGTTACCGATGTCATCGTACGCAGCACGCACTACGAGATGCTGCGCAACGACCGGGAAGCGCTCTACAACGTGATCCAGGAGCTGGGGAGCGAACCGGGCATCCAGCGCATCCGCGTCTTCAACAAGGAAGGCTTCATAACCTACTCCACCCACGCTCAAGAAGTGAAGACCGTGGTGGACAAGACGGCGGAAGGGTGTATTGGCTGCCACGCGCAATCGGCGCCGCGGGAGCATCTGAACCGGCGCGATCGCGCCCGCTACTTCACCGACAACGAGGGCCATCGGGTGCTCGGGGTCATGCGCGCCATCGACAACGCTCCGGAGTGCTCCAATGCCGCCTGCCATGTGCACCAGGCGGGCCAGCGCGTGCTCGGGGTGATCGATGCCGTGCTTTCGCTCGAGGTAGTGGAGGGACAGATCAAGCAGCACCAGGCCAACCTCACCTGGTTCCTGGTTGGCGCCATCATGTTCGGCTGCGGCGCGGCCGTGCTGTTCATGTGGGTGGTGGTGTACCGGCCGGTCAAGGAGCTGATGGACGGCACGCACCGGGTGGCCGGCGGCGACCTCGAGTACCGCCTGCCGGTGCGCTCCGACGACGAGCTGGGCGACCTGGCGGCGTCGTTCAACAAGATGACCGCCGAAGTGGCCGGGGTGCAGGCCCACATCGAAGAACAGGTGCGGCGGAAGACGGCCGAGCTCGAGCGCGTGCACAAGACCCTGCTGCGCTCCGAGAAGATGGCCTCCATCGGCAAGCTGGCGGCCACGGTGGCCCACGAAATCAACAATCCCCTGTTCGGCATTCTGACCTACGCGCGCCTGGTGCTGCGCGAGCTGCTGAAGCACGAACTGCCGGAGCGCGACGAGATGGCCGAACAACTCCAGACCATCGAACGCGAGAGCAAGCGCTGCGGCGACCTGGTGAAGAACCTGCTGACCTTCTCCCGGCAGGCGCCCTCGAACCGCGAGCCCAACGACCTCAACACCATTGTCGAGCGCGCGGTGCTGCTGGTGAAACACAAGCTTGCCATGCAGAACATCGAGCTGGTGGAACGCCTGGCGGAGCACTTGCCGCCGGTGGAGTGCGACGCCAACCAGATCCAGCAGGTGATCCTGGTGCTGATGGTGAATGCCTCGGAGGCCATGCCCAAGGGCGGGAAGCTCGAGATTGCGACGGAATTCGATGCTGCGTCCGAGCAGGGCTCGGTGCGCGTGAAAGACACGGGAAGCGGCATCCCGGCGGATGTGCTGTCGCGCATTTTCGATCCATTCTTCACCACCAAAGAGGACCAGAATCGCACGGGTCTCGGCCTGGCCGTGGCCCATAGCATCGTGGAGCAGCACGCGGGAGAGATCTCAGTCCGCTCCACGCCGGGTGAAGGAACGGAGTTTCAGGTGTCGCTGCCGGTAACCGCGGCGGTGGCCACCGGGGTGAGCAAGTGAAGGAGAGATGGAGGAAATCATGGTAAGCGTGGAAGAACCTTCCGTAGCGGTAAAGACCAAAGGCAGGATTCTGGTCGTGGACGATGAACTGGTGGTGCGCGACTCGCTGGGGAAGTGGTTTACCAGCGAGGGCTACACGGCTCGCCCGGTTGGCTCCGCGCGCGAAGCCCTGGAGACCATCCAGCAGGCCGAGTTCGATATCGCGCTGATCGATATCAAAATGCCGGGCATGGACGGCATGGAGCTGCAAGCCCGGCTGAAGGAAGCCGACCCCGACCTGACGGTGATCGTCATGACCGGCTACGCGTCGGTGGACACCGCCGTGCAGGCGCTGAAAATGGGCGCCTACGACTACATCACCAAGCCGGTGGACCCCGACGAGCTGTCGCACCTGGTATCGAACGCGCTCGAGCACAAACGCGCGCGCCGCGAAGTGGTGCGCCTGCGCGAGGACCTGCAGGAGGCCATCCCGGCTACGGAGATGATCGGCAAAAGCCCGGCCATGAAGAAGGTGGTGGAGCTGATCGAAATGGTGGCGCCCACCGAGGCCACCGTGCTGATCACCGGGGAGAGCGGAACCGGCAAGGAAGTGGTGGCGCGCTCCATCCACGCGGCCGGCCCGCGCCGCTACATGCCCATGGTGACGATTCACTGCGGCGCGCTGACCGAGACCCTGCTCGAAAGCGAATTGTTCGGGCACGAGAAAGGCGCCTTCACCGGCGCGCAGTATCGCAAGAAGGGCAAGTTCGAAGTAGCCGACGGCGGCACCGTGTTTCTGGACGAGATCAGCGACATCAGCCTCAAAACGCAGACCGACCTGCTGCGCGTATTGCAGGAGAAAGAGATTGTCCGCGTGGGCGGCAACCAGCAGATCAAGGTGGATTTCCGCTGCGTGGCCGCCACCAACAAGAACCTGGAGGCGCTGGTGAAGGCGGGCAGCTTCCGGCCCGATCTGTACTACCGGCTGCACGTATTCTGCATCGAGCTGCCGCCCCTGCGCGACCGCCGCGAGGATATTCCCCTGCTGGTGAACCACTTCCTCAACAAGTTCTGCATGGCCACCAGCCGGCCCGTGCCGCAGATCTCCCCCGAGGCCATGGAAACGCTGATGGGACACGACTGGCCGGGCAACGTGCGCGAGCTGGAAAACGCCGTGGAGCGCGCCCTGGTGGTGGGACGCGGCCCGGAGATCCGGCCGTCGGACTTCTCCTTCCAGTTTCAGGTGGACGAGCCCAAGGGCGGCAAGACCCTGGAAGACATCGAGAGAGTGCACATCGAGCGCATCCTGCGGGAGACCCAGCACAACCTTTCGCGGGCCGCGCGCATTCTCGATATCGACCGCACCACGCTGTACAACAAGCTCCGCCGCTACGGTCTGCGGTGAAGCCGATTCATCTGATCCCGCTGGGCGGGAACGGCGCGGGCGCGGCGCCAGGGCTCGATGTGCTGGAGCACCTGGCGGCGGCGCTGGCGCGTATCTTCCGCACGCCCTGCCGCATCCGTCCGGACACGTTCGATCTTTCCTTCGCGCTGGACGCCGGGCGCAACCAGTATCACTCCACGGCCATCATCCAAAAGCTGGAACGGGTCGTGGACCCCGATGTGCGGGTGCTCGGCGTCACCGCCTGCGACCTCTACGTGCCCGTCCTGACCTTCGTGTTCGGCGAGGCGCAACTGGAGGGCGCGTGCGCGGTGGTGTCGGCGGCGCGCCTGCACGAGGAGTTCTACGGCATGCCGCGGCGCGAGGACCTGTTGCGGCAGCGCCTGGTCAAAGAGGCGGTCCACGAACTGGGCCATACGTTCGGCCTGCGGCACTGCCCCGACTGGCGGTGCGTCATGGCCTCGAGCCACGCCGTGGAGCGGCTGGACGTCAAAGGGGCGGAGTTCTGCGGTAAGTGCCGGAAGACGGTGTTCGAGGACAGGTACTGGTAGGGGGCGGGGCGGGCTTCGGCCGGGATGGCGCCGGCGCCACGGGGTGGACGGCAGACGGTTCGAATCCCACCGGGGCCCCGGTTCATGAGCGAGAGAGTCAAGCCTCAACTTCCGGCGCGCCTGTTACTCTCCGCGAACCGCAACAATCGGGTCTACCCGCGTAGCTTGCCACGTGGGTCCCAAGCACGCAAGCAGAGCTACTATCGCGAGTGAGGCCGCGACGGCCAATAACGTCAACGGCTCATTTGGCTTTACGCCATAGAGCAGTGTGGACATCACTTGGCTTAACCCCAGGGCGGCGAGAATGCCCGTCGCCACCCCGACTCCAACAATCGCCAATCCCTGCCGTATCACCATACGCGCCACATCGATTCGAGTGGCGCCGAGCGCAACGCGAATCCCAATTTCGCGGGTGCGCTGTGCCACCAGATACGCGATCACTCCATAGATCCCGATGAACGCAAGCAGCACGGCGACCGCCGCAAATGAACTCAGCACAAGCAGGTTGAAACGGCGCGGCGCGACAGATTCGGCCAGTTCGCTCTCCAGAGTCTCCACCTGATACAGCGGCACGTTGGAATCGATGCCGGAGACCCTCTGGCGAACTGCGGACGCCATGGGCGCGGCGCGGGTGCCCACACGGAGGATTCCCTGAACGGAAGAAATACGTGGCGATCTTTGATACGGAGCATAGATCGCCGGACGGGGTTCTGCATCGAGCTGCGAAGTCTTGAAATCGGGCACGATTCCTGCGATCCTGCCGCTGAGAAAGGCCGCCTGGATCTGTCTGCCGACCAGGTTCCCCGTTCCGTTGAGCGACCGCGCGAGCGTCTCGTTGACCATCACCGTGTCCAGATCCATGTCGTCCGGCCATTGACCCGCGAGAAGCGGCACACCAATAACCCGGAGATAGCCGGGAGAGACGTATTCGATTACGGCAGGCACCGGTTGGCCCGCGCTCGCACCCTGCACCTGAATCGTCGTGTTGAAGCTGCTACAGTGAATACCCGCCGCTTCTGATCCGGGTGTCGTCACCAGGCGCCGTAGCAGTTCGTCGATATAGGTCCGTTGTTGCGGCCAGCTACGATATCGCTCGCCCGAAAGCGAGAGCTTCATCGTCAGGATCTTGTCTGGCGAATATCCTGGCGGAAACGCACTCATCCGCCAAAAACTCCTCAGCATGAGCGCGGCTCCGCTCAGCAACACGATTGCTATTGCCACTTCCAGCGCCGCCAGCGCGGCGCGCACACGCAGGCGGCCGGAAGCCAAGGAATATCCGGCGCCATCCTCCTTCAAGGGGCTTTGCATGTCGCTGCGTAATAGCGAGGCGGCCGGGCCAAACCCGAACAGCACTGCCGCGAGCAACGACGCCGCCGCGGTAAATGCCAGCACCCGCCCATCGATCATAGCATCGGCGAGACGCGGAACCGCTCCCGATCCAACCCGCACCACTGCCCCCACAATCCCTTTTGCGAGGGCTACGCCAGCCGTTCCGCCGGCCGCCGCGAAAAGCGCACTCTCCGCGAGGAACTGCCTAGCCAGTCGCACCCCTCCAGCGCCCAGGGCTCTTCGGATCGCGACCTCTCGCTGCCGCGATGTCGCGCGCGCCAAGAGTAAATTGGCGACATTCGCGCACACCATGAGCAGCACAAACCCTACGGCTCCGCCCAGGACAGCAAAAGCCGCGCCCGCGCCTTTCGCTAACTTGTTCTGTAGCGGCTGAACCCGCAGGGCCGAATGCGTGTGATAGATTCCAGGCCTCTCGCGCACAAGTCGCTGGTACATCGCTTCCAGTTCAGCCCGCGCTCGTTGCAGCGAAGCCTTCGGATGGAGTTTCCCCACTACCCATACGAAGGCCGGCAAAGGACCGAAATCTTCTTGGACTTTCTCCCAGTTCCCTGCGCGATAAGCCGTCATTGGTAAATGCCACGCCGCATTGGGCACGGCAATATAGGCGTCGATCTCTTTTCGTTCGTCGTCGGGATAAAGGAATTGCGGAAACTCCAATCGGAAGTTGGGCGGCAGTATTCCGACGATCGCGAATGGGCGGCCGTCGAGCGAAACGGTCTTACCAATGATGCTCGGGTTGCCGTCAAACCTCCGCTGAAACAGTTCCCACGCGAGCACGATCGCATGCGGTTCGCCAGCGCCAAACAGACGGCCGAGCGCTGGGCGCGCTCCTGTCGTGCTCCAGAACTCCCCGCTCACGAACGCAATCCGTTCCGTTGCGCCCTCGCCAGCGTACAGAAGAGCGAGATCCTCGTTTGAGTAAGCCGTCATTCTCTCGAATGACTGCGCTTGTTCTCGAAAAGCAGCGTAATCGCTGGGCAGCAGGCGATTGTCTGTTTCGCTTTGCCAGTCGGTGTCGTAGTTTGCCACCCAGATGAGCCGGTCCGAATCCGGATAGGAAACATGGCGGAACAGCACTGCATCCATCACGCTGAACATCGCGCTGTTCATTCCAATCCCGAGCGCTATAGTCAGCACCACCGCTGTGCTGAACCCCGGATTCCGTCGCAGCATGCGCCAGCCATATCCAGCATCTTGAAGCCACTGTTCCAGCCAGAGCGTGGTCCAGACGGCCCGCGCATCTTCCTTTACCCTTGTAACGTTGCCGAACTTCTGCAATGCGGCTCGGCGCGCCGCTTCTGGACTCATGCCGCGCGCGATGTTCTCGTCCGTCTCATGCTCCATGTACTCTCCAATTTCCTCGTCGAGAAAATCCTGCCACTTCTTGCGGTCAGGTCCGCGATTCATAACCCGATTTCTTCCGGCGCAGGTCTGAGAATCCGTCCAATGGCCCGGGCCAGTCTGTCCCATTTCGTAGTTTCGATTTCGAGCTGCTTTCGGCCCTTCGCAGTCAATCGGTAATACTTCGCGCGACGATTGTTTTCCGATGTTCCCTCAGCGGCCGAAACCCAGCCCTTCTTGATCAACCGGTGCAGCGCAGGATACAGCGATCCCTGCTCCACCTGCAGAACGTCTTCCGAACCCCTCTCGATGGACTTGGCGATCGTGTGCCCGTGAGCCGGACCGGGCAGCAGAGTTCGCAGAATCAGAAGGTCGAGCGTGCCTTGCAGCATTTCTACGCTGTCGCTGCTGGGTCGCCACCTAGACATTCTAGGTGGAGTATAGCCGCAGCTTCGATAGGTGTCAAATCGTTTGCGAGTGCAACTTGGCGGAATCAGGCTCGCCGCTACGCCACGAATCGGAAACGGGGTGTGATTCCGTGTAGCTGTCGTGCAGGCCATCGATGCCGAAAGGCCCGGTGATGACCCAAAGCGCGCGCCTTCCGAACCTCGTTCAGATGGGTTGCCATTCGGAAACAGTCGCAGAAGGAAGTTCGAGACGTGTCCAAGGTGGGTGCCCGCCATGGACGTGCGGTGGCGGCCCGCGCCGATGATTCCGATAACATTGGGCAATGACAGGTTCGATCACAGTGCCAGTTGGCCGGCAAAAGTTCGAAACGTGTCCAGACTGGGGAGGCATTTATTCCTGGTCCCCGCTAACTCGATAGCAGCGGATGACCGTCGAAGTACGCCGCAGCTTTCAGCCGGACCGTCGCGGATGTCAGGTGCGGACTTCTTCGAGCGGTTTCACCGGCACGATCCGCGCGACGCGTTCCATGACCTTCCTGTTTTGTGCAGCCTTCTTCAGATCGTATTCCGCTTGCAGGCGCATCCAGAATTCCGGCGTGCTGCCAAAAAGGCGGGAAACCTTCAGGCACATGACAGCAGACAGAGGCTTCCGCCCGGCCAGAATGTCATGAACCATCTGGCGTGACACGCCAAGGGCCTTCGCGGCGGACGTCACGGAAAGGCCGACCTCGGGCAGGATGTCTTCCCTAATGATCTCGCCCGGATGTACAGGCGGCAATGCATTCTTTCTGTCCATCTCTTCCTCTTCCCCCCTAATGGTAATCCTCAAAATCAACATCGTGTGCATTTTCACCCGACCAGCCGAACGTGATCCGGCAGTTTCCAGTGACGCGCACGGACCATCTGCGCGGGTTGCCGTGCAGACGATGGAACCTGTACCCTGTAACGCTCATGTCCTCTGGTTGCGTTGCCACTTCCAGCGACAGCAGGATACGCACGCACTTCCTGACATATTCGGCACCGATGCGGCGAGTCTTGCCGGTGAAGTAGATCTCTTCAAGCCCCTTATTTCTGAAGCTGGCGACCACACTTTTACTGTAAACCGAAGAGCTTACAGTGTCAACGATTCAATTGACACCCTGTCCAATTGACAACCTCCCTAGACCTTCCCCATCCGGTTTTCCTTGCATACGCTTCAAACCTGCCTGTCGCCTACGGCAGTGCGTGGGCGCACCTCGGACCGCTAATGCCGGTCGCGATCGCAGGTCTTGCATCGTCCTCACACTGACGCGGTAGGACGTGAGCGTGGTCCAGGGCAACCCTCGAGAACCCGCCCACTACGCCGACCGCGCCGCCAATCTCACCCGCCGCCTGACGCCGGCGTCGGAATGACCGCCACAGAGGATATTGAACGGCAATTTGGAGGATCGATACGCCGCGATTCGCGCGTTTCGGCACGGTGCTATGCGCGGCGGATGACGGCCCAGCCGAACTGGCAGTACCGTGACTGTGGCGGAGAATGTCGACTGGTCTTTGGCCAAAAGATATAAGGGCCCTAAACTATGTTAGGTGTATCGTGAAACCGGTTCAGACAGCCCTTTAAACTTTTTTCGGAGGACAAAATGGAACAATCGCTTGAGGCCCGATGCGATCATCCTGCACATCGGGTCTTTCGTTCCGCGGTTCTTGGATGGATACTCCTTGCACTGGTGCCTGCCGCGTG
>JADGNR010000158.1 GCA_017883415.1 Bryobacteraceae bacterium | reverse complement strand
ATACGGCGCATCCTGAAGCAGCGCCCGTGACCCGGCTGGTCGACGAGATTTCGGAACTTTTCCCGCTCCGCACCTTCACCATAAATATAGGGTTTAATTAATCAGACATGAAAACCATAGCGATGTGGGTGGCATGCAGTGCCGCCGGGTGGAGCGCCACGCTTCCCCTGGCGTTTGAGCCGAACCGCGGGCAGGCGCTTCCGGGCGCCGATTATGTGGCGCGCACGCGCGGGTACGCGATCAGCTTCACCGCCGGCCGGGCGGAGTTTCGCTCCCACGGGTCGCGCCTGGCGACGGTGCTCGTGGGCGCGCGCACCAACGCGCGAGCCGAAGCCGAGGCGCCCCTCCCCGGGGTGGTGAACTATCTCCGCAAAGACGATCGGTCGCTCACCGGCATCCCCACGTACGCGCGCGTCCGGTATCGCGGCATTTATCGCGGCGTCGATGTGGTCTACTACGGCAACCAGGGAAGTCTGGAATACGACTTCCTGGTGGCCGCGGGCGCCGACCCCGGGCGCATCCGGCTGCGGTATGTGGGCGCGCGCGGCCTGCGCGTCGATTCCGCCGGCGACCTGCTGATCCAAACCGCGAGCGGCGAGATCCGCCAGCACCGCCCGGTGGTTTATCAGGAGGGCGCCGGTGCCCGCCGCGAGATCGCGGGCCGCTACCTGCTGCGCGGGGGCGTCGTGCGCTTCGCTCTGGGGCGCTACGATCGCGCGCGCCCGCTGGTGATCGATCCCGCGCTCTCCTGGGCCACGTATTTCGACTTCGCCAACGCGGACATCGGTGAAGGCGTGGCCGTGGACGCGGCCGGCAACGTGTATCTGGCGGGCTCGACGATCTCCAGTTTTGGCGACCCCGATGCCTACGTCGCCAAGCTCAACCCGCAAGGTTCCAGCGTGCTCCTCCAGGCGGCTTTTGGCGGCCGCGGTGACGACCGGGGCCACGCGGTCGCCGTGGATTCGGCGGGGAATATCTACGTGGCCGGGGAGACGGTCTCAAGCGACTTCCCGGCGGACGGTACCTACTTTACCCGCTCCGCCTTCTTCAACGGGCAACAACACGCGTTCGTGAGCAAGATCAATCCCACAGCTACCCAGTTGGTGTATTCCCACTACGTGGCTGGCAACCAGGCCGAGATCGCCAACGCCATCGCTCTCGATGCAGCCAACAACGCGTACATCGTGGGCGCGACCGTTTCGACGGACTTCCCGGTAACCACGGGCACGGCGCAGACGACCTATGCCGGCGGCGCGGAGGACGCGTTCGCGATGCGCTTTGATGCCAGCGGCGTCCGTATCTACGGCACCTATCTCGGTGGCAGCCTGGACGATTCCGGGAACGCGGTCGCCGTGGATTCCTCCGGCAACGCCTACATCACGGGCAGCACCACGTCCACCAATTTCAAAGTGAGCGGCAATGCCTATCAGGCGAAGTTGGCGGGCGCCACGAACGCGTTCGTGACCAAGCTCTCGCCCACAGGCACGCTGGTGTATTCGACCTATCTCGGCGGCTCGGGCAACGACGCCGCTTTGGGAATCGCCGTAGATTCCAACGGCGCTGCGTACGTGACCGGCGAAACCGCTTCTACCGATTTCCCCACCCTGAATGCCTTGCAGAAGACTTTCGGCGGCGGCAACCTCGACATCTTCGTGAGCAAGCTGAGCCCCGATGGCGCGTCCCTCGCCTATTCCACGTACCTGGGCGGCACGGGCGATGAGCTAGCCAATGCCATCGCGCTCGATGACGGCAAGAACGCCTACATCACCGGCAGCACCAGTTCGCCCGATTTGCCGCTGGCCAATGCGTTTCAAAGCACGAACCAGGGCTCTCTGAATGGCATGGTGGCGGCTCTCGATTCCACCGGCTCCTCGCTGGTACTCTCCAGCTATCTGGGCGGCAACGGAAGCGGCGGCACCGGCGGCGATTCCGGCAACGCCATTTCCGCCACCTGCGCGGGCGGCCTGGTGGTGGCGGGCACCACCGCCTCCACCAATTTCCCGGCCACGGCGGGCGCCGTGTTCACCAGTTATTCCGGCGCTGGCAGCGATGCCTTCGTGGCCCAAATCTCCCCCGGCGGCGGAACCCCCACGATCACCGACGGCGGCGTGGTGAATGCCGCGGCCCCCGCGCCCGGTCCTGTCGCGCCCGGCTCGCAGATTTCGATTTTCGGCAGCGGCATGGCGCAGGCGGCGGTGCTCAACACCGCGGTTTCCTGGCCCACCAGCCTGGCCGGCGCCACCGTCACCATCAACGGCCTGCCCGCGCCGATTCTGTTTTCGAGCGCGGGGCAGATCAACGCGCAGGTGCCCTACGAGGTGGCGCCCGGTCCGGCCACTGCCACCGTCACCACCGCCTTCTGCACCAGCCCGCCGGTTAGCTTCACGGTAGTTCCGGCCGCGCCGTACATCTATCCGTTCGCCGACAACTTCGCCATCGTGAACCCCGATGGCACGGCCAATAACGCCACCCATCCGGTGCACCCCGGCCCCACCGTGTTCGTCCTGGTCTTTTTCACCGGCATCGGCGCGGTGGATGCCCCGGTGGCGAGCGGCGCCCCGGCATCGGCCACCAACCTGTCACGCCCCGTCGCGCCGTTCAGCGCCACCCTGGGAACATCGGACGCCACGGTCTTTATCGCGCTGGCGGCGCCCTATGTAGGCTTCGCGCAAGCCAACGTGCAGGTGCCCGCCAATCTCGCCCCCGGCAAGTACCCGCTCACCATCACCGTAGGAGGCGTGGCCAGCAACACCGCCTCGCTGTACGTGCAGTAGGGGCGCTACTCGAGGCCCAGCGTCTCCACGATGGCCGCCACGTCGGCCGCCCGCACGCGCACTTCCTCTTTCATGTGCGCCGGCGTCGGCCGTTCGTCGAATGCCTGGAACAGCGCCATCTTGGCGATGGCGTAGCGTTCGGTGGAGGAAAGTTGCCGCGCGTGCGCCTCCTCCCACGCCTGGATGGCGCTCTCGCTCATCAGGATTTCCGCTGGGCGCCAGTTCTTGCGGTCGGCCGAAACGCTGAACACGAAGGCCGTGCCGCTCTCGCCCGCCAGGCGGAACGGCCGGTTGCCTTCGTAATAATACTGGTAGACGTAGCCGCTTTGCGCGGAATAGGTCTTCAGGCGGCGCACGGCGGGCGCCCCCGTCAATGGCGCGTTCTTTTTGGAAAAAAGACTCCGAAACACGGCAGTAGATTTACGGCCTTTATCTCCCAGGAAATTGGTATTTCAAGACCCTTGACAAGCATAGCAGTCAGGGCGCAGACTATAGGTGGAATCAGGCCGGTAACATTGATTCCGACGCCGTTTTTGCCGGTCCACCCAGGACTGGCGGGAGGTGCCATATAGAACCGGGCCAAGATGAGGGCGGCCTCATCCACGGCAAGTGAACAGGTTGTACGGGAAGCTCTGAACGGTCGGATTAGCCGGTGCCCTGCAGTATGGGCACAGCGCCTGTTGCGCAAAACGGATGATCGCCAACGGGGACTTTCTAGTTCACAAACCGCGCGATGACCGCCCTTTATCCATTTTGTCTTACCTCGCTGCTTCTCCGTTCCCCAACTCCGCCAGCTTCGCCCGGGCAATCTGCTAAAATCAGATCCAGCATTCCTACTGACTTTGGTGTGGTTTCATGTCGCAGGGACATACTCCCGGGCTCTCCCATGCGCCGCCGCCGCCGGATGCGGAGTCGCCAGCGCCCATTTCGGAAGAACGGATCCGCGAGGAACTCAGTCGCGTGCTCTCCTGCCACGAGTTCCGCTCGAGCAAGCGGAGCCAGGATTTCCTGCGATATGTGGTGGAGCACACGCTCAGCGGACGGGGCGACATGCTCAAGGAGCGGACCATCGGCATCGAGGTTTTCGGCCGGTCCACCAGCTACGATCCCAGTGACGATGCCACCGTGCGCGTGAAGGCGGGGGAAGTCCGCAAGCGGTTGGGATTGTACTATTCCGATCAGGGCGCCAGAAATCCCATGCGCATCGAGTTGCCCTCGGGCACCTACGTGCCGGAATTCCACCCCGGTGCCGCGCCCGCGGCCCCCGAGCCAGCGGTTGTGGATGTGATCGCCGCGGTTCCGCCTCCGGCCGCGGCGGTCGAGAGCAAGCGGGTTTTGACGCTGCGGCGCGCCGCGGCGGCCGCACTCGTTCTGCTCACCGGCGCCGCCATCGTCTGGTTCGCGACGCGAGCCGCGGCCACGCCGCTCGACGAGTTTTGGGCGCCCGTGCTGCAGGGCGCCTCCCCGGTCTCGGTGTGCGCCGCCTTCGTTCCCGTCTGGAGTATGGATCGCGACCCCGCCGTCACCGGGCCGTTGCATCCCGAGGATTTTGTGGAGCTCACCGATCAGTTCGTGGGCGGCGGCGATCTGATCGCCACCTCCCGCCTGACCGCCATGCTGACCCGCCTGCGGCGGCCCTACCGCGTGCGCGTGGGCAACGACGTCTCCTTCGCCGATTTCCGCACCGGGCCGGTCATCCTGGTGGGCTATTCCTATACGCGCTGGAAAGAGATCAGCCGGCAGATGCGCTACTTCATCGATGGCTCGCAGGGGCCCATCGGCATCACCGACAACGGCGCGGCCACCAAGTGGACGCTGCCCAATCTCCCGCGCGACCGCCGCACCGCCGAGGACTACGCCATTGTCTCCCGCGTCTTTCATCCCGATACTCATGCCATGCTGGTGGAGCTGGCCGGCATCACGCAATACGGAACCGATGCCGCGGGCGACCTGGTAACCAACCCCGAGCTGATGGCCGAGGCCCTGCACGACGCGCCCTCCGGCTGGCAGAAGAAGAACCTGCAGCTCGTATTGCACGTCAAAGTGATTTCCGGCGCGCCGAGCTCTCCCCGCGTCGTCGCGCGCTATTTCTGGTAGGCTACCAACTCACCGCGCGGCCATCAGCGCCCGCAGACGGCGGGCCCGCTCGGGGGCGCGCAACTGCCGCAGCGCTTTGGCTTCAATCTGGCGAATCCGCTCGCGCGTGACGTCGAACTCCTGGCCGATCTCTTCCAACGTGTGCTCCCGTTCGCATCCGATTCCGAACCGCATGCGGATGACCTTCTCTTCCTTGGGAGACAGCGTCTTGAGAATGCCGGCGGTCTCGTCGCGGACATTGGATTCGATCACGGCGTCCACCGGCGAGCCCACCCAGCGGTCCTCGATCAGATCGCCCAGCGCCGATTCGCCGTCCCGCCCAACCGGCGTTTCGAGCGAAACCGGATCGCGCGAGATGGTCTTCAGCTTCTGGACCTTCTCCACCGGGATGTCCATCCGCCGTCCAATTTCGTCATTTGTAGGAGTACGGCCCAACTCCTTTTCCAGCTCGCGTGTGGCCCGCAGGAACTTGTTCATGCTTTCGTTCATGTGGACGGGAATACGGATGGTCCGCGACTGGTCGGCTATGGCCCGGGTGATGGCCTGCCGGATCCACCACGTGGCATAGGTCGAAAACTTGTAGCCGCGCCGGTATTCGAACTTATCGGCGGCGCGCATCAGCCCGATATTGCCCTCCTGGATAAGGTCCAGGAGGTGAAGTCCGCGGTTCACGTACTTCTTGGCCACGGAAACCACCAGGCGCAAATTGGCTTCCACCAGGTCCTTCTTGGCGCGTTCGGCCTCCGCTTCCCCATGGCGGATCACGGTAAGGCTGTGCCGCAATTCCGGCAGGGTCGCGCCCGCTTCCCCTTCACGCCGGCGAATTTCCTTCTTCAGGTCCCGCAAGCGGGGCGCCTGGGCCGGATTGCTGCGCGCCTCGAGTTTCTTGATCTCGCTGTCCAGGTGGCTGATCTCATCCACGGCGCGCTCAATTTCGCGAGAAAACTCCTTCCATTTGTTGACCCTGAAGGGGCATCGGCGGATCGCCAGCGAGGTCTCGACCTTGGCGCGGTTCAGCTTCGCGCAGAGGCGCTTCCGGGGTCTCTTGTTGGCCACCGGGGTGAGCTCGACTTTGGCTTCCAACTGCTGTAGTTTCTTGTGCAGCGTGGCTACGTCGGAAAAATGACGGGAGGCATCGGTGCGCACTTTGATATCGGCGGGCGTGCCTTCTTCCACGTCTCCCAGGTCGGCCAGGGCCTCCAGTTCGAAGGCGCCTTTCTTCAATTGCTCGGCCAAATCCACCACTACCCGCTGCACCACCGCGGAGCGGCTGACCGCCTTTTGCATCCGTAACTTACCGCGCTCCATCCGGCGCGCCAAATCGACTTCCCCCTCGCGCGTAAGAAGCGGAACCGCGCCCATCTCGCGCAGATACACACGGACGGGATCGTCCGTGTAGATGGATTCCTCCACGGGCGCCGGGTGCAGGAAATCCGCCTCATGCGCGGCCTCGGGATCGAAGAACTTCGCTTCTTCCTCAAAATTCAGGCCTAACGTCTCGGGATTGTCTGCTAAAAATTGATCTTCGAAATGGTCCACTAAGACTCACCTCCCCATGGACACGCGAAAGGCTTTCTTCGAATGTCTGGGAAACGGGGTAACACTTGAAACGGGCTCAACCAGACGGTCCAGTCCCAAGTCTTTAAGAGATTGGCCAAATTCGGGGTTCGACTTTCGTCTGATGATATCATCATTCCCCACCAATTTTAAAGCCCTATTTTTAGAGATGTCCTGGAACTGTTTCGGTTACATGGATTTTGGGGGAAGACACTTCACCGCCGAGGCGCCGAGACGCCGAGTTTCTCATCGTTCTTCGCGCGGCATGCCTCTAGTGCGCAACGCGGTGAAACCACGGTCGTTTTCTCGGCGGCTCGGCGGCTCGGCGGTGAGATCAAGGTAGCTTCTGCCGCATCAGGGTTTTGAGCTCGTTGAAGAACGCCTGCTCGTCCTGGAAATCCCGATACACCGACGCAAACCGGACGTAGGCGATCTTGTCGAACTCACGAAGATTGTCCATGAGGAATTCTCCTATCTCGGTAGTAGATATCTCCCGGTCGGGCGAATCGCTGACTTTCGATTCCACCTGGTTCACCAGTTCCGACAGCTTAGGCATGCTGACCGGCCGCTTTTCGCAGGCCTTGAGCAGGCCTCCCAGGACCTTCTGCCGGTCGAACTTCTCGCGTCTTCCGTCCTTTTTAATCACCATGTAAGGGACTTCATCGATGCGCTCGTACGTGGTGAATCGCCGCTCGCAGGCGAGGCACTCGCGGCGCCGCCGGATGGCATCGCCTTCCTTACTCTCCCTCGAATCCACGACTTTGTCATGCAAGTGATTGCAAAATGGGCACTTCATTCCTTGGCCTCCCGCCCGATCCGGCGCAGGCTGCGCCAATCCATACCCTCTTTGAGAGCCAGACCCAGCCCTACCGGCACAACTGCTACAAATGTCATAATCCAGATCAACATGGCAAACGCGCTGGCCAGCTCCAGCCGCACGTGAAACAGTTCGGTCAGCACCAGTACCGCAACTACCTGCATGCCACCCCCGATCCCGGGAATCTGCACGGCGGCCCCAAACGAGACGAAGCCCAGGAAGATGATAACATCTACAAACGTAAGAGTTATCACGTCGCCAAATGACTGGGCCAGGCACCAGAAGACGGCGACAATCGAGGCCCAGCCCAGGATCGAATACAGGAACACCAGCAGCAGAGCGCCATCGCTGCGCGTGGAGGCCGCACCTTCGATAAAGGCCGCGATCCAAGTCTCTAGTTTACGGAATCGCGCCTCCGGGAGAAAGCGCACGGCCGCGGTCAGGCGGCGGCGCACCGGTTCGGCGAAGTGCCGCAGGCTCAGCACAGCGGCCAGCAGCGCCACGCAGGTGAGGGCCACGATCCGTCCTCCGAAGGTCAGTACCCAGGCCAGCTTCGGCCCCACCTGGACATGGGACGCATGGACCCGGGTCAGGGCAAAGCCGAAGAGCAGCAGCACCATCAGCAGGTCGAAAATGCGCTCCAGAAGCCAGGCGGCGAGCTGCGAGGTGAGCGGCACCCGCTCCTTCAGGGCGATGAGATACGGCCGCACCAACTCGCCGGGGCGCCCGAACAGGGTGATGGCGGCGAAGCCGATCACCGTGGCCGAGAACAGGTTGCGCATCGAAGGGCGGGCTTTCAGCGGCTTGAGGAAGACCGCCCAGCGCAGGGCCCGGGCGTAGTAGTTGCCCGCCAGCGGCGCCAGCGAGAGAATCAGCCAGTGCCAGCGCAGCCTCCGAAAGCCGGCGGCGGCCAGTTTCCAGTCGAAGGCTTGCGCGTGCAACTGGCCGCGGAGGAACCACGCCAGCGCAGCGGCGGCGAGGGCCAGTGCGGCCAGCCATTTCCATTTGTGACGGCGAATTGGTCTGCCTCCCCCGGAATTGCCCCTGAAAAGAACTGGCATACCGGAAAAATTGAACCTATCATGATAAAGCCTCGTTTCTCCATATGAAAGAACGAGTGCCATGGCATCCGCGACGTTGGATTTCGGTGTTTTCCGGAACGGAGCAGCCGGTAGTGCGGCAGCGCACCACGCGGCGGGTGTTCGCGGAGGCCACAATCTGGTAGAACGTACATTGGACCCGGATTCGAGCCTCGTATCGAGATGCCTGCGCGGAGACGAAACCGCGTGGGAGGAACTGGTCCGGCTGCACACCCGGAGAATCTACGGGTTGTGCTACCGCTTCACCGGCAGCGCGTCGGAAGCGCAGGACCTGACCCAGGAAGTTTTTTTGCGAGTTTTCCGCACGCTGCGGACGTTCCGCTCGGCGGAAGGATCGTTTGGCACCTGGCTGGCGCGGGTGACGCGCAACCTCTTGATCGATCATTATCGCCGCACCCGTCAGGAGCGGGTGACGGATTCCATCGAAGAGCAGCTCCCCATGCTGGAGCAGGAGGGCGGGTCCGCGGGGGCCCGGCCGGACCAGTCGGTGGCGGGCAGGGAGGCCAGCGAGATCCTGCAAGCGACCCTGCAAAGGCTGTCGCCGGATCTGCGCGAGGCCGTTGTGCTGCGCGATTTACAGGAAATGGAGTATCGCGAAATCGCCGATGTGCTGCGCATTCCCGAGGGCACGGTGAAATCGCGAATCAACCGGGGCCGCGCCGAGCTGGCGCGGTTGTTGCGAAAGCAGAAGCTGTTGGTATGAACTGCGCGGATGTGGAAATCCTGATCTGCGACTACGTGGATGGCACGCTCATACCGGCCCGCAAGGCCGAGCTGGAGCGCCATTTCGCGGAGTGCCCGGGGTGCGCCGGGCTGGCGCGGGATTCCGCCGCCGCGGTGGCCTTCATGGAACGGGCCGCCGATGTGGAGCCTCCGCCGGAGTTGATCACGCGCATTCTGTTCGACGCTCCCTGGAGCCGGGGCAAGGGCCGGCAGAAAAGCCGAAGCTGGCTGGCGGGGGTTTTGGGACCGGTCCTGCAGCCGAAATTTTACATGGGGATGGCGATGACGATTCTCTCGCTGTCCATCCTGTGGCAGTTCGTGCGGCCGGCGCGCCAGTTGCGCGCCTCGGACCTGAAGCCGGCGGAAGTCTGGGCCGGCCTGGAAGACCGGGCCTACCGCGCCTGGGCGCGCACGGTGAAGTTTTACGAGAATTTGAAGTTTGTGTACCAGATCCAAACCACGCTGAAGGAGTGGCAGCAGCAGGGTGACGAGCAGCGGCCGGCCGCCGGGGAGGAATCTCCCAAGAAGACGGACGAGCGCAAACTGCCCGTGAAGACATCTCCCGGGGAGGGCGGCGGGGCGCCTGGCGCCGCGCCCGGCAGTCCTCCCCAGGCGACGCCCGGCGCAGGCCCGGCGTCCGGAGTAAACCCATCGGGGGCATCACAGTAATCGAGGGATACGTTATGAATTGTCAGAATCATCCGGAAGTACCCGCCACCGCATATTGCCGCAGTTGCGGCAAGCCGGTTTGCGAAGCGTGCCGTCGCGATGCCTTCGGCACCGTCTTCTGCGCGGAGCACATGCCCGCGCCGGCGCCGTCCGCCGCGCCCGAAGCGGGAGCGCCGGTCTTCCCCGTGCCGCCGGCGGCGCCCTACGGCCCCGCGATCCCGCCGGGAGCGCCGCCCACGGGATACGTCTACGCCGATGTCTCGCCGGGCCTGGCCCTCTTTCTGGGCCTGATTCCCGGAGTGGGCGCCATCTACAACGCACAATATGCCAAGGGGCTCGTCCACGCGGTGGTGTGGGGCATCCTCATGAGCATCGCCAATTCCCGGGCGGCCAACGGCCTGGAGCCGATCTTCGTGATGCTGGTGCTGGCCTGGTGGGCCTACATGGCCTTCGAGGCCTATCACACCGCGCGCAAGCGGAGAGCCGGCGAGCCGGTGGACGAATACTCCAGCCTGGTGGACTTGCGCGGCCGGCGGGAGCAGATTCCTTTGGCCGCCGTGGCGCTGATCGGTCTGGGCGTCCTGCTGCTGCTGCATACCTTGAACCTGCTGAATTTCGAGTACGTCGCCCGCTTCTGGCCGGTGCTGCTGATCGCGGCCGGGGCGTACCTGCTGATCGGCCGCTTCATGGGGCACCAGCCGGCGGAGAAGGAGATTCGCCATGAACGGCAGTGAGCGCTCCATCGTCCGCGCCCTCCGCGGGCCGATTACCCTGATCACGCTGGGCGTGCTGTTCGCTCTGAACAACTTCACGCGGTTCCGTTTCGAGCAGACCTGGCCGGTGCTGCTGATCGTCTTCGGGCTGCTGAGCCTGCTGCGCCGCGGCGTCGAAGCCGCGCCCCCGCAGCAGATGGGTGTTCCGCCTTATTCTTATCCGCCGCCGTACGCTCCGTATCCGCCGGCCGCGGCGCCGCCCGCGGCGACCGCCAAGGGCGGATTCGGCTCCAGCGCTCCGCCGCGCGCGGGTGACCCTGGGCAGACGCCGCCGGGAGGTTCCCAATGAGACGCCGATCGTTTACCGGGCCCTTGTTGCTGCTGATTATCGGGGCCCTGTTCCTGTGGAGGAATCTCCATCCCGAAGCCCCGGTTTTCGACCTGGTGGCGCAGTACTGGCCCTTCGTGCTGATCGCCTGGGGGCTGCTGCGGCTCATCGAAGTGTTGGCCTGGCGGCGCGAGGGCGAGTCGAGTTTCACGGGCGGGGAAATCGTGCTGGTGGTCCTCATCTGCATGGCCGGATTGGGAGTTTGGGGAGCCCGCCAGCACGGCATTCATTTCAACTCCCGCGGCATGAACTGGTGGGGGCAGGAGTTCGATTACTCGGTCTCGGCGCAACACCCGTCGGCGGGCGCGAAACGCATCGTGTTCGAAAACCCGCGCGGCAATATCAAAGTGGTCGGCGGCGACACCGAGGAGGTCGCCGTCACGGGCCACAAAGTCGTCAAAGCGTATGCCCGCCGCGATGCCGACCGCGCCAACGAAAGCACGCCGGTCGAAATCGTGGCGCAGGGCGACCGCCTGCTGATCCGCACCAACCAGGATCGCGCATCCGATAACCAGCAGGTATCGGACGACCTGGAAGTGACCGTGCCGCGCTCCATGGCGGTGGAATCCCGCGGCCAGCGCGGCGACTTCGAGATCACCGATATCGCGGGCGACGTGGAACTGGCCTCAGACCGCGCCGATGTGCGGCTCACGCGCGTCGAGGGCAACGCCCGGCTGGACATCGGCCGCAGCGACCTGATCCGCGCGGTGGACGTGAACGGCCGGCTCGACCTGCAAGGCGGCGGCTCCGACGTGGAATTGGAGAATATCGCCGGGCAGGTGACCATCAACGGCTCCTACAAGGGAACTCTCATTTTCAAGAACCTGGCCAAGCCCCTGCGCTATGAAGGTACCCGCAACACCGAGTTGAGTGTGCAGGCTGTGCCCGGGCGCATCAGCATGGACCTGGGCGCGTTCACGGCCAGCAACGTGGTGGGCCCGCTGAAGCTGATCACCGGCTCGCGCGACGTTAAAGTCGAGGAGTTCACGCAGACGCTCGAGATCGAGACCGAGCGCGGCGACATCGAGTTGAATCCCATGCACATGCCGCTGGCCGCCATCGAGGCGCGCTCGGCGTATGGGCGGATCGACCTG
>JADGNR010000453.1 GCA_017883415.1 Bryobacteraceae bacterium | reverse complement strand
GGCCTGTTCCATGGCGATCTGGTTGATGTGCGACAAAGCCTTCGCTCCGCTGGCGCCCTCGATGGCCTTCACGGCGATGTCCTGCACCTGCTGCTTGGCTTCGGCCAGTTGCTTTTCGAGCGCGGCGATCTGGGCCTGCTGGCGGGCCACCGCTTCCTCGAGCGATTTCCCTTGCATGTCGGCCAGCCGTCTCTCGGTCTCGGCGTCCTTCTTCAAGACCAGCACCTGTTGTTCGAACTTCGCTTCGGTCTCGCGCCGCGCCTGCGCCGCCGCGGTCTCGGCCTCCTTCTGCAGACGCAGCGGGAAACTTTCCACTTCCTTCCGCAGCCGGGCCGATTCCTCCTCGCGCTCCTTCAGCGCCGCTTCGCGCTGCTGCCAGCCCTTCTCCAGGGTCTCCTGTTTCTCGTGGTTCTTCTTGTCGGCAAGACGCGTTTCCTCTTCGTATTTGTCCTGCGCCTTTTTGCGCTCCAGGGTCTTCTTATACTCGTAATCTTCGATCTCGCGCTGGCGCTGTTTCTTGAGGTTCTCTTCCTGTTCCTTGCGCTCCCGCTCGATGCGGTCCGATTCCTCCTCCCACACGGCGCGGGTGGAGGCGATTTCCGATTCCAGAGTCTGTTTTTGAAGCGTGTACTCCTGCACCATCTGGTCCAGAGCGGTGGCCGCCACATCGATCTTGTGCAGGCGCTCCAGTTCCTTCCGCTCGAGCGCCACGGTTTCGCGCACAGCGGCCAGCAGTTGCACCTCCTCGGTGAGCTTTCCCGCGACCTCCGACAGCGCTCTGGACACCTCCAGCCCGAGCCCGGAGATTCTTTGTACGACGCCTTCGACGGTGACCGCGTCGGCCGCCTGCCGCACCTCGGCTTCGCGCAACCGCGCGGCTTCCTGGCCCTTGGCGTCCGGCGCCTGGCGCGCCAGGGAGACTCGACGCGGAGGCGCGGAGACACGGAGGCCGCGCGGAGAAGCAAAGAGAGTTCATGTCAGCGATCTCCGCTTCCTCTTGTGTATCGCCTTCTCCGCGTTCGTCTCTGCGCCTCTGCGTCTCCGCGCCGAGGTGTGTCGAGTGGAAGCGCTCGTTGGGCTCAGCCACGCTAGAATGGTGGGTTGATTGTCACGCTCACGATCAACCCCGCCATCGACCGGATTATCACCGTCGACCGCCTCGCCTTCGAAGACCGCGCGTATATCAAAGGGACGCGCGAATCGCCGGGGGGACGAGGCATCAACGCCTCCTGCGTGATCCACTCCTTTGGCGGCGAAACGGTGGCGGTGCTCATCTCGGGCGGCAATACGGGCGAGCGCATGGAAGCGCTTCTGCGGGGTTGCGGGTACGGCACCACGGTGGTGCCGATCGCCCATGAGATCCGCACCAATCTGACCATCACCGACCGGCACGGGCTCACCGTGAATCTGAACGAGGTGGGGCCGTCCCTCTCCCCGGCGGAAGTGACGCGCGTGGAGCGCGTGGTGCGGGAGGCGCTGGACAAGGCCTCGTGGTTGATGTTGTGCGGCAGCATCCCGCCGGGCGTGCCGGCCTCGTTCTACGGCAAGCTGGTGGCGATGGCGCGCCGGAAGAAAGTGAAGACGCTGCTGCATGCCGACGGCGATGCCCTGCGGGAGGGCATTGAGGCGCGGCCCACGGTGGCGATGCCCAACCAGCAGGAGGCCGAGCGGCTGCTGGGGCGGACGCTGCTCACGCGCACCCAGTACCTGGAGGCGGCGGCGCAAATCCGGGCCATGGGCGCCGAATCGGTGGTGCTGTCGCTCGGCAGCCGGGGCGCCGTCGGCGCATTCGCCGACGGCCTGGTGGAGGCCGTGCCGCCGCGCATCGATGCGTTGTGCCCCATCGGCTCGGGCGACGCGCTGGCGGCGGCGTACGTCTGGTCCACGCGGCGCAAGTCGAACCCGGCGGATGCGCTGCGCTGGGGCGTTTCGTCGGGAACCGCTTCGGCGGCCAAGCCGGGGATCAGCTTCGCCAGCCTGCCGGAAACCGAGCAGATCTACCGCCAGGTGGAAGTGCGGCGCGTGGAATAGCGGGGCGCGGCGCATCCGCGCGGGCGCCCAATGGGTACACTGGGGAGAGTTCATTATGGCTATCGACGACGAACAGGTACCAGCTTCCGCCGCCGGGGAAGAGACGCCGGGGGAAGAGACACTGGGGGGAGAGACACTGGGGGGGGAGACACTGGGGGGAGAGACGCCGGGGGAAGAAACGCCGGTTCTCACGGTGCGCGATACGGTGGTTTTTCCGGGGGCCCTGCTGCCCATCACCGTAGGGCGGCCGGCCTCGGTCGCGCTGGTGCAGTCTCTGGGCGAAAACCGGTCGCTGGCGGTGGTATCGCAGATCGACCCGCGCGTGGATGCGCCCGACCCGGACGATCTCTACAAGGTGGGAACCCTGTGCGTGATGCACAAGGCCATCCGGGTTCCGAAAGATAATCTGCTGTTGTTCTGCGAAGGCGTCGCGCGTATCCGGACGGGCGAGTTCACGGCGCGGGAGCCGTTCCTGAAGGCGCGCGTGGAGCGCATCGCGGACGTAGAGCCGGAGATCACCCCCGAGGTGGAAGCGCTGCGGCAGAACGTGTTGGGCCTGTTCCAGCAGATTGTGTCGGCATCGCCCAATCTTTCCGACGACTTGTCGGCGAGCGCCGCCAGCATCACCGAGCCGGGGCGGCTGGCGGATTTCGTGGCCGGGAACCTGCCCGGCCTGGTGCATGCCGAGCGCCAGCGGCTGCTCGAAGAGGTGGAGGGGCACGCGCGGCTGCACGAGATCCACCGCCACCTGACGCGCGAGCTGGAGCTGCTGGAGCTGCGCGGGCGCATCCAATCCCAGGTGCAGGGACAGCTCTCCCAGAGCCAGCGGGAATTCTATCTGCGCGAGCAGTTGAAGGCGATTCAGAAGGAACTGGGCGAAGGGGACGAATCGCAGCGGGACACCGAGGACCTGCGCAAGAAGCTGGAAGCGGCGGGCATGCCCGAGGAAGTGAAGACCGAGGCCATGCGGGAGCTGGGCCGGCTGGCGCACATCTCGCCCTCCTCGCCCGAATACGGCGTGGCGCGCACGTACCTGGAATGGATGGGGAACCTGCCGTGGGCCGTCTCCTCCGGCTCGCAGGTGGACGTGAAACGGGCGGCCGAGATCCTGGACGAAGATCATTACGACCTGGAAAAGGTGAAGGACCGCATCCTGGACTACCTGGCCGTGCTGCACCTCCGCCCCGTGCTGAAAGGGCCGATCCTGTGCTTTGTGGGGCCGCCGGGAGTCGGGAAAACTTCGCTTGGCCGCTCGATCGCGCGGGCGCTGGGACGAAAATTCGCGCGCATCTCCATGGGCGGAATGCACGATGAAGCCGAGATCCGCGGGCACCGGCGCACCTACATCGGCGCGCTGCCGGGGCAGATCATCCAGGCGCTGCGGCGGGCGGCGGTCAACGATCCGGTGTTCATGCTGGACGAGGTGGATAAACTGGGGCGCGACTTTCGCGGCGATCCCGCGTCGGCGCTGCTGGAGGTGCTCGACCCGGAACAGAATTTCACTTTCCGGGACAATTACCTGGACGTGCCGTTCGATCTGTCGAAAGTCCTGTTCATCACCACGGCGAACGTGCTCGACCCGGTCCCCGACGCGCTGCGCGACCGCATGGAGATCATCCCGCTCGAAGGCTATACCGAGCACGAGAAGGTCATGATTGCGTTCCGCTACCTGATTCCGCGGCAGACCAGAGAGAACGGGCTCGAGGCGGAAACCGACATCCACTTCAGCGACGAGGCGGTGCGCTTCATCATCCGGCGCTACACCCGCGAGGCGGGGATGCGCAACCTGGAGCGGTTGATCGGCACCATCTGCCGCAAGCAGGCCCGGCGCATCGCCGAGGGCACGCGCGAGAAGACGGAAGTGACCCCGGCGCTGGTGGAGAAGGACCTGGGCGCGCCGCGGTTCCGCACCGACACGGAAGTGGCCGAGCGCACGCGCCGGCCGGGGGTGGCGGTGGGCCTGGCGTGGACCCCGGTGGGGGGCGATGTCCTGTTCATCGAGGCGGGGAGGATGCCGGGCGGCAGCAAGGGACTCATCATGACCGGACAACTGGGGCCGGTGATGCAGGAATCGGTGCAGGCCGCGCTCACCTGGGTGCGCGCCAACGCCACCAAGTACGGGATCGATCCCGATCTGTTCAAGACCAGCGATATCCATATCCACGTGCCGGCGGGCGCCATTCCCAAGGACGGGCCGTCGGCGGGCATCACCATGGCGGCGGCGCTGCTCTCCATGCTGACCGACCGCCGCGTGCGGCCGAACCTGGCCATGACCGGCGAGATCACCCTCACCGGGCAGGTGCTGCCGGTGGGGGGCATCAAGGAAAAGGTGCTGGCGGCCAAGCGCAGCGGCGTGCGCGAGGTGATTCTGCCGTTTGAAAACGAAGTGGACGTGCGCGAGGACCTCAAGAGCGAGCAGATCGGCGAGATGAAGGTCCACTACGTGAAGGAAATGGCGGAAGTGGAGGCGCTCGGGCTGGAGAAGAAGGA
>JADGNR010000157.1 GCA_017883415.1 Bryobacteraceae bacterium | reverse complement strand
TTGATGAAGCCGGAAACCCCCAGGAGCCCCAGCACCCGCCATTCCATGGACGACAGCATAGGTGCATTCTACAATTGAATCGGCTCATGTTTCGTTTCTTTTTGCCGGCCGTATGCGCGGCGGCGGCCTTCGCCGGCGAGCCGCTGTACCAGCTTGCCGGGCAGGTGCTGCCGCCGGGACGCGCCGCAGTTTCGCTCTACGGCGCCACCAGCCCGTTCGCGGCCACGACCGTCAGCGACGGCGGCGGGCGGTTCCGCTTCCGCAAGCTCGCGCCGGGCACGTACACCATCGGCGTGTTCATCCCTTCGCGCGGCGAAGCGCGGCTCACCGCGGAAGTGGGTCCGGGCACGGCCGATTCCCGCCGGCGCGTTTCGCTCACGCTTGATCTCAAAGACGCGGACTTCGAGACCCGCGACACCCTGCGCCGTCAACATGCGGTCACCGCCTCGGAGCTTGCCATTCCCGGCAAAGCGCTGCGCGAATACGAGGAGGCGCAGAAGGACCTTGCCCGGCGCGATGTGGATTCCGCCGTGAAGCGGCTGGAGCATGCCGTGGAGCTGGCGCCGCAGTTTTCTTCGGCCTGGAACACCCTGGGAACCATCGCCTACCAGACGCGTAGGTTTCTCCGCGCCGAAGAATGTTTCCGCGAAGCGCTGGCGGCGGACCCTGCGGCGTACGAACCGCTGGTGAACCTGGGAGGCGTGCTCCTCGACCTGCGCAAGCTCGCCGAGGCCATGGACTGCAACCTGCATGCCATGCTCGCCCGTCCGCGCGACGCCCTGGCCAACGCGCAGCTCGGTATGACCTACTTCGAAGTGGGTAACTTCGACCTGGCCGTCAAGTACCTGGAGCGCGCCCGCGAGATCGATCCCGCGCACTTCTCGCATCCGCAACTACTGCTGGCCGAGATTCACCTGCGCCGCGGAGAGCTCCGCGCGGCCGCCGACGATCTGGAGGATTTCGTGAAGCATCACCCGGACTATCCGCAAGCGGAGAAGGTGCGCGAGCATATCGCCCGGCTGCGGGCCCAATGAACCTGCCCATCGATTCCCTCCTGCCGGAAATCGTGGGCCATCTGCGCGCGGCGCGGAGCCTGGTGGTGGAAGCTCCACCGGGCGCGGGCAAGACCACGCGCGTGCCGCCGGCGCTGCTCGATCTAGACCCGCGCGAAGTGCTGGTGCTCGAACCGCGGCGCCTGGCGGCCCGTCTGGCGGCGCGGTTCGTGTCTTCGGAGCGCGGCGAAGCGGTGGGCGGCTCGGTCGGCTACCAGGTGCGCTTCGAGGAAGTGGCCGGGCCGCGCACCCGCCTGCGCTTTCTGACCGAAGGCGTGCTCACCCGGCGCCTGCTCTCCGACCCCACCCTGGAACGCGTCGCCACCGTGGTGCTCGACGAGTTCCACGAGCGCCACCTGGAAGGCGACCTGGCGCTGGCCCTGCTGCGCCGTCTCCAGCGCACTCACCGCCCGGACCTGCGCCTGGTGGTCATGTCCGCCACGCTCGATGCCGGGCCCATCGCAGCATACCTTGGCCAGGCGCGCGTGATGCGTTCCGAGGGCCGCCAGTATCCGCTCGCAATCGAATACACGCCGCAGTCGGCGGCCCCACTCGAGCAGCAGGTGGCGGCGGCGCTCGATCGATTGGCGGCGCGCGGCCTTGCGGGCCACGCGCTGGTGTTCCTGCCCGGCGCCGCGGAAATCCGGCGCGCGCAGACCGCCTGTGCGGCGCTGGCGCAGCGCCATGGATGGCTGCTGCTGGCGCTCCACGGCGATCAATCCCCGGAGGAGCAGGATCGCGCGGTGGGCCCGTCGGAGCAAATCAAGATCATCCTTTCGACCAATGTCGCCGAAAGCTCCATCACCATCGAAGGCGTGAGCGCTGTGGTCGACAGCGGCCTGGCGCGCGTGGCCAGCCACTCGCCGTGGTCGGGGCTGCCCGCCCTCCAGGTGGCGCGCGTCAGCCAAGCTTCGGCCAACCAACGCGCGGGGCGCGCCGGCCGCACCGGCCCCGGCCGCGTCATTCGGCTCTTTCCGCTCGAAGACTTCGTGCGCCGCCCGGCGCAGGACACGCCCGAAATCGCACGCGCCGATCTGGCGCCCGCGGCTCTCCTGCTCGAGGCCATGGGCGCCGGAGGCCTCGAGTCCCTGGAGTGGCTGGACCCGCCGCCCGCGCCCGCCGTGGCACAGGCCGCGGAGTTGCTGCGCCTACTCGGCGCCTTTGGCCCGGCCGGCCGGGAGATGGCGCGCTATCCCCTGCATCCGCGCCTGGCGCGCCTCGTCGTCGAAGCGCGGCGGCGCGGTGTCGCCGAAGACGGCTGCACGGTGGCGGCCCTGCTCAGCGCGGGCGAGCGCCTGCCCGCCCAACCGGAGCACACCACGCGCTCCGACCTGCTGGCCCTGATGGAATCGCCGTGGGAGCCGCGCACCGCGCAAGTAGTGCGGCAAGTGCGGCGCATCGTCGATCCGCCCCGCCAGAAGCGCCGCGACGAGGATGCGCTCTTACTCTCCGTTCTGACCGCTTTTCCGGACCGCGTGGCGCGCCGCCGCCAGGGCGCCGAGTTGCTGCTTGCGTCGGGCGGGCCGGCGCAGCTTGCGCCGGCGAGCACCGTGACCGCCTCCGAGTTCCTGGTGGCCGTGGAAGTCGAGGACCGGCGCGACCAGAAGCCGCCGCTGGTGCGCCTCGCGAGCGCCATCGAGCCCGCCTGGCTGCTGGATCTGTTTCCCGAGCGCGTACGCGAAATCTCTCGCGTGGAGTGGAACCGCGCTCGCGAATGCGTCGAAAGCGTGAGCGCGCTCCTGTTCGGCGAGATCGCGATCGAAGAGAGCCGCCGTCCACCCGACCCGGCAGCCGCCGGCGAATTGCTGGCGGAGAAGGCCATGGAAGCGGGGATGGCGAGGTTCGTCTCGCCGGAGGTGATCGCCGCCTTCCTCGCACGGGTGCGGTTCGCGTCCGCGCACGGCCCCATTCCGTCGCCCGATCCGGACGGCGCTTTCCGCGCCCTGGCGCAAGGGCTCAAGAGTTTCAGTGAGCTGGAAGCTGCCGCGCGCGAGGGCGGCCTGCTACGCGCGCTCGAGCGGCAGATGACGCCGGCGGAGCGGCGGCTGCTGGAGGAGATCGCGCCGGAGCGCATCCGGCTGCCCGGCGGCCGTAACGTGCCGGTACATTATGAAGCGGACCAGCCGCCCTGGATCGCTTCCCGCCTGCAGGATTTCTTCGGCATGCGCGCAACGCCCGCCGTGGCGCGCGGCCGGACGCCGGTGGTGGTGCGCCTGCTGGCGCCCAATCAGCGGCCGGTGCAGATGACCAGCGACCTGGCGGGCTTCTGGCAGCGGCTCTATCCGCAGGTGCGCAAAGAGCTGGCGCGGCGCTATCCCAAGCACGCCTGGCCGGAGGACCCGCTCAGGTGACCCTATCGATGCCCGGCTTCCAGCTCCGCGGCGATCTCCAGCATCTTCGTCACGCTGTTCCAGTTTCGGCCGGTGCCCGGCGTCTTCAACGTCCGCTCGATGGCGGCCATAGGCAGCTTCGTGCGCCCCTGGCCGTCGGGGTAATAGATGTAAAGCTCGCGGCCGTCGATCCGCAGTTCCTCGGGATCGGTCTTCATGCTCCGGATCTTGTCGCGCGCTTCAGCCGCGGGTTCGCCCCCGAGAAAGGTGACGATCAGTTTGCCGGGCTCGATGCCCTTCCTCCCGGCGAACGGATTTCTGGCGATCGCGTCTTTCAGCTCGGCAATGGTGCGCACAACCACATCGGGACGAAATCCGAAGCGCTCCTCGATCGCGTCCTCGATCCGCCGGGCGAGGCGCGCGAGGTCGCGCTCGGCGGTCAGGAAAATGACGTTGCCGCTCTGTATGAAGGTGGTCGGCTGGCGCAGTTCGAGCGACTCGTAGACTGCGCGCAACTCGTCCATCTTGATACGCCGGTGCTTCGCGAGGTTGACGCCGCGGAGCATGGAGACTACCGCTTTCATGCGCTACCCCCCGCCAGCAGGGCCACCGGGAACTCGCCCAGCAGATCGCCGATGCGCCAGCTCGATGGGATCAGGCCCGTGAGAACGTCGTGCCATTCCAGCGGCGCGCCTTCCGGGACCGCCAGCTCCGTGTCCGCCCAGCCCTCGAGCCGGCTGGTGAAGCGGGGCGCCACCACCACCACCATCCGTGCTTCCAAGCGCCGCGCAAACGCGCAGATGTGGGCCGCCGAGGCCCCCCGGGCGGCGAGCGGAAGATATTCGCCACGGGCGAACAATTCGCGGTTGGCCTTGCGAAACGCCAGCGCCCGGTACGTGACGAACAGTTTCATTTCGTCGCGCATGGGATCGGCCGCCAGTTCGCGGACTAGGGCGATGCAGTCCTCCGATTCCCGTTTGCGCAACGATTCGAGCAGGGCGATGCGGCGCCGGTAATCTACCGGGCGGCGGTTATCGGGATCCACCAGGCTGAGCTGCCACAGCTCGCAGCCCTGAAAGAAATCGGGCACCCCGGGGGCGGCGATTTTGAGCACCAGCTGGCCCAGGCTGTTGCGCACGCCCGTGCGCGCCAGCACCTGCTGGAACTCGCGGAAATCCGGCAGAAACTCCGAATCCATGGCCAGGATGCGATTGACGAACTCCTGCACCGCGTGCTCGTACTCTTCTTGAGGCGCCATCCAACTGCTGTTCTGCTTGGCTTCGCGCAGCGCCTTGACCAGGAACTCCAGCAAGCGCGCGCGAAACGCCGGCTCGTCTTCGGGACCGTTGGGCCACGCGCCGGCCAGCGTCTGGTAGATGAGAATCTCCTCGGCGGCGCTGGGCGCCAGCGCTCCGTTCACCGGCAACTTCTTTTCGGCGTTCCACGCCATCCATCGCTCCAGCCGCCGGTCCCACTCGTCGGGCATTTCCGAGAGGACGTTGAGGCGCGCGCGCACATCTTCGCCGCGCTTGGTGTCGTGCGTGGCGGTGGCGCTCAACGTGTCCGGCCATTCCTCCAGGCGGCGCCGGTTGAATTCGTGAAACTCCTCGAGGCCGCAGGGAGGGCGGTCGCGCAGCGAGTCGCCTCCCACCTCGTTGAGCGACAGAAGGCTGTTATGCCGGTAGTTGGCCGTGTCCTCCAGCCCCTTGGCCATCACCGGCCCGCTGAACTGCTGCCAGCGCATCACGAAGTCGAGCCATTCGCTCTTGCGGTCCTCGAGGTAGTAGGGCGGCTCCAGGAGCAGGACGCTGCGCAGGAACGCGAAGGCGGCATCGGAGATCTGCTCGGACGACGTGCGCTGCCGCGCCAGGGCGAGCGTGCGCTCGATGTATCCGCGATCGCTCGCCGAGATCGCCGGGCCGTGGATGTAGGTGCGGTACACCGGCAGGCAGGCGGTCACCTCCACCAGCACTTCGGTCAATTCGGAGAGCCGGATGTCGCGCGCCGCGCGGTGGCGCGCCGAAAGTTCACCCAAATGGTGCACCAGGGCATGCACATCGCCGGTGAACAGGGTCTGCATCACCAGCTTGTTGGAGCGGTAGCACTGCTCCGCGAACGGCAGATGGTTGCCGGTGCGCCGCCCGTAGATCTCTTCCAGCCGGGCGAGCCCCTCCGGATGGACGAAGATACCGTTCACGGCGTTGAGGAATTCGTAGCCGGTGGTCCCGTGGACGGGCCACTCGCGCGGCAGCGATTCGTCGCGGCCGAGAATCTTCTCCACCACGACATACAAACGCCGCCCGCCGCCCACGGCATTCTCCAGCCGCTGCAGGAAGCAGTGCGGGTCCCACAGGCCGTCGATGTGATCGATGCGCAGCCCGGTCACCTTCCCGCTGCGCACCAGCTCGAAGGTCTTCTGATTGCGGTTGTCGAACACCTCCGGGACTTCAATGCGCAGGCCGATGAGCTCGTTGATGTCGAAGAAGCGCCGGTAGTTGATCTCCTCATAGCCGATCTTCCAGTACGCCAGGCGGTAGGCCTGCTCGGAAAGGAGGCCGTCCAGATCGTCGATCGACCCGCTGAAAAACTGCAGGGCCTCGTCCACCGCGCGCTTGACCTCGGCATTTGACTGGCAGGCCTGCCACAGCCGTTCCTTGAGGCGCTCCTTCTCGTGGCGGCGTTCCAGCACGCGCTCCCGGGCCGATTCGTCGCGTCCGGGCAACCGCTCCAGATCGCGCACGATCGCGGGAATCTCGGGAAGATCTTCACCGCAATGCTTCAGGATGGAGATGTACGACTTGGGGTCGAGCGGCAGGCGGGTATCGAAATAGCGCACGTGCATGCCCGTGTCTTCGATCTTCAAGACGAACTGGCCGTTGGCCAGCACGTTGCCGTAGAGATCGCCCAGCACCGGCAGCAGCACGCGATTCTCCTGGAGAAAGGCGGCTTTGGTGGTGGCGGGATGCCAATCGATATCGAAATAAGCGGCATAGGCGGAAGCCTGCCCGTTTTCGAGAACGTCGGTCCACCAGGGATTCTCGTAGCTGGCGGCCATATGGTTGGGGACCGTATCGAGCAGCAGGCCCATGCCATAATTGCGCAGCTTGTCGGCCATTTCGTCGAAGTCTTCTTCGGTGCCCAGCTCGGAGTTCACGCGCAGGGGATTGGCGATATCGTAGCCGTGCGAGCTGCCGCGGCGCGCCTTATAGCGGGGGGAAGAGTAGAGGTCGGTGATGCCCAGGTCGCTGAGATAGGGGACCAGGTCGCGGCCGTCGACGAAGCGGAAGCCCTGGTTGAATTGCAGGCGGTAGGTGGCGCCGGGCGCTCCGTTTTCCGGTGGTGGAATCATCAGGCCCCCAACAGTTCGATGATGGCATGGGCGGGGATGTGGATGCGTTCCGGAGCGTGCTCCAGTTCGTAGGCGAGTTTTCGGATGGCGCGGTCGAGCGCGAAGATGCCCAGCAGCGAGCGCAGTTGTTCGGGATTGGGGGGCAGCAGTTCTCCCACCCCCGGAGTGACCAGATAGGCGCCCAGGTAAGCCGCTCCCACCGAGCGGTACCAGTATTTGGCCCAGGCCTCCAGCGCGGGGAGCGATTCCGGTTTGAGAATGACGCCGGGGGCCTCCCCGAACAGCACGGCGTGGGAGGCGTGGTAGAAGGAGTCGAGCATGTTGGCCACATCTTCCAGCGGCGAACGCTTGATGCGCCGTTCGCTCAGCGGGCGGCCGGGGTCGCCTTCGAAATCCACGATCACGAAGTCCTTGCCGGTGTAGAGCACCTGCGCCAGGTGATAGTCGCCGTGGATGCGAATCCGCGTGGCGGTGATGCGCTGGTCGCGCAGGAAGCGCATCTTGTCGCGAATGTCGGCCTGCCGGTCGAGCACCGCCTGGGCGTCGGCGCGCACGGTATCGGGCAACCGCTCCAGGCGCGGCCGCAACTGCTCCATGCTGCGCCGCAGCCGCGCCAGTATCCCGTGGTAAAGGCCGTGCCGATAGAAATCGGTGAACGGCTCCGGCGCAAAGGCGGGGTCCTCGATGCGCGCCGCCAGGGTCACGTGCATCTCACCGGTTCGCGAACCGAGCAGCCGGACGATTTCCAGATAGGAGCCAATGGGTTCCACCGAAGCCTCGGGGCCCTCGGGCGGTCCGCCGGGCCAATGCGCCATGGCGTGCTCGTAAAACAGGCCGAGATGATCGATGGTGTATTGGTAGGCCTCGATCCCCTGGCGCACGAAGCCGTGGAGTAGCGCCACCAGCATGGGTTGTCCGCCGGCATTGCGATACTCGAGCGAACCGGCCATGGGCGCCGCGTTGGGGAAGCCCGCGTCGGTGAGGACCGCGCCGGCCTCCTGCTCCGGGTGCGGGCCCTCTTCAATGCGGCGGAAAAGTTTCAGGGCGAAACGGTTGCCATAAAAGACGGTGGTGTTGTCCTGATCCACGTTGGCCGAGGAAGGCTCGAGCGAGGGCCGGTCCTCGCCCCAGAGTTTGCGGAAAGCGCGGGTGTGCCCCGCCAGCAGTTCGCCCCGCTCCCCGGTAAACCGCCGGCGGCGCAGGATGGCGGACAGGAGCTCATCGCAGAACTCGCGGTTGCGCGACGCGCTCCAAAGAAAGCCGGTGGAGCCGTCGCCGGACACCAGGCGTGCCAGCACGAACTGCGGGTCGGTAACATCTTTTTGGGCGACCGAAAGCAGCAGGGTGTACATCTCCGGATCGCCCTCGGTGTACTCCACGCGGATGAGCAGCAGGTACGACCGGGATTTCGGAAACGGAACGGCGTCGTCGATCTCCGCCGAGCGGATCACGCGGGTGTCGGCGCGAAACCAGCGGCGCCCGCGCAGGAACGCCGGCAGCATGCGGTTCATGGCGCTGCGCGCCGGCTCGTCGAAGACGCGCTCCCACGAATCGATGGCGATCACCGGCGGCTCGCCCGTGTAAATGCGCAGCGTTTCGTGGGAGGCTTCTTTGGGCTGGAGCGCGAACCAGAAAAAAGCGTGCGGGGCGAGCGAGAGGAAGTAGGGCCGCTCGGAGATTTGCGGGAACTCGCTCTTGCCAAAAAGCTCCAGGGGCACGAGTTCGTTGAACTTCGCCAGGTCGAGCGCGGTGGATTGCGCGAAGCGGGACAGGTTGGCCACCACCAGGACGCGCTCGTTTTCATAGGTGCGCACAAACGCCAGAATGCGGCGGTTGTCCGGATACAGCATCTCCAGGCTGCCGCGGCCCATCGCGCGCAGTTGCTTGCGCAGCGCCAGCACCCGCTTCATCCACCACAGCAGCGAGTGGGGATTGTTCTGCTGGTTTTCGACGTTGATCGCTTCGTAATGGTATTCGGGGTCGATGATGGCCGGCAGGTACAGGCTCTGCGGGTTGGCGCGCGAAAAGCCCGCATTGCGGTCGCCCGACCATTGCATGGGCGTGCGCACGCCGTTGCGGTCGCCCAGGTAGAAGTTGTCGCCCATGCCGATTTCGTCGCCGTAATAGATCACCGGGGTGCCGGGGAGGGAGAACAGCAGCGCGTTCATCAGCTCGATGCGCCGCCGGTCGTTTTCCAGCAGCGGGGCCAGCCGCCGGCGGATTCCCAGGTTGATGCGCATGTGCCGGTCGTGCGCGTAGACGCGGTACATGTAGTCGCGCTCTTCGTCGGTCACCATTTCCAGGGTCAACTCGTCGTGATTGCGCAGAAACAGGGCCCACTGGCAGGTATCGGGGATGGGCGGAGTGAGTTCCAGGATCTCGCTGACCGGATACCGGTCTTCCATGCGGATGGCCATGAACAGGCGCGGCATCAAGGGGAAATGGAAAGCCATGTGACACTCGTCGCCCGCTCCGAAATAGGCGATGGCATCCTCCGGCCACTGGTTGGCCTCCGCCAGCAGCGTGCGCCCCTGGTGCCGCGCATCCACGTGCGCGCGCAGTTCCCGCAGAAACTCGTGCGTCTCGGGCAGGTTCTCGCAGTTGGTGCCCTCGCGCTCGTAAAGATACGGGACGGCGTCGAGGCGCAGCCCGTCCACCCCCATGGATAGCCAGAAGTCGAGCGCGTTGACCATGGCCGCGCGCACTTCCGGATTGTCGAAGTTCAGATCGGGCTGATGGGAATAGAAGCGGTGCCAATAGTAGGCCTTGGCCACCGGGTCCCAGGTCCAGTTGGAGGCTTCGAAATCTTTGAAAATGATGCGCGCCTCCAGGTAACGGTCGGGCGAATCGCTCCACACATAATAGTTGCGCCAGCGCGAATCCGGCGCGGCGCGGCGCGAGCGCTGAAACCACACGTGCTGATCCGAGGTGTGGTTGAGCACCAGCTCGGTGATTACGCGCAAGCCCCGGGTGTGCGCCTCGCGCAGGAAATTCTGAAAATCGCGCAGGGTGCCATAGGCGGGGTGAACGTTGACGTAATCGGAGATATCGTATCCGTCGTCACGCCAGGGTGAAGGGCAGAAAGGAAGAACCCATATGGCGGTGATGCCGAGGTCCTGAAGATAATCGAGTTTTTGCGTGAGGCCGGCGAAATCCCCCATGCCATCACCCGAGTGATCGAAGAATGTGCGTACATGCACTTCGTAGATGACCGCGTCCTTGTACCAGAGCGGATCATTGTCCAGATGAACGGGCTTCGGCATCTCGTGGTGGCGCAGGCGCAGGCGGGGTGTCACCAGGACGGCACTCGCGCCTTCTTAAGGATGGAGCAACCTATGTTCCCAACGATCCAGGAGGCCGCGCGGGAACGTGCGCTTAGACACAGCTACGCCTTGTCTTCGTAGGGGAACGGACATGGCGAACCCGTTACGGGTCGGAGCGGCCGTCTACCACCGCGCGCGCCGATTTCTCCGCCGCGCCATCGCCATGGCCAGCAGAGCCAGTGCCAGCGCGGACACAGCCAGCGTTCCCGGCTCGGGAACAGCGGCGGCGGTATTGTAGTCGTGGCCGGAGTCGGCCAAAACGGTGGCGCCCGAAACGAAAACGGGATTGTTGGGATCGGTGGTGTCAAACACCTGGAAACCGTCGATTTTGGCGGTATTCATGGCATTGACGCTCTGCGTAGAGTTGACCGCCCCGGCGTTCACCTCAAGCGCCAGAATCACGTGGAAGGGGGAGCCAAAGTGGAACGATAGCGTGCGCGTCCCGCCCAGCGAGAATCCGCCGGGGTTGTCCAGCGGCCGGCACGAACCAAATTTCGTGCAGCCTTCGCTGACGACTTGGGTGGCGTCGCCGCCGGGATAATCCACGCCAATCCACGTCCCCAGATTGGCACTTCCGTTGAAACTGATGCTCCCATCCAAAGACACCCCAATGTCGATCCGGCCCGGAGTTCCAGCAGCCGCGCCCCCGATGGTCCAGATATCGTCCATCAAGGCGTACACCGCTACCCCAGGCTCGCCGGCGGTGCCGGTCGCCGAGACCGCGCCGCCCAGGCTGCCCCAATCGGCGCGTACGCTGCCGGAGACGAATCCGGCCGACCCGCTGCCGGAACCGCTGCGGAACAGGGCTCCCGTCGACGAGCAAACCCCGGTGTCGGCAAACAGGGGAATAGTGAAAGTGCCGGAGGCATTGTCGCCGTAAACGCACAACAACGCGCTGGCCGAGGAGGAACCAGCGGTCAGAACAAGAAGAGCGCACAACGCGAAAATTCTGGTCTGCATGGTACTCAGTCTGGCCCCGGTACGCGGCAACATTCAAGAATCTCACCGCTACGTAACCGCTACAGGCGGGCTATTCAAGGTTTAGAGACCTGAAATGTAGTTTTATGCTACGCTTTCATTGACCGGCGGAGTGTCCGCAAGCCGTGGAAGAGAAGGTGCAATCCGACGTCCGGTGTCAGTCCGGCGCGGCGCTTTCCGGGACTACCGTTGCCCCCGAAGCCGCCCGGGAAGAGCTGGAGCGGATTTTAGCCTCGCGCAGCTTCGCGCTTTCGCCGCAGCTCAGCCGGTTCCTCCGCTTCATTGTGGAGCGCGCGGCGGCCGGAGAAGCGGACCGGCTGAAAGAATACAGCATCGGCGCCGACGTGCTGGGCCGCGGTGCCGCCTTCGATCCCCGCGTGGATTCGGTGGTGCGCACCCAGGCCACGCGTCTGCGCCAGAAGCTCCGGGAATACTACCAGGCGGAAGGAATCCTCGATCCGGTGCGGATCGAATTGCCCAAGGGCAGCTACATTCCCTCGGCAGGATACCGGGGAAATGGGGATCGCCCCGGCCTGCACGCCCACGGCCTCCTCGCGCGGAAGCCGGCGGCGATCGCGGCGGCACTGATTCTCGCCGTCTTGCTGGTGTACCTGTGGCGAACCGGCGCGGCCGGCGCTCCGAAAGTCACCTCCGTCGCGGTGCTGCCTTTCGAATCCCTGGACGCCGATCCGGAGAGCGGGTATCTCTCGGCGGGCATCGTCGAGGAACTGACTACCCGGCTCGCCAAAGTAAAGTCTCTGCGCGTCATGGCGCGGACCTCGGCATCGCAGTTTCGCAAGGGAAGCTCGGTGGAGACCATCGCCCGCCAACTGCACGTGGGAGCGGTGGTGGAAGGCAGCGTGCTCCGGTCCCATGGCCGATTGCGCCTCAATGTCCAGTTGATCGACGTCGCCAGCCAGTCTCACCTGTGGGCCGAAACGTACGATCGCGAGTTGAAGGACGCATACACGCTTTCGGACGAAGTGGCGCGCAGCGTCGCAGCATCTCTCGATCCGCG
>JADGNR010000156.1 GCA_017883415.1 Bryobacteraceae bacterium | reverse complement strand
GAGGGCATCCTGCTGGCGGGGTTGAGCGGGATGGTGGGCTGGGCGGGGGCCTACGGCATTTCGGCGGCGGTGAACCGGCTGCCGAAGCAGGAGATGTTCGGCGGGCTTCCGGTGTCGGGCGCCACCACTGCCATGGCCTTCGCGGCGTTGGGCCTGATCGCGGTGGTCTCGGCCGCATGGCCGGCGTGGCGCGCGGCTTCACTCACCCCGGTGGAGGCGCTGCGCTATGAGCGATAGCACAGCTTGCATAACAAGAAAACCCGGTGATCTCAGCGCGCCTGTGATGTGGGGCGGGCGCCCTCGGGGGCACCCTCTGGGTCCGGCTCTGGGTCCGGCCGACGCCCCCGTCGGCCTCCGGCCGAAGGCCGGCCAGGGGGCCGGCCGCGGACCAGGGGGTCCGCCCCACCGCACTGATTCCGCCGTCAAAGGGGCGCTTTTGTCATGACCACGCGCTCCGTCTTCCACGAGGCCGGCCAGGCGCTGCGCTTCAACCGGCAGCGCAGTATCCTCACCATGGTCAGCCTGGCGTGGGGCGTGGCCTGCTTCGTCATCCTCTATTCCTACGGCGACGGCTTCCACATGGCGCTGCGCAAGGCGTTCCGCGAGGTGGGGCAGGACCTGGTCCTCATGTTCGGCGGGCAGACCTCGACGCAAGCCGGCGGCGAGCGCGCCGGCCGCCGCGTGCGGATCGAGCGCTCCGATGTGGACGCCATCCGCGAATCGGTCCCCATGGCGGCGGCCATTTCCCCCGAAATGATGATGCGCGGGATGACCGTGGTGCGCGGCTACCGCACCGACACCACCATGGTGCGCGCCGCCACCCCTGCTTACGAGCGCATACGCAACCAGACCATGGCCTCGGGCCGCTACCTGGTGCCCGAAGACGAAATGCAGAAGCAGCGCGTGGCCGTGCTGGGCGGCAAGGCGGCAGAAAAGCTGTTCGGCGAAATTCCGCCCGAGGGCGAAGAGATCTCGATCAACGGCCTGCGCTTCACCGTGGTCGGCGTTTTGAAAACCAAGACGCAGATCGCCAACTACAACACGCCCGACAATGAGTGCGTATTCATTCCCTTCGAGACCGCTTCGCTTTACCGCGATTTGAAATACCCGGACGACATCGTGTGGATGCCGGCCAATCCCATTTTCCGCGAGGAGACGGTGCGGCAAGTGCGCGAGACGCTGGGCCGCCTGCACAATTTCGCGGCCAACGACGAGCGCGCCGTGCGCATTTTCGTCTTCAACGAATCCATGCGCCTGGTAGACACCATGGCTATGGCCTTGCAGTTGCTGCTGGGCTTTATCGGCACGCTGACGCTGGCCATCGGCGGCGTGGGGCTGGCCAACATCATGCTGGTTTCAGTGACCGAGCGGACGCGCGAGATTGGCGTGCTGAAATCCATCGGAGCGACGCGCCGCTCCATCCTGGCACAGTTTCTGCTGGAAGCGATGGCCATCGTGACCGCGGGCGGCGCGGTCGGGGTCGCCGCCGGCTGGGGTCTCACCTGGCTGCTGGGCACGCTGCCCCTGCTGGGCCCGCTGTTCCAGGACACGAGCGGCGCGGGCGACATCCACCTGGCGATCTCCCCGTTCGCGGTGGTCACCTCGACCCTCCTGCTCGAGACCGTGGGCCTGGTGGCGGGGCTACTGCCGGCCATCAAGGCCGCGCGCTTGGACCCCATCGAAGCACTTCGATACGAGTGAGACTCCGGTCACGAGCCGGACCCCGTCCGCGCCAGCGTGTTAAAATTCTTACTTCACAAGCCAGTCGCTTGTTCCATTCCTGGCGGGCTGGATTCTCCTTCCCCGAATGGCCGGCTTGTAGACCCTGGCAAATCTCATGGAAACTTACGGCAGCACGCGGTACCGGACCCGTTATTGCGGCGATCTGGGGGTGGCGGACATTGGCACGGAAGTCAAGGTGGCGGGCTGGACGGACGTGATCCGCAGCCACGGCAACCTGGTGTTCATCGATCTGCGCGACCGCTCGGGCGTGATCCAGCTTCGCCTGGACGCCAAGGAGGCGCCCCAGTTCCTCGAGATGGCGGACACCGCCCGCCGCGGGTGGGTGCTGAATGCCCACGGAACCGTGATCGCGCGCCCGGAAGGCATGGTCAATCCCAAGCTCGCCACTGGCGGCGTCGAGATCAACGTGCAGGATTTCGTGATCCTGGGGCAGTCGGAGCCGTACCCGTTCCCGCTGAGCTCGGCCGCGGAGATCGACGAATCGCTCCGCCTGCGCTACCGCTACCTCGATCTGCGCCGTCCGGCGCTGCAGCAGAACCTGATCCGCCGGCACCATATGACCCAAGCGGCGCGGGCCTTTCTGGACCGGGTGGGATTCATCGAAGTGGAAACGCCGTTTCTGATCGGCACGACGCCCGAAGGGGCGCGCGATTTCCTGGTGCCGTCGCGCATGCAGCGGGGCTCCTGCTACGCCCTGCCGCAATCGCCGCAGCTCATGAAGCAGATGCTGATGGTGGCCGGCTTCGACCGCTACTACCAGTTTGCGCGGTGCATGCGCGACGAGGACCTGCGCGCGGACCGGCAGCCGGAGTTTACGCAAATCGATCTGGAGATGTCCTATGTCGGCCTCGACGACATCATCCCCATCGGCGAAGGAGTGGTCGCGGAGATCGCGAAAGTGGCGCGGGGCATCGAACTGCCCCTGCCCTTCCCGCGCATGAGCTGGCTCCAGGCCATGGAGAACTACGGCACCGACAAGCCCGACCTTCGTGTCTCTCTCGCGATCCACGGCGTGCCCCCCGAATTCACGGAAACGGTGCCGATCACCAAGGACCTGGGCCCGGGCGTCAGCGCGCGCTACCTGCCGGTTCCGGCGGCGTTCGGCTCGCTCTCGCGCTCCGCCGCCGACCGGTTGGTGGAAAACGCCGGCAAGGAATCCGGCTGCAAAGTGAGCTGGCTGAAACTGACCGCCGAAGGCGCGTCGGGACCCTTGGGGAAAAGCCTGGTGGCACCCCTGCGGGAGCACATGCTGGCCTCGCTTGGCGAGGACCGCGGCGAGGCCGTGGTTTTTGTGGCCGCCGGCAAGAACTGGGTATCGGCCGCGAAGTGCCTGGGCAGCCTGCGGGGCGTGATCGCCGAGCAGTGCGGAGCGGTGGATCGCAATGCGCTGAAGTTTCTGTGGGTCACTGAATTCCCGCTGCTCGAGTGGGACGAGGAGCAGGACTGTTGGGTGCCGGCGCACCACCCGTTCACTTCGCCGCTCGAAGAAGACCTGCCACTTCTCGAATCGGCGCCGGCTAGGGTCCGCTCGACGGCATACGACATGGTGTTGAACGGCACCGAGCTGAGCTCCGGCTCCATCCGTATTCACGACCGTGAGGTCCAGAAGCGGGTCTTCGGCGTCCTGGGTATTGGCGAAGAAGAAGCCCGCGCCAAGTTCGGTTTCCTCCTGGAAGCCCTGTCCTACGGCGCGCCGCCGCATGGCGGCATGGCCATCGGCTACGATCGCCTGGTCATGCTTTTGCTCGGCGCGGCGTCGCTCCGCGAGGTGATCGCGTTCCCCAAAACTTCCAGCGGCAAGGACCTCATGTTCGGCGCCCCTTCGCCGCCCAACAAGCAACAACTGTCGGACCTGGGCCTGAAGTGGATCTCCGATGCGCCAAAGCCGGTCCTATAGTATGTAGCGGCTCAGGTCCTGGTCCTTGACGATATCGGCCAGTTGTTTGCGCACGTAGGCCGCGTCCACTTTCACCTTTTTGTTCTTCAGGTCGGGCCCCGCGAACGACACCTCTTCCAACATCTTCTCCATGATGGTGTGCAGGCGGCGCGCGCCGATGTTCTCGGAGCTTTCGTTCACCTGCGCCGCAAACTTCGCCACCTCCTCCAAAGCGTCGTCGGTCAGCACCAGCTTGATGCCTTCGGTTTCGAGCAGCGCCGTATACTGCTTGGCCAGCGCGTTCTTGGGCTCCTTGAGGATGCGGATGAAGTCTTCCACGGAGAGCGATTTCAGCTCCACGCGGATGGGGAAGCGGCCCTGCAGCTCGGGGATCATGTCGCTCGGCTTGGAAACGTGAAACGCGCCGGCGGCGATGAACAGGATGTGGTCCGTGCGCACAAAACCGTAGCGGGTGTTGACCGTGGTGCCTTCCACGATGGGCAGAATGTCGCGCTGCACGCCCTCGCGGCTGACATCGGGTCCGTGCCCCGATTCGCGCCCCGCGATCTTGTCGATCTCGTCCAGGAAAATGATGCCGCTCGATTCCACGCGCTCCAGCGCCACGCGCGTCACCTGGTCCATGTCGATCAGCTTCTGCTCTTCCTCCTGCACCAGGTAATCGAGCGCTTCGGCCACGCGCATCTTGCGCCGGCGGGTCTTCTGGCCGAATAGGTTGGGCAGCATGTCTTTCAGGTTGATGCCCATCTCCTCGATGCCCGCATTGGTCGAAACCTCGAGCGTCGGCCCGCGGTCCTTGACGTCGATCTCCACCAGCCGCTCGTCCAGCTTGCCTTCCCGCAGCCGCTCGCGCAGCTTCTCGCGGGTGCGCTCCACGCTTTCGCTCGGTTCCGGCTGCGGGGGCATGAGCAGGTCCAGCAGCCGGTCTTCGGCGTTCAATTCGGCGCGGTCGGCCACTTCATCGAGCCGCTCCTCGCGCACCATGTCGACGGCGATATCCACCAGGTCGCGGATCATCGATTCCACGTCGCGGCCCACGTAGCCCACTTCGGTGAACTTGCTGGCCTCGACCTTCAAGAACGGCGAATTGGAGAGGCGCGCCAGGCGCCGTGCCAGCTCGGTCTTGCCCACCCCGGTAGGGCCGATCATGAGGATGTTCTTGGGCATCACCTCTTCGGCCATTTCGGGTGCGAGCTTCTGCCGCCGGATCCGGTTGCGCAGGGCGATGGCCACGGCTCGTTTGGCGTCGGCTTGCCCCACCACGTGCTTGTCCAGCTCGCGGACGATCTCGCGCGGCGTCAGCTCGTCGAGGATCGGCTCCTCATCCACCGACTGGCCGGGAAGATAGATCACCATGGCTACTCCAGCTCCTCGTATGTGATGTTCTCGTTGGTGTAGATGCAGATCTTGCCCGCGATGGCCATGGCCTGCTCCGCGATGTGGCGCGCGGAGAGCTTGGTATTGCGCGCCAGCGCAGTGGCCGCCGCCAGGGCGAACGGGCCTCCCGAGCCGATGGCGGCGATGCCATCGTCGGGCTCGATCACATCGCCGTTGCCGCTCACCAGGTAGGTGCTAGTCTTGTCCGCCACCAGCAGCAGGGCCTCGAGGTGGCGCAGCACGCGGTCCGTGCGCCACTCCTTGGCCAGTTCCACCACCGAGCGCGGCAGGTTGCCGTTGAACTGTTCCAGCTTCGATTCGAAGCGCGCAAACAGGGCGAAGGCATCGGCCGTGGAGCCGGCGAAACCCGCCACGATCTTGTCGTTATACAGACGGCGCAGCTTCTTGGCCGTCGCTTTGATCACTTCCTGACCGAGCGTGACCTGGCCGTCGCCGGCCATCACGACCTTGTTGTCGCGGCGGACACAAATCACCGTCGTCGACCGTATCTTTTGTCCCATTTTGCTGTGATCTCATTCTAGCGCACCGGTCTCGGAGTGCAGGCGAAGCCGTGACGGGGCTCCTTGGCGCCCGTGTGAGGCGCCAGATCATAGGCCGCCTGGACCCGTAGCCGATGACCCGCGTTCGACCAGCCGGCCTTTTCCAGCCGTATGGCCATTTCCGGCGAGATCCCGGCTTGGCCGTTGATGACGCGGGACAGCGTATGGCGAGCCACGCCCAAGACCTTGGCGCCATCGGTCACGCTCAGGTGAAGAGCGTCGAGGCAAGCGTCCTTGATCGAGTGGCCGGGATGCAGAGGATTCTTCATGGGCATGGCTTAGCTTCCTTAGTGTACACGGGGCAACAGGAGGCTCATTCCTAACACCCGGTCAGCTCGCGATCCGGCGGGTGACGGAAAAAATCGCTCAGACCACCGGGTTGACAGACGAAAGCGTCTGTCCCACGTTGGTCGGGGACTTGCGTTCTTGTGGGGCAGGCGCTTTCGCCTGCCAACCGGTCGCGGCTCAGTCGAAGTAGCGCGCGCGTGGTACAACGTTGCTATGCCTTCTTTTCGGGTCGAAACGCCCGGGGGCTGCTATTCCGCAATCGTCGAGCGCGGCATCCTCGCGCAGACGGCGCAACATGTCCCGCGGCACGGCGGGAAGGTGTTCGTGGTGACTACCGAAGACGTGTGGCGGCATCAGGGCGGCGCGCTGGCGCGCGGACTGGTGGGCGTGGCGCACGAAGCGCTGTACCTTCCCGGCGGGGAAGAGCAGAAGCGATTCGGACCCCTCGAGCGGCTCGCCGAAGAGATGGTGGCGCGCGGGGCCGACCGGTCAAGCACGGTGATCGCCTTCGGCGGCGGCATCGTCACCGACATGGCCGGTTTCCTGGCCGCTATCTTCATGCGCGGCATTCCCGTGCTGCAGGTTCCCACTACGCTGCTGGCCCAGGTGGACGCCGCCATCGGAGGCAAGACCGGCGTCAATCTCGCCCGCGGCAAGAACCTGATCGGCAGCTTTCACCAGCCGCTGGCCGTCCTGATCGATCCCGATACCCTCGCCACGCTACCCGCACGCGAGTACCGCGCCGGGCTGTGGGAGATCGTCAAAGCAGGCGTCATCCGCGAAGCCGGCCTGTTTCGCTTCCTGGCAAAGCACCGCGAGGACGTTCTCGCCCGCCGGCCGGACGCGGTGGACCGCATCATCGCCGATGCGGTGCGCATGAAAGCCGAAGTGGTTTCCGCCGACGAGCGGGAAGGCGACGTGCGCCGCATGCTGAATTTCGGCCACACCTTCGGCCACGCACTCGAAGCCGAAACCGGCTATACGCGGTTCCTGCACGGCGAGGCCGTGGCCTGGGGCATGCGCGCCGCCGTCCACCTGGCGCAAACCACCGGACACCTTTCCGCCGAGGATGCCGTCGACGTGCTGGAGATGCTGCGGCTCTACGGCCCGATTCCTCCGCTCGACGGAATCGCCCCCGCGCATCTCCTGGCGCGCCTGGTGCACGACAAGAAAACGGTGCAGGGCCGGGTGCATTTCGTGCTGCCCGTGCGCATCGGCGAGGTCACGGTGGCGGCCGGCGTCGACGACCAGCTCGTGCTGGCATCCATCCGGTCCGCCCTCTCATGAAGGGCGCCACACCGGAGGGAGCGCGCGACCCGCAGGAAGCCGCCCGCTGGGTGCGCGGCATGTTCGGCCGCGTGGCGCATCGCTACGATCTGGCCAATCACCTGCTCTCCTGCAACATCGACCGCCTGTGGCGCGCCCGCACGGTGCGCCGGTTGTCCCCCATCCTGGAGCGGCCGGACGCGCGCGTGCTCGATATCTGCTGCGGCACGGGCGACTTGCTCCTCGCGCTGGCCCGGCGCGCCGGGGCGGCGCATCCGGTTTTTGGCTCCGACTTCTGCCACCCGATGCTCCTTGCCGCGCGCGATAAAATCGGACGCCGCCGGGCCGATGCCCGGCTGTTCGAGTCCGATGCCCTGCGCCTGCCCTTGCGCGACGCTTCGCTCGATCTGCTCACGGTGGCCTTCGGCTTCCGCAATCTGGCCAGCTACGAGGATGGTCTGACGGAGATGCGGCGCGTGCTGCGTCCCGGCGGCATGGCGGCGATCCTGGAGTTCTCGCAGCCGCCCAATCGCCTCTTCGCGATGCTCTATCACTTCTATTCGCGGCGCATCCTGCCGGCGATCGGCGGGGCGCTTTCCGGCTCGCGCGATGCCTATCGGTACCTGCCCGAATCGGTGCGCAAGTTCCCCGGTGCGGCGGATCTGGCCGAGCGAATGCGCCGCGCCGGCTTCGCCCACGTGAGCTATGAGTACTTCAGCGGCGGGATCGTGGCCTTGCACCTGGGGGTGAGGCCGGAGGTGTAGATTAGCTTAGAGGGGACGGGAGGAACAATGAAGACATGGAATTTCGCCATCCTCGGCGGAGGCATGGTGGCGGGCTACGCGGCCAAACAACTGGTCGAGCTCGGATTGAAGCCGGGGGACCTGGCCATTCTCTCCGCGGATACTTCGGTGCCTTACGAACGGCCGCCCTTGTCCAAGGGATTTCTGGCGGGCAAGGACACCGAGGAGGGCATCCGGATCAACGCGCGGGAGTTCTATGGCGCGCAGGGGATCGAGCTGCGGCTCGGGTGCGAGGTCCGCGGCGTCGACGCGGGCGGGCGCCGGCTCACCTTGGCGTCGGGCGAAGAAATCGGGTTCCACAAACTGATTGTGGCCACCGGCGCCCGCCCGCGGACACTGGACACGCCCGGCGCCGGACTCGCGGGCGTGCACTATCTGCGTTCGCTCGACGATTCGAAAGCGATCCGCGAGCGCGCCGGCGGGGCCAAGCGCGCGTTGGTGATCGGCAGCGGCTTCATCGGCATGGAGGTGGCGGCCGTGCTCGCGCAGAAGGGCGTCGAGACCACCATGGTGCTGCGCGACGACCGCATCTGGAAGCAGTTCTTCTCGCCCGAGATGTCGGGCTTCTTCGAATCCTACTACCAGGCGCGCGGCGTCGATTTCGTCAAGACGGCCTCGGTGCGCGAATTGCTTGGCGGCGCGGCGGTGGACCGGGCGGTGTTGGACGACGGCCGGACCATCCCCTGCGAGATGGTGGTGGCCGGCATCGGCGTGCGGCCGGTGACCGAACCGCTGGCCGCGAGCGGAATCACGCTGAGCAATGGCATCGAGGTGAATGAGTATCTCGAGACCAGCCAGCCGGGCATTTACGCCGCGGGCGATGTGGCCAGCTACCAGGATGTGCTGTTCGGCAAGCGCCGCCGCGTGGAGCATTGGGACAACGCCGTCTCCCAGGGCCAGTTCTGCGCGCGGGCGCTCATGGGCGAACGCGCGCCGTTCCGGCACGTGCCCTATTTCTTCTCCGACGTCTTCGATCTTTCCTACGAATTTTGGGGCGATCCTGCGGGCGCCGATGATATCGTGCACCGCGGCGATGTTCGGAGCAACAGTTTCAGCGCGTGGTGGCTGCGGAAGGCAGTCGTGGTGGCGGCCTTCACCATGAACCGTCCCGACGAGGAGCGCGAAGCCGCGCCGCAGTGGATCGAATCCCGGCAGAGCGTATCGGCGGCGAAGCTGAAGGATGCGGCGCGCCCCGTGGCGGAAGCCGCGGACCCGGCTCACTCCTGAGGCTGCCCCACCACTGCAAACACGGGATGTGTCCTGGTGGCGCAGGCGCTTCCGCCTGCGATCCGCGGGTTTTCAGTGCTTACGCCGGCGTAAGCTTTTTCCCAGCCGCGGGCTTCGGCTCCTCGCGGCCCATCTTATCGATCTCATTGAAGTACACGCGGCGGCCTTCGTCCATCGCCAGGTTGGAGAGAATCACCGCCACCGAATCCGCCAGGCCGGTCTCCAGGTCGGCGCGCGGGCGCTTGCCATCGCGGCAGTTCTGGAAGAAGCTTTCCAGTTCCACGTCCACCGGGTTGCGCTGCTCCTCCTGCACCATCACGCCCTTGGCGGTCAGCCAGCGCCGCGCGAACTTCACCTCGCGGTCGAAGAAGCCCTCTTTGCCGGTGAATTGCAGGTCGCCGGTCATGATGGGAATGGGTCCGTTGGCGCCGCCCGACGCCACCATGGTGGCGCCCGCGACAAAGGGTTCCTCTTTTTTCTTTTCGCCCGGCTTGGTCACGTCGACGGTCTTCGGCGGCTCGCGATACCACCACGCGATGCACGGAGCCTTGTCGTCGCCCACCGTGATCTCGACGGTGCCCTCGGTACCCATGATGATCTCGCCCATCTCGGGACGCATGCCATTGAAGTACGGCAGAAACTGGTTGGTGCTGATGGAAGAGTAGGTCATCTTCTGGCCGTTGGGGTACTTGTAGATCAACTGGACGTTGTCGTAGACGTTGCGGCCGTCCTTGAGCGTATCCAGGCTGCCCAGCCCCATGACGAATTCCGGCGACGAGCCGAACATCCAGTCGGATACGTCCACCTGGTGCGACGTCAGCTCCGCCGTGAGCCCGCCCGACATGGAACGGAACACCCGCCAGTTGGCGATATTCTGTTCGCCGCCCGGCTTCATGGTCCAAAGCGCGCTGGGCTTGTTGATCATGTTGCGGTGCCACTGCGCGTGGATGTGGTGAACATTGCCCAGAATACCCTTGTCCACCATCTGCTTCACCGTCTGGTAGAAGTAACTGTAGCGGCGTTGCAGGCCGGTCTGTAAAGTCTGCTTGGAATGTTCCTGCGCCAGCGCCCGCAGCGCGTGCACCTCCTCCGGCTTGAACACCAGGCACTTCTCGCAGAACACGTGCTTGCCCGCCATCAGGGCGTCGCGCGTCAGGGGGAAGTGGACGAACAGCGGGGTTGTCACGAACACCGCGTCCACGTCCTTCAGCGCCAGCAACTCGCGGTAATCCTTGAACGTCTTGGGGCTGTTGCCGATAGTGGCCACACCTTTGTCGATGGCCTCCTGCTTGATGTCGCAGAGCGCCACGCAGCGCCCGCTGTCGATGCTCTTCAGGTGTTTCAGCAGGTAGGTTCCCCGGCTGCCGGTGCCGATCATGCCGTACTGCACCGGGTCGTTGGCGGCCTTCACTTTCTGGATGGCGGGAGCCCCTTCGAGGGCCGGAACGGCGGCGGCGACCGCGGTCGCCGCGCCGGCGGCTTTCAGCAAATCGCGGCGGGAGAGGTGATGATCCTGTGCCATGGAAAAGCGACCTCGCAAAGAACGACGTTTTTCCGATTGTATCATTGTAGATTCGGAGAAGCTCCGGGGAGCGGACATGCGCATCCTGATTCTGGGCGGTACCAGTTTGACCGGGCCATTCGTGGTGCGAGGCCTCGACGGCCTGGGCCACCAGGTCACCGTGTTCCATCGGGGCGAGCACGAGGCCGACCTGCCCGCCGGCGTGCTCCACCGGCACGGCGACCTCGCCCATCCGCCACGCGATTTGTGCGATGGCGCGCCCGACGTGGTGGTCCACATGTGGGCCCTCACCGAAGCCCACGCCGCCGCCTTCCTGGATTGTTTTCGCGGCGTCGCCGGCCGCGCCGTGGTCATCTCCAGTTGCGACGTGTATCGCGCCTATGGCCGTTTGCAGCGGCTCGAATCCGGACCGCCCGATCCCATCCCGCTCTCCGAAGACGCACCGCTGCGCGAGTCGCTCTATCCCTATCGCAAGATGAACCGGCCGCCGATGGAGGGGCTCGACCAATACGATAAGATTCTGGTCGAGCGCGCTCTGCTGGCGCAGTCCGAACTCCCGGTGACCATTCTTCGCTTTCCGGCGGTCTACGGCCCCAACGATATGCACCGCTTCCGCCAGTGGCTTCAGCCTATGGAGAAAGGCGTCGCCGAACTGCGCATCCAGGACGACTTCGCGCGCTGGCGATGGACCCACGGTTTTTGCGAGGACGTGGCCCACGCCGTGGTGCTCGCCGCCACCGACGACCGCGCACGGGCCCGCATCTACAACGTCGGCGAGCCGGCCACGCCCACCTGGGCCGAGCGCATCGCCGCCTTCGGCCGCGCGGCCGGATGGAAGGGCCGCCTGCTCCCCGTCCCCGCCGCCGAGCTTCCCGAAGACCGGCAAATGGCGCACGATTTCGCGCATCACCTGGTGATCGACAGCAGCCGCATCCGCGCCGAACTGGGCTACGCCGAAGTCGTGTCGCCCGCCGAGGCCATGGCGCGGACGATTGCCTGGGAGCGCGGTTCCCCCTTGATCTGAGTATTCCACAGAGGTTATAATCCTTCTATGGAATGGGAGGTCGAGTATACCGATGAATTCGGTGACTGGTGGAAGGACCTCACGGCGGAAGAACAGGAGGATGTGCGCGCGTACGTCAAACTCTTGCAGGAAGACGGCCCCAATCTCAAATTCCCGTATAGCTCTGGGATCGCGCAGTCCGCGCACGATCACATGCGTGAACTTCGGGTCCAACACGCTGGGCGGCCTTATCGAGTTCTGTATGCGTTCGATCCGCGGCGAACCGCCATTCTGCTTATAGGTGGCGACAAAACGGGTGACGACCGCTGGTACGACGTCTTCGTTCCCGTTGCCGACCGTCTATACGACGAGCATATCGCTCGCCTCAAACGGGAAAG
>JADGNR010000155.1 GCA_017883415.1 Bryobacteraceae bacterium | reverse complement strand
CGCGCCGCACGGGGGTGGCCTCGCGCGAACTCGAACTGCGCACCGAGAACCGCAAGCTGCACCTGGCGGTGACGGTTTCGGCGCTGGAGGAGAAGCTGACGTCGGGGTTCGTGGTGGTGCTGGAAGATACCAGCGAACTGCTGCGGGCGCAGAAATCGGCGGCCTGGCATGAGGTGGCGCGCCGGGTGGCGCACGAAATCAAGAATCCCCTCACGCCCATTGCGCTTTCGGCGGAACGCATCAGCCGGCAGCTTGACCGGCTGGATCTGCCGCCCGGCACCGCCCGCATCGTACACGAATGCACGGCCACGATTTCGAAATCGGTGGACTCGGTAAAGACGCTGGTGGACGAGTTTTCGCAGTTTGCCCGGTTCCCGACGGCGCAACCGGTGCGCTCGGATTTGAACGAGGTGGTGCGGGAAGCCCTGGGTGTGTTTAAGGACCGGCTGGACGGCATTTCCATGCAAACCAGTTTCGCGCCGGCCCTGCCCCCGGTGAATCTGGACCGCGAGCAGTTTCAAAGGGTGGTGGTGAACCTGGTGGACAACGCGGCCGAAGCGATGCAGGATTCGCTGGTAAAGAAACTCTATATCGCCACCCAGGCGGGGGCCGCGGAAACCGTCGAGCTGGTGGTGGCCGATTCCGGCTGCGGGGTCAGCCCGGACGATAAGGAGAAACTCTTCCTGCCCTATTTTTCCACCAAGAACCGCGGGACCGGGCTGGGCCTGGCCATCGTGAGCCACATCGTGGCGGAACACCTCGCGCAGATCCGCGTGGAGGACAACCAGCCCACGGGCGCGCGCTTCACCGTGGAGATTCCGGCGCTGCTGGATCCCGAGACGGCGGACAAGGCGGGCCCGGGTGCGTCCCGGCCGGCCGCCGCCAGCGTATGAAGCAGCGGCGCATTCTGGTGGTGGACGACGAGCCCGGCATCCGCCAGTCCCTGAGCGGCGTGCTCGAAGACGAAGGATACGCGGTGGAGGCGGTCGAGAGCGGCGAAGCCTGCCTGGCGGCGCTGCCGGGCTCCGGCTTCGAGCTGGCCCTGCTGGACATCTGGCTGCCGGGCATCGACGGCATGGAAGTGCTGGCGCGCATCCAGGAGATGCCTTTCGGCGAACGGCCGGTGGTGGTGGTGATCTCGGGGCACGGCAGCGTGGAGGCCGCGGTGAAGGCCACCAAGCTGGGCGCCTTCGATTTCCTGGAGAAGCCGCTGTCCATCGAGAAGGTCTCGGTGGTGGTGAAGAACGCGCTCGAGCACCGCAGCCTGGCCATTGAGAACAGCCGCCTGAAGGCCGACACGGGCGCGCGCTACCGCATCATCGGCGAGAGCGTGCCCATGAAGGCGCTGCGCCAGCAGCTCACCCTGATGGCGGGCACCAACGGCCGCGTGCTGATCTTTGGCGAGAGCGGCACGGGCAAGGAGCTGGTGGCGCACGCGCTGCACGCGCTAAGCCCGCGCGCGGGCGAGCCGTTCGTGGAGGTGAACTGCGCGGCCATTCCCGAAGAGCTCATCGAAAGCGAGCTGTTCGGGCACAACAAGGGCAGCTTCACGGGCGCGCACGAAACCAAGATCGGCAAGTTCCAGAAGGCGGACGCGGGCACCCTGTTTCTGGACGAAGTGGGCGATATGAGCCTGCGCACGCAGGCCAAGGTGCTGCGCGTGCTCGAAGAGCAGCGCTTCGAGCCGGTGGGCGCGGCCGCATCCATGCAGGTGGACGTGCGCGTGGTGGCGGCCACCAACAAGAACCTGGAAGAGGAGATCGAGCGCGGCAATTTTCGCGAGGACCTGTTCTACCGCCTCAACGTGATTCCGTTTTTCGTTCCCCCGCTGCGCGACCGGCGCGAGGACATCCCCCTGCTGTCGGAGCATTTCCTGCGCGAATTCACCACCGCCTACGGCCGCAAAGCGAAGGAGCTGACGCCGGAAGCGTATCACGCGCTGGGGGAATACCACTGGCCGGGCAACGTGCGCGAGCTGAAGAACCTGATCGAGCGCATCGTGATCCTGAACCCGCAGGTGCGCGTGGACGCGCGCCACATCCCGCTTTACGCCACGCGGCGGCAACCGGACCGCCCGCTCGACCGTTTCGGCAGCCTGCAGGAGGTGCGCGAAGCCGCCGAGCGGGAGTACATCCTCAAAAAGCTGGAAGAGACCAACGGCAACGTGACGCGCACGGCGGAACTGCTGGGCCTGGAGCGGAGCAACCTGTACCGCAAGATGAAGACGCTGGGGATCGGGCCGAGAGAATGAGGCGGGGCCACGTGGCTGCTCCCGGAAAACGGGAGAATGGGGCCGTTTTGGGCGTTTGCCCAAAAGCATCCCTCTAACCCCTTGATTTTAAGGGCAATGCTCTTAGGCCTTGGGCATTTTGCCCAAAAAATCGGCTTACCTCAGGCAGAATTGGCCTGTCTTCGACCGGGCCGGGCGGCCTACCATGAAGAAGTGAGCGTCGCACTGGTGCTTTCGGCGGGCGGGATGTTCGGGGCCTGGGAGGTGGGCGTGTGGAAGGCGCTCAGCGAGCGCTTCCAGCCGGACCTCATCGTGGGCACGTCGGCGGGCGCGTGGAACGGCTGGTCGATTGCGGGCGGCTGCAGCATCGAAGAGCTGGTGGCGGAGTGGATGGACCCGACTACCGCCAAGATCATGCAGCCGGGGATCCATCGCGCCGGCGTTCTGCGGCCGGCGATGCTGCACGAAAGGGCGCGCGAGCTCTACCGGCGGTTTCAGCCGCGGATTCCGTTCGGGCTGACCCTGGCCGAAGTTCCGCGGCTGCGGCCGTGCCTGGTGCGCAATGCGGAAATCACCTGGCAGCACCTGGCGGCCACCTGCGCCATCCCGCTCGGCTTTCCGCCGGTGCGCATCGAGGGCAAACAATATGTCGATGGCGGCCTGCTGGGCGCGCTGCCGCTGTGGGCCGCCGAGGAGATGGGTGCGACGCGCGCCATCGCCGTCAACGCGCTCAACACGCTTCCGTTCCGGATGCTCCACAAGGTCATGCGGGCGCGCCGGCCAACCGCGGCGTTGGAGGTGACGCTCATCGAACCTTCCCAGCCGCTGGGCTCTCTGCGCTCGGCCGTGGTGTGGTCGCGGGCCAATATCGAGCGATGGATCGCGCAAGGGGAGCGCGACGCGCAACAGGCGGTCGGTTCGATGGCGGTGTTGCGCCCTTAGGCCACTTTGGATTGGGGCTTCACCTCGCGCCGGATGCGATCGAGGCTCTCTTGCTCGGCAGTGCGCAGGTCATAAATGGATTGCAGGCCCATCCAGAACTCAGCGCTGGTCCCAAAGTAACGCGCCAGACGCAAGGCGGTATCGGCGGTGACGCCGCGGCGGCCACGGACGACTTCGTTCAGGCGCGCAGCTCCGATTCCGAGATGTTTGGCTAACTGGTTCACGCTCATGCCGAGAGGCAAGAGGTAGTCTTCCTTGATCGTTTCCCCGGGATGCGGCGGCTTGAGCATTTGCGGGTTCTCCTAATGGTAATCCGTCACCTCCACCTCGCAGGCGTCGCCTTCGCGCCATACGAAGCAGATGCGGTATCGATCGTTAATCCGGATGCTGTGCTGCCCCGCGCGGTCCCGCTTGAGCGCCTCCAGGCGATTGCCTGGCGAGCGGAGGTCGGCCAGGCTCTTGGCGGAGTGAAGCTGAAACAGCTTGCGCATCGCAGTTTTTTCGATGACCCGAAATCTCCGGGAGCCGATGCCGCGAAAGATTTTTTCGGTCTCGGCATCCCGAAAGCTCCCGATCACGGCTATATCGTATATCGGTAAGAGATAAATTGCAAGGGGCGCGGCGCTTTCCATTGCCCAGACCACCAGCCAGCCCAGCCCACACAGAACTCTGTCCCTGGTTTCGATTACAATGTAGGGTCAATGGCGACCTACCGGATCTACCGCATGAAGGATTCGCCACAGCAGCAATTCCGCTGGGCGCCGCACGTCTCCGGCTGCGCTTCGCTGAAGGCGAAGGATTACGAGCAACGCGGCCAGGTGGACGGGCGGAACGAATACGACGCCTGGCGGCAATTGCGCGAGGCGGGATCGCCGCTCGAGGTGGGCGATCTGCTGGAGGGGGAAGACGGCCAGTTGCGCGTCTGCAAATACGTCGGCTTCGAGCCGGCCCAGTGGGTGCTCCCGGAGCCCAGGCAGACCGCGGAAGCGGAATCCGCCAGCGAGCCGGCCGTCAGTTAGGAGAGGCCTCTATGACGCGCGACGTCCGCCTGGGCGACGATATCGACGATTTCTGCGTGCGCTGCAAACGCATCATGAACCACGCGGTGGTGTCGGTGATCAGCGGCGTGGCCGCCAAAGTGCGCTGCCGCACCTGCCATAGCGATCACGACTTCCGTCACGAGCAGGCACCGCCGCCCAAAGTGGATCTGCGCAAGCAGGCGTTGTTCAACGAGGTGCTGAAGAAAGTGGACCCCACTGCCAGCGCGCCGGCCGCGGTCCCCGAGACGGTGGTGGAGGAAGCGACAGTGGTAGAGGAAGCGGCGGTGGTGGAGGAAGTGCCGGCGGTGGAGCAAGCGGTGCCGGTCAAACTCCCCTCGCCCAAAGCCAAGGCCAAGAGCAAAGCCCGCAAGTAAGAACGGTCCGGCTACCGGCTGGCGCCGCGGCGGCGGCTCTGCCAGTCGTCCCATTGCCCGAAGGCGCGCATCTGGACATCGAGTTTCGTGTCGGCCAGCAGTTTTTCCACTTCCGCCCGCGATAAGCGCCGCCCGAATCGCTCGGGGCTTTCGGCCAGCCACCAGACCAGGGCCGAGGCCAGCGCGGCGTTGGCTTTCAACTCCCGGGCGTTGACGCGGTCCAGGGTATCCGATTCGGCATGGTAATCGGGCAGGTAAGGCGCGGCCTCCTGATTGGCCACCAGGTTGGGCACGCCGGAGAGCAGGAAATCGAAGTTGTCGGTGCCATCGATGGCGTCGGGCGGGTTTTGCGCGGCGTCGAGCCCGCTCAGCCCGGCCAGGGCCTGCGCGAGCGGCTGGCGCAAATCTTCGCGGCCGTTCAGAAAAAACCCGCTGGTGCGGCCGCTTCCCATATCGAACACCACCGCCGCCACGTGCCGGTCCATCTCGCTGGCATGGCGGAGGACGTAGCCGGCCGAACCCCACATGCCCTGCTCCTCGCCGGTGAACAGCACGAAGCGAATGGTGCGGCGCGGTTTCCGCTGCAGTTCGTGGATGGCGCGGGCGGCATCGATGACCATGGCGGCGTTGGCGCCGTTATCTTCCGCTCCGGTCCCGAGCTCCCAGGAATCGAGGTGCGCGCCCAGGAGCACCACTTCTTCCGGGCGCTCGCGGCCGCGGATCTCGGCCACCACGTTGCGCGATTCGAACGGCCCGCCGGTGCGGTTGACCAGGCGCAGGCGCACGCGCACCGCGCCCTGGGCGGCCAGGCGCGCGGCGGCGAGCATGGGCCCGGAGCGGAAGTACTCGTCGAACAGGTCGTCCAGCGTCTTCATCTCGCGCGAGGTGACGAGTGCAATGGCGCCGCGCGCGCGGTCGCCCAGCGCGGCGATGGCTTGCGGGCTGCCATCGCCGGCATCGACGAGCGGCGCCTCGAGGGCGGCGCCGGTGGAAGCGCTGAAGGGCGCGGCGGCAATGCGCAGCGGGAATTTTTCGGGAGCGAGGCATTCGGCCTCCGCGGTTTCGGCGGCCCACGCCTGGGGCACGGGGAAGCTTTCGAGGGCGACGGTGTCCACGCCCGCGGCTTTGAATTTCGCGGCGGCCCACTCGATGGCGCGCTCGCACTCGGGCGAACCGGTGGGACGGCCGCCGATGCGGTCGCAGAGCTCTTCCAAATCGGCCAGCAGGGGGGTGGCGCTGAAGGCGCGGCCGGCCAAGCGCTGCTGCGCATCGTCGCCCGCGCGGCAGAGGAGGGCAGCGGCGGCCAGCAGGATCGAACCGAAGCGGTATCGCAGCATCCGGGCAGTATACACCGGAGACGCCGGAGCGGCCTCCCCTGTTATGCTGAGTACATGGTGCGTCCTGAAAGACGCGTTGTTCTAGCAGGTGGAAGTCCTGTCCGGGTAAGCGCTGGAGCGCCCGGTAGCAGACTCCAGCCGGAAGGAGAGATCCGACCGAGCCAAGCGGAGTGTCGAAAGCCCTTGAAAGAGAGGGGAGCAAACCAGCGGGCCGCAACAATCAGTGAACGCAATAGCCTCGTCAGATTATCAGCCGAAAGGCGTTTGAGAGGGCCGAGCCGATCATGTCACGGCGAAGGCAACAGACAGCATCCTGGACCAGAACGGGTGCTGGACCTCTCCGGGGTCTCAGGCGGTGGCACGTTGGGAAAGAGCAATGCGGAACAGGAGAGATCCTACCTGGCAGCCGAGTCGGGCAAAGACCGTGGGTATAAGGCCGGATGGCTGAAAGCCCACGGAGCCGGGAGGAAGTCCGAGGGGTCCATAGTACCTGTGAAGGCGTGCAGCAAAACGCGCTGGAGGGAAGGGGCCCTGCTTTGATCGAGCCTGGAAGTGGAGGTAAGTGCGAGGGCATGCCGGCAACGGCCAAAACCCCGATTGATAAAGTACGACAACTCCAGATCCGGCTATGGATGTGTGCCAAGCGGAGTAGAACACGACGATTCCACGCGCTGTATGACCGGATCTACAGGAGTGACGTCTTGTGGAGAGCGTGGACGCGAGTGCACAGCAACAAGGGAGCGGCGGGCGTGGATGAAGCCACGTTGCGATCCATCGAGGAACAGGGAGTGACGCAGTTTCTCGAAGGGATACAGGCCGACCTGAAGGCAGGCCGATATCGGCCGCAACCGGTGAAGCGGCGATACATACCGAAGGGCGATGGGAAGCAGCGGCCATTGGGGATCCCGACGGTAAGGGATCGGGTGGTGCAAGCGGCGGCGAAGATTGTGATCGAACCGATCTTTGAGGCGGATTTTCAACCCAGCAGCTATGGGTTCCGTCCGAAGAGGAGCGCGACGCAAGCCCTGGAAGCGATCCGAGTAGCGGGCAACCGGGGACACAATTTCGTGGTCGATGCAGACATTCAAGGCTACTTTGACAATATCCAGAGGGACACCCTGATGGAGTTGGTGAAGGAGCGGATCTCGGATCGAAGGGTATTGAAGTTAATTCGCCAATGGATGGAAGCCGGAGTGATGGAGGATGGGACGGTGAGGGAAACGCTGGCGGGGACCCCGCAGGGCGGAGTGATCTCGCCGTTACTGGCCAACATCTACCTGAACAAACTGGATCGGATCTGGGCGGCGAAGTGTAGCCAGCTCGGGGTACTGGTCCGGTATGCCGATGATTTCGTGGCGATGTGCGGCACGGAGTCGCGGGCCAGGGAAGCGCTGCGGCGGATCGGGCTGGTGATGAACCGGCTGGGTCTGACACTGCATCCCACGAAGACGCGGATGGTGGACTTGAGACGCGGGAAAGAGAGCCTCGTATTCCTGGGATGCACGATTCGCAAGAGGCGGAGTATCCAGCGGAACCCACGGTGGCATTTCATGCAACGGTGGCCAAGCCCGAAGGCGACGAAGAAACTCCGGGACCGTGTACGAGAGTTGACCAGCAAACGGCAGAGCGGGAAGGAAGTGAAGCAGGTGATTGCGGAACTGACACCCGTGATTCGCGGCTGGGGGAACTATTTCCGGACGGGGAATGCCGACCGGGAGTTCAACAAGATGGACTGCTTTGTAGTCCAGAGTCTGCGGCGCTGGCAGTACCGGCGAGGCGGGCAACGGCCAACGAAGCGGGCGCCATTCACCGGCAATCAGCTCTACGGGATGGGACTGCACAAGTTGATGGGCACAGTGAAATACCCGGCGCAAGCCACACCACGAAGATCATCGTTAAGCCGTGTGCCGGAAAACGGCACGCACGGTTTGAAAGGGGATATTAGAAACGGACTGGTATAAACCAGAACCGCGCTAAACTTCTACCAATGAGTCCAACGGCAAATCGATCGCTTCTTACCGCGGGGGTGGCCGTGCTGCTGGCGCTGGCACCCGCCGCGGTCGCCCAACCGCCGGGGCGGAGCGAATCCTCCTTCTCACAACCTTCGCGGGCGCCTGGCGTGGACTACGTCCTGCCCACGGAAGCGGAGATCAAGGCCACGCTCGACCGGATTCGCGATTACTTCGTGCGCTCGACGCCGTATCGCATCGTCGACACCGCCACCGGCACGCCCATCGAAGACCTGAAGAAACCCACAAAAACGGCGGGCATCGACCTGCGGCCCGGGCAATTCAACGATTGGGATTACCCCATGGGCGTGGTGCTCGCGGCCATGTTACTCGATGCCGATGTACTGGGCGACACGGCCTACTCGGCCTACGCTCTTAAGAATTTCGATTTCATTTTCGATCACCTGGATTATTTCCGCGCTCAGGCGAAGGAGTTCGGCCCGCAAGGCTACGGATACAGGCGCCTGCTGGACATGCGTGAGTTGGACGATTGCGGCGCCATCGGCGCGGCTCTCATTAAGGCCTACAGCAAGAAGAAGGATCCGCGATACCGCGCCACGATCGATGTCATTGCGGAACAGATCGCGCACAAGCAGTTTCGACTGCCCGACGGCACGCTCGCGCGGCAGCGTCCGCAACCGGTATCGCTTTGGGTGGACGATCTGTACATGTCGGTTCCGTTTCTGGCGCAGATGGGCGCACTCACCGGCCAGCGCTCCTGGTTCGACGACGCCGCACGGCAGGTGATTCAAGCCTCGGCCCGCCTCCAGGATCCGGCCAGTGGGCTGTGGGACCACGCTTGGTTTGAAAACACGTCGCCCGATCCGAAGTTCTACTGGGGCCGCGGCGCGGGTTGGGCGCTGATGGCCACGGCCGAGTTACTCAGTGTACTGCCGGAGGATCATCCGGAGCGCCCGCGCCTGTTGGAGATTTTCCGGCGCGGCGCGCAGGGAGCAGTGGCCGCACAAGGCGGCACCGGTCTCTGGCATCAATTGTTAGACAAGACCGATAGTTACCTGGAGACCTCGGCGTCCGCCATGTTCACGTTCTCGATCGCACGCGGCGTGAACCGCGGCTGGCTCTCGCCCGCCTACGCCCCGGTGGCTCAGGCCGGCTGGCAAGCGCTGGCCCCGCGCGTCCGGCCCGACGGCCGTATCGAAGGCATCTGTGTCAGCACAACGGCCGCGTACGATGCGGTTTACTACTACAACCGCCCCACCGAACTGGGCGCCATGCAGGGCTACGGCCCGACGCTCATGGCCGGCGCCGAAGTGATTGCCATGCTGCGGAACTTCGACATACAGCGCACGCTGAATACCTTCCACTACCGGCAGCGGGCGAAGTGACATTGGCGCCGCGGCGGGATCGGATACCGGCAGCGGGCGGAGTAACGTTGGCGCCGCGGCGGGATCAGGATACCGGCAGCGGGCGAAGTAGCCTTAATTAGCGCAGCGGCGGGATCAGATACCGGCAGAGGGCGGAGTAACGATCGCGCTGCGGCGGGATCAGGATACCGGCAGCGGGCGGAGTAACGATCGCGCTGCGGCGGGATCAGATCGCCGGCAGCGGACGAAGTAACGATCGCGGCCCGGCGGGATCAGATATCGGCAGCGGGCGGAGTAACGTTCGTGCGCCGGCGGGATCAGGATACCGGGTAGCGGGCGGAGTAACGTTCGCGCCCGGGCCGGCTCAGATGCCGGCAGCGAGTAACGAACGCGGCCCGGCGGGATCAGATACCGGCGGCGGGTAAGCAGCGGGCGGAGTCAGGTTGGCGCTCCGGCGGGATCGGATACCGGCGGCGGGCGAAGCAGCGGGCGAAGTCGCGTCGGCGCCGCGGCGGGATCGGATCACCGGCACAGCCAACCGCCATCGACGGCGAGGGTGTGACCAGTCACATAGTCCGACGCCCGCGACGCGAGAAACACTAGCGCGCCCTGGAGATCTTCCGGAAGGCCCCAGCGGGCCGCCGGCAGACGTGCGAGGATTTCGGCGTTGCGAGCCGGATCGGCACGCAGCGGAGCCGTGTTGTCGGTGGCCATATAGCCGGGAGCGACGGCGTTGACGTTGATGCGGTGCGGCGCCAATTCATTGGCCATCAGCCGGGTGAGGCCCAGCACCGCGCTCTTTGAGGCGGTGTAGGAAGGTACGCGGATGCCGCCCTGGAAGGAGAGCATGGAGGCGATGTTGACGATCTTGCCGCCGCGTCCCTGTGCCACCATCTGTCTGGCAACCGCCTGGGAGAGGAAGAAAACGGCGCTCTCGTTGAGCTGGATCACCTCGTCCCAATCCTTCTCGGCAAACTCCAGGAAGGGGGCACGGCGGATGATGCCGGCGTTGTTGAGCAGAATATCGATGCCGCCGAGCTCGCGCACAACCTGCTCCACCGCCGGTTGCATGGCAGCGCGGTCCATCAGATTCGCGTGCACCTGCGCCGCGCGGCGACCGAGCGCGCGGACGCGGGCGGCGGTGTCATCGGTGCTCACGATATCCACCAGCGCCACATCGGCGCCGGCTTCGGCGAATCCCACAGCAGCGCCCTGGCCGAGACCGCGGCCGGCACCGGTAACTACGGCCACCTTTCCCTCGAGCTTGAAGCGATCGAGGATCATGGTCAGGCAAGCCTTTCGAGCGGGAACGAGTCCATATCGGTGAATTCCTGGTTCTCCCCGCCCATCCCCCAACAGAAGGCGTAGGAACCGGTGCCGCAGGCGCAATGGATCGACCAACTCGGCGAAATCACAGCCTGCCGGTCGGAGATCACCAGGTGGCGGGTCTCTTCCGGGGTGCCCATGAAGTGCATGACCCGCGCCTTCCCCAAATCGAAGTACACATAAATCTCCGAGCGGCGCGCGTGGGTGTGCGGCGGCATGGTGTTCCAGACGGCGCCTTCGTGCAACTGCGTGTAGCCCATCACCAGCTGGCAACTCTTGACGCCGCCGGTGTGAATGTACTGGTGGATGGTGCGGCGGTTGGCGTCGGCGGCGGTGCCGAGGTGCACCTGGTTGGCGGTGGCGTGCGGAATCAGCGTGGCCGGATAAGCCGCGTGCGCCGGATAACTCAAGAGGTAAAAGCACGCGGGATTGCCGGAGTCCTTGCTGGAAAAGGAAATCTTCTGGCTGCCGCGGCCGGCATAGAGCCCGTCAAACTTGGCGAGTTCGAACTGCCGGCCGTCCACTTCCACGGCACCGGGGCCGCCGATATTGAGCACGCCCAACTCGCGCCGTTCGCAGAAGAAGGCCGCGCGCAGCTCCGCGTCGGCAGTGAGTTGGATGGGCGATGCCACGGGCACGGCGGAGCCGACGATGGCGCGGTCCGCGTCCGAATAGATCAGTTCGAGTTGCCCGGGCGCAAACAGCGAGTCCACCAGGAAGGTGGTGCGCAGTTCCTGTGTGCCCAGTTGTCGATATCCGATGTGGTTCGGTGAATATCGGTTTTCCATAAAGTATTTGGGCGCGGCGTCAAATCGGCTGGGGAGTCCGCACCCGCTCCGACAACGCTCCGCTCCGAGAGCGCTTATGATAGCAGGCGTCACCGCGCAAGGTCGACGAGAATTGCGCGCGCAACGGCGCTATCATGAAGCCGATCCGGATATGCAGAGTTTGAGATCTCACCTGGTAGCGATGGGCCTGATCTGCGCGTCGTGTTGCGGGGCGCAGCCGGCGAACCAGAGCGGGATCGCTCATGTCGCCTTCCGCGTGGCCGACCTGGAGGCCGCACGCACGTTCTATAACAAGCTGGGGTTCGAACAGTTTTTTGAAATCAAGCAGGGGGAGCGGACCACGGAGGCGTTTCTCAAGGTCAACGATCGTCAGTTCATCGAACTGTACCCGCGGACCGATCCGGCGCAGGCAATCGGCCTGATGCACGTTTGCTACGAGGCGACCGACATCGAGGAACTGCATGCGGAGTACGTCCAGCGCGGGCTCACGGTCTCGGCGGTGCGCAAGGCAGGCGCCGGCAACCTGCTGATGACCATGAAAGACCCCGAGGGGCAAACCATCGAGTATACGCAGTATATGCCCGGGTCGCGCCACTTCGAGGACCGCGGCAAGCACCTGGGCGCCCATCGCGTGGCGCTGTTGCTGGTGGGCGCGACATGGCCGGCGGTGGATCCGGCCGCCGTTCGGGGCTTCTACCTCGATAAACTGGGGTTCACGCAAATCAACCATGGCATTCCGGCACGGCTGCGGATGCCCGGCGATTCCGGACAGGAACTGGAGATCGCCGCCGGCCCG
>JADGNR010000452.1 GCA_017883415.1 Bryobacteraceae bacterium | reverse complement strand
GCAACCCGAGCGGCGGCGGCAATCCGTTCCACCGCCACGTCAAAATCGTAGAGCGGGCTTTCTGAGATCCCCGTTGAATCTTCGATTGTGCATCCGACCAGTCCCACCTCAGCGGCCAACTGGATGGTTTCCGCCACCGACTCCGGAGTGTCTCCGAAGCCACTCTCCAGGTCCGCGGAGACTGGCAAGTCTGTGGCGCCTGCAATCAACCGCGCGTGTGCGAGCGCCTCACCTCTCGTCAACCCCGCGATCTCTTCGGCCGCTGGTTGCGGCAGACGCAGCGCTGGACGTCGCCAATGCCCGGAAGCCAAGCCCGGCGAGAATACGTGCCGAGCCTACATCCCATGGATTCGGAATTACGAACGCACCTTGGCCACGGTGAAGTGCGTGGAAAGCAGCCGCCTTTTCCTCTTGGGTGACACTCATAAAGAGAAGTCTAACGAACCCGGGGGATCGCGGCGGAACGGCGATGTCTGGTAGGCGACTCGTTCAGTCTGCTCCTGCCTGGTCGCGAAGGGGCGAGAACCCCTGGGTTGCTTCCGCTTTCGGGTGTCAACCGTGCCGTGGGTCTACCTTCGGCGTCAGGGAGGATCATTCTCGAAATCCAAGTGTCCGCACTCCCCTTGTCAAACTAGGAGAGCTCGAGTATACTCCTAATTAGACTAGGAGGAAACCATCATGGGTAAGACCGCAGATCTCCTGCCGGGCACTCTCGACATGCTGATTCTGAAGGCGGTATCGTTAAAACCGCTGCATGGATACGGCGTATTGCAGCGCATCCAGCAGATTTCAGGCGATGCGCTGGAGATTCCCCAAGGGTCCTTGTATCCGGCGCTTTACCGGTTAGAGCACCAGGAACTGATCGACGCCGAATGGGGTGTAAGCGAGAATAACCGCCGGGCGAAGTATTACACCCTAACCGTCGCTGGACGGCGTCGCCTGCGAGAGGAGACGGCCGGCTGGAATAGGCTGGCGTCGGCGATGGCCGCGGCCCTGAACACTACGCCGGAGGAGGTGTGACGTGCTGAAACGTTTTCGCTCCCTGCTCCGCGTGCTCAAGTCGCGTCGCGAGTTCGAACAGGGCATGACCGAAGAGCTGCGATTTCACATCGCGCAATATACGGACGACCTGGCGCGCTCCGGCGTGCCACCGCAAGAAGCGGCGCGGCGGGCCCGGATTGAGTTCGGCAGCCTGAGCGGCGTCCAGGAAGAGTGCCGCGAGGCACGCGGGCTCAACCCCTTCGATGAACTGGCCAGGCAACTGCGCTACGCCGCCCGATTGCTGCGCAAGACACCCAGATTCACCGTAACCGCCCTCGCCACCGTCGCCGTCTGCCTCGGCGCCAATCTGACGATCTTCGCGGTGATGGATTCCATCCTGCTCCGCCCCCTGCCGTTTCCCGAAGCCGGTCGCCTCGTCACCGTCTTCAATACGTACCCTAGAGCGGGTGTCGATCGCGACGGTTCCTCGGTAGCCAATTACTACGAGCGCCGTGGCAAGATTCCCGCCTTCGCCGGGGTCGCCATGTATTCCTACGGTACCGCGGTCCTCGGCGAGGCGGGCTCAACGGAACGCGAGCCGATCGCGCGGGTATCTCCGGAGTTTTTCTCAACCCTTGGCTCCGGTCCGGTCACGGGACGCAGTTTCACGGATGAGGAAACCTCGTTTCAAACCGACAAAGTGGTCATTCTCACCGACGCTTACTGGCGGCAGCATTTCAATGCCGACCCGCGGGTAATAGGTAGACAACTCCGTGTGGATGGACTTCGTAACACGGTGGCCGGTGTCCTGCCCCCCGGCTTTCGCTTCCTCTCTTCCGAGGCGCGCCTGTACTTTCCTCTCTCGTCGCGGCCTGAAGATCGCGCTTCCAGCCAGCGGCACTCCGGTGGAAACTCCAGGCATATGATTGCCCGCCTGAAACCGGGCGCCACCCTGGCACAGGCGCAGGCCCAGATCGACGCGCAGAATGCCGCGCTCGAAGCAGCCGATCCCGAAGCCAAAATGATGGCCGATGCCGGCTTTCGTTCTGTGGTGGCGCCCCTTCACGCGGACCATGTTCGCGCCATCCGCCCCGCCTTATTGTGGATGCAGGCGGGAGCCCTCGTCCTGTTGCTGATCGGCGCCGTCAACCTGACCAATCTGCTCCTGGTCCGGGCGGGCAGCCGCGTAAAGGAAACCGCGGTCCGCCAGGCGTTGGGCGCGAGCCGGTGGCACACGGTAAGCGAAGCGGTCGTCGAGACCACATCGCTCACCCTGGCCGGGGGCATCCTCGGGCTCGCCGCCGGGGCGGGTGGAATCCACATCCTCAGGGTGTTCGGGGCCGGTCGCTTACCTTTGGGGAGTCACATCGCCTTCGACGCTCGCCTGGCCTGCGTAGCGCTTCTCGCAGCCGTCTGCATGGGACTCGCGCTCGCCGTGCCCATAGCGTGGTTCAACCTCCGCGGCAATCTCGCTGGCGGGATCCAATCCGAAACCCGCGGCGGAACGCCCGGCCGCGCGGCTCAAAGCCTGCGCCATGGCTTCATCGTGGCGCAGATCGCATTGGCAACGGTTCTGTTGAGCGGGGCGGGTCTGCTGGGCTTCAGTCTGGAGCGGGCCATGGCGGTCTCTCCGGGCTTTCGGCCGGACCATGTTCTGACCGGGCAAATCTCGGTACCGTGGAGCAGATACCCGGACTGGCCGGCTCGCCTGGCCTTCAACCAGAGGCTGTTGAAGGACCTGTCCCGCCAACCCGGAGTTGCGGCCGCCGGAGTGGTCAACAACGTGCCCTTGAGCGGTAACAGCGGAAAAAGCGCCGCGGCGGTTGTGGGCCATGTTCGACAGCCGGGCGAGTCCCCTCGTGGAAATTACTCGTACGGAGTCGATGGCGACTACTTTGCCGCGATGGGCTTCACCCTGCGGGAAGGACGTTTCCTCACCGCGGACGATTCGCGCCGTTCGTCGCGGGTCTGCGTCGTGGACGAGGACTTCGCACGGTATTACTGGCCGCACTCTAGCGCTCTTGGCCAACGCCTTTTCGGAGGCGGCGAAGCCGCCTCCGATGCCCAATCGTTCACCGTGGTCGGTGTAGCCGGTGCTGTGAAACAAGCGGGGCTCACAGACCAGACGGCTCAAGGGGCGGTTTACTATCCTTACGCCTTGAGCTCCGACGACCGCCTCTTCATTGCCGTCCGCACCCCCGTGCCGCCGGAGTCGCTTGGCCTCGCGTTGCAAAAACTGGTTCGCCAAATCGACCCCGACCTGCCCGTGAACGACATACGGTCGATGGATGCCCGCATCGCCGACAGCCTGGTGGAGCAACGCTCACCGGCCTTGGTGGCGGGTCTCTTTTCGCTGATCGCGGTACTGCTGATCGCGGTCGGCACGTATGGCGTTCTGAGTTACTCCGTGTCGCAGCGCCGCCGCGAGATCGGCGTGCGTATGGCAATGGGTGCGCGACCGGAACAAATCCGCGGCCAGTTTCTGGCCCTTGCCCTACGCCTGCTGGTGGCCGGCGAAATACTCGGCCTGCTCGGAGCGTGGCTTACCGGCCAGGCCATGCGGACGCTGCTCTTTCAAGTGCCGCCGCTTCACGTTGCCACCTTCGCGGCTGCCGCCGGCGTCGTCGGCGTGGTTGCCCTGGTCGCCTGCCTGCTGCCATCTCACCGCGCCGCTCGGATGTCCCCAATGGAGGCCCTAGCCAACTTGTAGTGAATCGGCTTGACCATGCGGACGCCTTACGAGGGCAGGGACTAGAGAGAATGAGTCCGCAGTAGTCGCGAAGGGGCGATTAATCCACCTTTCGTGCCCCCTCGTCGGCCCTCGGCGACCGGCCAAGTCGCCCCTACGCCGTCAGGCAGGATGTATCCGCGTGGGCGAGCAAATGTCCACGAATCGGCGTATTTCGTCCAAGTGAGCGCTACCGCGCTGGCCAAAGGTCCCGGTATCGCCGTACTCCGGGAGTTTGCCGAACCACTGTTAGTGCCCGCAGCCACGCAGGCACTTTCGCGCATAGCGACGATGCGGGGAAACCGGCAGTTTGGGTCAGTTTCCTGACGCGGCGTAATAAACAGCGCTCTAGACAGTCTCTAACATTTAGACAGCAATTGACGCCATGATCTTCCCAGAAACTGTTCTTCACGATTTGCAGTATGCATCTCGGGTGCTCATCCGCAACCCCGGAACCACCCTGGTCACGGTCCTCGCCTTAGCGCTTGGCATCGGAGTCAGCACAGCTGTGTTTACGGGTTTCAAAGCGATGGTGGCACGTTCTCTCGACGCCACGGCCCCCTCTGAGATGGTCAACCTTGCCTTAAAGCGCGATTCCGGCGCGCCCCAATCCTCTTTCAGCTATCGCGACTATGAGACACTTCGGGATTCGGTCAACTGCTTCAACGGCTTGGTCGCATATCGGCCGGCACAACTCATCTACTCGGAGTTGGGAGGCCAGAGGAAGCGGCGCGCGCCGCTATCCGGTAGCGCTTTGGGCCGGCTGGGAGTCCTGCAGCAGGGAGTGGGGAGCGCCGAGTTTGCAACCGTCTTCGTCGTTTCGGAAAATTACTT
>JADGNR010000451.1 GCA_017883415.1 Bryobacteraceae bacterium | reverse complement strand
CGGCCAGGGTGGTGGGCAGCGGGAAGGACCCCGCCGCCGCACTCGCAGAGCCGAACTGCGCCGCCGCATTCAGCTGGCAGTTGCTGCCCGCCGAGCAGATGGAGGCCGGAGTACCCGGCGCCAGCGCGCGGTTGGGCAGCACATTGGCCAGGTTGAGCGCCTGCAAACCCTGGAAGAAGATGGCCACGCGGTTGGCAGTATCGGCCACGAAGAGATCGCCGAACTGATCCGTGGCCACGGCCAGAGTGGCGAAACCGATGCCCGCGGAACTGTCCGGGATGGTGGCGGTGGGCCCGTTGCCGAACTGCAGGAGCTGGTAGTTGGCCCACCGAAGCGCCGTCGAGCCGTTGGAATTGGCCACCCAGATCTCACCGGTGAGCTTGTTGATGTGCACCCCCTGCGGCGCACTCAGGCCGAGGATCGGCTGCGTCATGCGGGCCCCCGTAGCGGGCGTCGCGATGCTGTGGGGGTCCGGGAATATCATGACCCGGTTGTTGTTGGTGTCCGCCACGTAGATTCTGCCCTCGCCGTCGGCCGCCACATGATGCGGATTGTTCATGCTGGCGTCGTCGCTTCCGGACCCTCTGCTGGTGAAGTTCTGCTGCCCAAAAACAACGGTGGCCGGCTTGCCGTTATCGGTCCCCGCCGTGAACGTCCCGTTGCTCGAAAACGGAATGTAGAGCACGCGGTTGTCGCCCTGGTCGGAGACCGCCAGGCCGTTGATGCCGGTGATCGCCACTCCGTACGGCAGCGCCATGGTGCTGTTGCTCGGGTCGGTGATCTTGGTGGTGAAGTTGGCCTGGCCCAACACCAGGTCGGCCGCTTCTCCGGCGGTCAGGCCGGACGAGAAGGGGGCCGGGAAACGCAGCACGCGCCCGTTGCCGGAATCGGCCACGTAGAGATTGCCGTTCGCATCCACTGTCAACCCAATGGGGCGGCACAGGCTGGTCTGGGTGGGCCTGGTCGCGTCGGCGGTGGGATTGCACAACGCCGTCTGCATGTCCGGCTGTCCGAGGACAAGATCGGCGGGCCGCCCCGGCACGAGTGTCCGGATATCGTTAAAGCCCAGCACACGGTTATTGCCCGAGTCGGAAACATAAAGGTGCGGTGTGCTGCCCGAGAGGTCGATGGCGATGCCCGCATCCGTGCCGACCCCGTTGGCGAATTGGAACTCTTTGCCTTCGATCAGGTTGATCGAATTGGTGTCGAAACGGTCCTGCCCCAAAACGGTGGCCGCACTCCCGAACGTGCCGTCCGCATTCTGCGGCAGCACCAGCACGCGGTTATTCAGGGTGTCCGCCACGTACAGCGTGCCGCCCGCATACGCGGCGCCGGTGGGCTGGAAGAACGTAGCCGCCGACGATCGCGGATTTCCGTTGTTGGCGGCGCGGCAGGCCTGATTGGGGAATGTCGGGCACGCGTTCGCCTGTCCCAGGATCTGCTTGGCCAGGGGCGGCGATCCATCGGTGGGCCAATTCTTGAACGGATCGAAGATCAGAACGCGGTTGCTCTGCCGGTCCAGCACCCCCACCTGGTTGGTGGCGGTGAAGAATAAACCTTCCGGATCGAACATGATGACTTGATCAATCTGCTGTTGCGGCGGCGCAGCGGTCAGATTTGCCGGGAAGACGCCCATCAGCCGCGCCGCCGATTGACCGCTCGAAAACGGCGGCGTAAAGACCAGGATGCGGCTAATGGTGAGCGGATTGGGGTCGCTGTCGGACACAAACAGATTGCCGTCGGCATCGAACCCCAGGGAGCCCGGGACGTCGAACTGGTTCACGATAAACCGGCTCTGGCTATTGCCGGCATTGAACGGCGTCTGCGTGCTGTTCAGATCGAGCTGGCCCAACTCCAGGTCGGCAAATTGGCCGCCGCCGCCCGCGGCCAGATCGGCGGCTTTGAATCGCAATACGCGGCGGTTGCCCGGATCCACCAGCCACAGGTTGCCGCTGGCGTCGAACGCGATGGCGCTATCGAAAATCGTGTTGCCGCTGCTCAGAAAAATCCCTTGTGCGTTCACCAGGCCGGTGAAGTTCGGATTGCGGCCATTCAGACTGGTCTGGCCGATAAAGAGGTCCGGAATGGGAAATTGGATGCCGCGCGCCACCTGGTCGAACGGCTTGGGATAGCGCAGCACGCGGTTGTTCCCGGCATCCACCACGTAGAGGTCGCCTTTGAAAACCGCGATCCCCATCGGGTGGTTCAGCCCCGTCGTGAACGAGGTGCCCGGCCCCCCCACAAAAGTGCTGATCAGGTCCGGTTGCCCCACCGCCAGGTCGGCCTTCTGGCCGTTGTTGAGGCTGGCTCCGTTCTGCCACGCCAGGACGCGATTGTTGGCGAAGTCGCTCACGTATAGAATCGGCGGCGACACCGAGGTGTCGAGCGCGACGCCTCGCGGATTGTCGAACTCGCGGCCCTCCACCAGGTTGGGATTGACATTAGAAACCAGGAGTTGGGGCGACCCGATGGCGCGCGACGGCGTCAGGTTCAACGTGACATTGGAAACTTGCGGAAAGCCCGCAGTGGCGCTTAACAGACCAAGAGTGAGGACGGAAATATATTGTTTGTTCATCGACGATCCAGGAGGGCGCGACGCGGAGAGCGCTCTCCCTGAGCATAACAGACAGCGCGCGCGGAACAAACCGGCGCAGTACCAGGTGTGTACCGCAAAAGACCGTAGCCCCTCGGGCGGGAGCGGTGTAGGTTCTGGAAGCCCTTCACTTTGTATACCTTAGGCTCTGTTTATCCACTCTCTCGCCGGGCGGGGCCGCTCCGGCTCCTTCCGGCCACTTCGCCACTTCAGCCACTTCGCGGGACAGCCGCCGCCCCAGGGCGTTTGCTAGACTGAGGGTTGCGCCAAAACACTTCCCACCGGCTGCGCGTGTGCGCGGTCAGTTTTCTGAACACCACTCCGCTGGTCTGGGGCATGCTGCATGGGCCGCAGCGCGGGCTTTTCGACCTGAGTTTTCGCGTCCCCGCGGGCTGCGCCGACCAGATGGCGGCGGGGGAGGCCGATATCGGCATCCTCCCTTCCTTCGAGCTGACTCGCCAGGACCTGGAAATCCTTCCCGGCACGGGAATCGCGTGTCACGGGCCGGTGCGCAGCATCCTGCTGGTCTCCTCCCGCCCGGCCGGGGAGATCCGCACGCTGGCCGTGGACGCGAGCTCGCGCACTTCGGTGGAGCTGGCCCGCGTGATTCTTCACCGGCGCTACGGCGCCGAGCCGGAGTGTGTCCCCCATCCGCCCGACCTGGACGTCATGCTCCGCCGGGCCGATGCGGCCTTAATCATCGGGGACCCGGCTTTGCGGATCGACCCGGCGCATCTGCCGTATCACGTGTACGACCTGGGCGCGGAGTGGGTCGAGATGACGGGGCAGCCCATGGTCTTCGCCGTATGGGCCGGCCGGCGCGGCGCCATCACCCCGGAAGTGGTGGAAGCGTTTCTGGGGTCGTGGCGCTATGGCTGTGAGCGCATGGAAGAGATTGTGGCCGGCGAGGCCGCGCGCCGCGATTTCCCGCCCGCCCTGGTGCGCGAGTATTTGACGCGCCACATCGTGCACCAACTGGGGCCGCGCGATTACCAGGGCATGGAGCTGTTCCTGAGCTATGCCGCGGAACGGCGCGGCACGGCGGTTTGACCGCGGGCGAACCGGTCTCTTATACTGGAGTGACACATTATGTTGTTGGTATTGGTAACTCTCGTCCACATCGCGGTCTGCGTCTTCCTGATCGTGGTCGTATTGCTGCAAAGCGGGAAGGCGGCGGACCTGGCGGGCGCCTTCGGCGGCATGGGCTCGCAGACCGCCTTTGGCCCGCGCGGCTCGGCCACGATGCTCTCCCGGGCAACCACGATCTCCGCGGTGCTATTCATGGTGACATCGCTCTCGCTTTCGATTCTGGCGACGCGCCAGGCGGGCCTGGCCTCGACCGTACTGGAGGGCACCCCGCAGAAGGGCATCCCGATACAGCAGCAGCCCCGGCCGCAGCAGCCGGCGGTCCCGAAATCGATCGATGTGGGTACGCCGGGCACGAAGCCGGTTCCGATCCCGATTCAGCCGGCGCAGCCCCCGGCCCCGGCGCCGGCAGCACCGGCCAAGAAGTAGCTCCAGGACCATGCGGAGGTGGCGGAATTGGCAGACGCACTAGCTTGAGGTGCTAGCGGGAGCAATCTCGTGGGGGTTCAAGTCCCCCTCTCCGCACCATAGATTATAAAATACTTACGGGCTCTGGAGCGATCCGGGGCCATTCTTTTTTTTGGGCACCGGTCACAACTGGCAGCCCAATTCCGCCCTCCGCGGGATCACGGCGGAGACTGCGGTAAGACGGAGAGGGCGGCCCCGGACCATGTGAGCGCGGGGAGCCGACACACCTCCGGCCGGGTGGGCCACAACAGTGGGAGTCAGACTTCGGGGTGGAGACCAAGCGCGACGGAGGGCAGGCCGATGGGGAACATCTCACAAGCTCTCCGGTGGGCGGTGAGTGACGAGCGGGGCGGTGTCACAAATGAGGGCGCCGGCGGGGGGCTCGGGTTCGTTTTGCA
>JADGNR010000154.1 GCA_017883415.1 Bryobacteraceae bacterium | reverse complement strand
TCGCGATCTGCCACGGTGAGTCGCACCGCCGTGAAGATCAACGCCAGCGCCACCAGCACGGCGCCCATGGTTTTCACCGCGCTCCGCGGCTGCGTCGGCGGCGGGCCGTCCGATGCCAGGCCCACGGCCAGCGCGATTGTGGTGTAGAAGATCAGCGCCGTCGGCAGCGTAAACACCGTGAACTGCTGGCACACGATCCCCGCCGCCAGTGCCGCCGCCACCCCCGCCAGCGGTTTCCCCAGGCGCCACGCCGCCCAAAGACCCGCCGCCGAAAGCGCGCCCAGCATCAGAAATCCGGGGATGCCCTGTGCCACCAGCGCATCGAGATACATGTTGTGCGGCGATTCGTAGGCAAAGTCCGGGTACGCTCGCGCCAGTTCCTTCGATTCGAAGGCGGGGAATTGCGCCGTGAACACCTCCGGTCCGAACCCCGCGGCGGGCCGGCTCATCGCCATGCGCACGCTGTCGCGCCACAGCGGGAGGCGCGCGCCGCCCCGTGGGTCTTCCGCGAACCATCGCGCGCGGCTGCGCATCGGTTGTCCCGCGGGCGAATAGTAGAAGCCGATCGCCGCCAGCACCGTGACCGCCGCCGCCGCGGCCATGCCCCTGGTCGGACGCATGCCGCCCCGCCACAGCCACACCACGCCGCCGGCCAGGAAGCCGAGGATCGCCGCGCGCGTGCCCGTCAGCAGCATCGCCGCCAGCGCCGTGGCCGCGGCCGCCAGCGCCAGCCACCGCCAGGCCCTGCGCGTTTCCATCGATGCCAGCGTCACGCTTAAGAAAACCGTGAACAGCAGCCAGGTAGCGAAGTAACTGGCATGGCCCAGCGTGCCCGGCGGCCGCACGATGGTCCAGATGCCTTCGCCTACGCGATAGGCCGCCGGGGGCAGGATCGGGTCCCACCCGAAATATTGCGCGATGCCATAGGCCGCCGCCACCAGTCCCGTCGCCGCCACGCCGCGCAGAATGGTGCGCGCGCGCTCCCGCCGCCCCGCCGTCTCGCTCGCCACCAGCCAGGCGAACAGCAGCGCGGCGGCCTGCGTGACCGCGCCGAACCGCCGCCAGTTGGTGCCGTAGAGCGAGAGAGCGCGGTGGGAGGAAAGCGCCGTGGAGACGGCGAGCGAGAGCGCCGAAAGCAGCAGCAACCACGGGAACAACCTGCCCGCGGGCCGCGTCTTCGCCCCCCAAACTAGTATCAGGGCGGCGCCGGCCAGCAATACCGCCACCTTCGGCGTAACATCGAAGTAGAACAGGTAACCGGGCGTGATGAGTAATGCGACCAGGCCGAGTACCGCGGCCTGCATGAAAGCCATATCGGTTACACTATCTCAAGAAACCGCATGCCGGAGCCATTCGATGCTTTTCGTTTCCTGAGCCACATGCGGTCGCGATGGCGATGGATCGCGGCGTCGGCCGCGGTCGCCGTGGCCCTCGCGCTGGCCGTGTCGCTCGCCGAGCCCCGCCTGTACACCTCTACCGCGCGCATCGTGATCGATCCGCCCGCCGGCATGGACCCGCGCTCGGTCATCTCGCCGAGCCCCATCTACCTGGAGTCGCTCAAGACTTACGAGCAGTTCGCCCAAAACGACGACGCCTTCCGCAAGGCCGTCGACCAGCTCGCACTCCGCTCCCTGCTCGGGGCCGGACCCATCGAGTCGCTGAAGAAGCGCGCGCTGAAGGCCGGCCTGGTGCGCAATACGCGCATTCTCGAAATCGCCGCCACCCTGCCGGACGCCCGCAAGGCGCAGGCGCTCGCCCGCTTCATGGCCGAGGCCACCGTGGAACTCAATCGCGCGGTGGGCGCGGACTACAACCGGGACACGCTCCAGTCGATCGAGCAGCAGGAGCGCGAACTGCGCGCCCGCGCCGGCGCGGCCGATGCCGCCTGGGCCAAGCTGCTCGCCACCGAGCCGGTGGACGACCTCGAGACCGCCATCCAGAGCGCCGCCGCGTTGCGCGCCGACATCGAGCGGCAGGTGCAAACCACCGAACTCGAAGGGACGGGCGCCGGCCCGCGCCTGGCCGCGATGCGCAACCAGATCGCCGCGCTCGACCGCCAGTCCGCCCAGCGGCAGAAGCTGCTCGCCGCGCGCCTGGCTCACCGCGACCAGGCGGAAGCGGATCGCGACACCGCCCAGGAAGCGCTCACCGCCATCGAGAAGCGCCTGCGCGACGCGCGCTCCGACGCCGGCTACCGCGGAGAACGCCTGCAGGTCATCGACCCCGGCATGGCGCCCGAGCGCCCCTCCTCGCCCAACCTTCCCCTGAACGTGCTGGCGGCGCTGCTGCTCGGCTTGCTGCTCCCCATTCTGTATCTCACCCTGGAAATGAATTTCGAGGAGCATCGCGCCGGCGGGCGCCGCAGCGTGTATCGCGCCGTGGCCAAGGCACGGGATGAGTAGCGCCGCGTATCCCTTACGCCGCGCCCGTATTTGGGCGCCCATAATGTTCGGCGCCTGGGCGGCCGCGATTGCCGTCGCGCCCGATCTTCGCGTGAAGGCGCTGTTGGCCGCGCCCGCGGCAATGGTGCCCCTGATCTGGTGGACCCTCGGCCGGCCGGCCCGCTGGCTCGCGCTGTTCTTCGCCGCCGCGCTGTTGCTGCCGCCGCTCCCCATTCCCCTGGGCGATTCCGGTCCGCACCCCTGCCTGCTGTTTGCCGCCGTCGGCCTGTTTGCCGGCATCTTGTGGCTGCCGGAGTGGCGCATCCGGCCGTCGGGTTTGAACGCCGCGCTCGCCACCCTGTTCGCCGTGTTGCTCGCCAGCGTGGCGCCGGCCGCGCTCCATAACGGCGCCGCCGCCGCGGCGGGAAGTTTGGCGCGCGTCGCGCTGTTCGCGATTTCCCTCTACGTGTTCTTCTACACCGCCTACGGGCCGGCCCGGGAACACCGGGTCGGCCTGCGCGCGCTGTACTGGTGCGCGGCCGCCTCCGCGCTCTTCGCCTGCGTCGATTTCTATTTTCAGTTCCCGGCGCCGGCCGGCTACGGGCCGCAATTTGTGTGGCTGGCCTCCGGCGTCTACCGCCGCGCCCAGGGCGTCTTCTACGAGGCCAGCACGCTCGGGAATTTCTGCGCGTTCTTCCTGGTGATGATCGCCGTGGCGTTTTCGCGGCCGCCCGCCGAGCGTCCGCTCTCGCGCAAGGCGCTGGCGGCCGGCGGCGCCGTCTTCTTTGCCGCGCTGGTGCTCTCCTATTCGCGCGCCTCGCTCCTCAACCTGCTGGTGGCCTGCGCCGTGCTCGTCTTCCTCAACCGCCATCGGATCCGGCTGGGCCGGGCCGCGGCCGTTCTGGGGGTGGCCGCCGCCCTCGGCGCGCTGACGGTTTGGAAGGTGTTCCCGTCGTTCGCGGAAATGTACTGGCTGCGGCTCACCTCCACCACGGAATACCTTTTCTCCGCCACCGAGGGCGTCCTCTCCGGACGCGTGGCCAGTTGGCGCACGCTGGTGGATTGGATCGCCGCGAACCCGGGGCAGGCGCTGGTCGGGATCGGCTACAAGACGCTGCCCTATAGCGATTATCTCGGCGGCCCGGTGGTGGCCGACAACATGTATCTCAGCCTGCTGGTGGAAACCGGCATCGCCGGCCTGGCCGCGCTGGTCTGGGTGAACGTCGCGATCCTGCGCGCCGCCTCGCGCGCCGCCCGCTCGGCCGATTCGCGCACGGCATTCTTCGGCGCCTGGGTGCTCTGTTTCTGGGCCGGCGAAGTGGTGCAGATGCTCTCCGGCGACCTGCTCACCTACTGGCGCGTCCTGCCCCTCTACCTGTGGGCGCTGGCCGTCGCCGTGCGCGCATGAGAATCCTGCTGCTCGATCAGTTCAGCGATCCGGGCGGAGCGCAGCAGGGCCTTTTGGATCTCCTCCCCGCGATCCGCGAACGCGGCTGGAGCGCGCTCGCCGGATTGCCCGCCGACGGCGAGCTGTTCGCCCGCGTACGCGACCTGGGGTTCGCTGCCGCGCGGATTTCGTGCGGTCCCTACTCCTCGGGCCGGAAATCGCTCTCCGACGTGGGCCGGTTCGTGGCCGGAACACCGCGCCTGGCGCGGCAGATCCGCGTCCTGGCGGAGCGGACGAATGCCGGCCTGATATATCTCAACGGCCCGCGCCTGCTTCCCGCCGCCGCGCTGGCCCGTGTGCGCGCGCCCGCGGTTTTCCATTCGCACAGCTATCTGTTTCCCGGCCTGGTGCGTAAGATGGCGGGACTCTCGCTCGGCCGGCTCGACGCGCAGGTCATCGCACAGTGCCAGTTTGTGGCCGAGCCGTGGCGGGCGTTCGTGGCGCCCGGCAGCTTGCAGGTGATCTTCAACGGCGTGGCGGGCCCCGTCGCCATGCCGCCCCGGCCGTCCGGCGCCGGGCCGAGGATCGGCTGCATCGGGCGCATCGCGCCGGAAAAAGGGCAGCTCGATTTCCTGGCCGCGAGTGCCATCGTCCACCGCGCGCTTCCCGGGTGCGCCTTCTCGATCTACGGCGCGGCCCTGTTCGCCGACGCGCGGGCGGCGCGCTACGACCGGGAAGTGCATGCCGCCGCCGCCGGGCTGCCGGTGGAGTTCGCCGGTTGGGTGGAAGACGTGTACGCCGCCATGGCCTCGCTCGACCTGCTGCTGGTGCCGTCGGCCTCCCACGAGGCCACCACGCGCGTGATCCTGGAGGCGTTCGCCGCCGGCCTGCCGGTAATCGCGTTCCGCTCCGGCGGCATCCCGGAAGTGCTGGAACACGGCCGCACCGGCTGGCTGGCGGATTCGGCCGGGGAGATGGCGCAGCTTGCCATCGAACTGCTCTCCGGCGGCCGCGCGCGCTTGCACGCCGTCTCGCAGGCGGCGCGCGAAACCTGGAGCCGCCATTTCACCCTGGAGCGCTACCAGCGCGAGGTGCTGGACGCGCTGGAACGCGTCGCGCGGGAAGCGCGGAGTCAGCAGCCGTAGCTGTATTCGACGCCGCTCGTTTCGGGACCGCGGGGAGTATAGTGCCAGAGGCCGCGGCCGGCGCTCTCCAACCCCTCGCCGGTGAGCGGCAGCGATTCGAGCGAGAGCCGGTAGCTTTGGAACTCGGGCATGCGGAGGAACTCGCTGGCCCTGGAATCGCCGCGCACGGACCACTGGCCTTTGACGTAGTAGCGCTCGAGGCCGGCGACGCGCACGAACTGGACCTGGTAAACGAGCGCGGCCCGGCCGCCCGAAAGCGCGCGGCAGTGCCGGGAAGCGCGGCGCGCCCTTTGCGGACCACGTAGTATTTCACACGCGTAGCGCGATAGAGGGCGGCGTTCGCGGTCACGCGCGCGATGGCGCCGGCCCAGGCCTCCGAGCAGGTTTTCTGGAGGACCAGCGTCTCGACCTGGACATCGGCGGTGGCCGAGCCGGTACGCTGCTGCTGGGCGGCCAGCGGAGGGAGCACGGCCACCAGTAGAAAGAGCGCTTGGCGCATCGGCTTCATCGCGACGGCGATCGGCGGACCTGGCTCACGCCCATCCGCGGGGCGAAGTGAATGCGGTTACCGGCGCGCGCTTGTTCTAACGGCCCATTGCTTCAGGCTCGCGGCGCTTTGCTTGGCTTCCACGCTGACCGTGGACGGGTCGCCCAGCACTCTGTGCGCCACCAGCTTGGCTTCGGCAGTGAGCGGGGCATCCGCCAACAAAGCCTTCGCGATCTCCTTGGCGTCGGGACTCAGCGGGGATAGCAGCCGTCCGATATCTTCGGCTTCGACGTCGGGAAACTCGGCCAGATACGCCAGAGTGGAAGCGTCGGAAGCGGGTATCGGATCCCAGTTGATGACATCCATACCTTGAGTATCCCCCCATCCGTTCACACCCGGTTCGGATGGATGCGAGCCAGGATCGGATATCCGGTAGTGCAGCGGTGCGGGAGGAGGGCCGGTGGAGGACGTTCCGGGGGTCATTGGCGCGATTATATCTCCTTCACGGTCGCGGCTCCGCATCGGCGAAGCGATAGACGGCTACCGAGCGATCGCCCCAGCGGAGAACGGCCGCCGGATGCGAAACCGCGAGGCGCGCCCACTCCGTGGAACGGTCGTCCGCCGGCACAAAATCGTTCCATACCGCAATCCAGTTTGCGGTTTGGGCCCCACCGCACCCAACCCCGCCCGCCGCCGAAAGGCCGCCCGGCGATTCCGGATAGGGCTTGAGCCGGTCCGGGCCCAGGCGGGAGTGAACCAGCGTGCGCTGGTAATCGACCGGCGCCAGGTTCGCGCTCGCGATGGCGATGGCCGCGCGCAGCCCCGCCTCGCCGCCGGTCTCGCGCGCCTTGTCCAGGTACATCCGCAGAGACGCGGACACAAGGGTGCGGTTGGCCAACACCAGCACACATTCCTCCGGGCGTACGTGGCTGTCGAGGTATCGCGCCAACTCGTAGCCGAGCCGTATTTCCGGGCGCGAGGTCTCATGCGCGATCCAGTGGAACGATCCATAGATGCCCAGCAGCACGCCCAGAACCCCGAGCGCCAGCGAGGCGCGCCGGTAGCGCGGAAAGGCGAATGCCGCCAGCAGGGTCACCGCCATGATCGGGATATGCGCCTCGCGCGAGGTGACTCGCGTGGCCGGGTCGGACATGAGCCCGTGCGCGGAGAACAGCAAAGCCACGGAGAAGAGCGCCAGAAAAGCGCCGATGATCCAGAGACGCCGGTCGCGCCAGGCCCCTCGCGCCACGATCGCGGCCGCGCCAGCCGCCGCCAGCAGAAGCGTGGGAATCGCGGTATTCGTGGCGGTAATCCAGCCAATGTACGCCAACCGTTCCAGCCGCCAGACGGTGAACGAACGATCGAGCACGTAGGCGCCTTCCTGCGCCAGGCCGCGTCGAAATACGATCCACGCCAGCGGCGCCCACCCAAACACGATCGCCGCCTTGAGCAGCGGGCCGGGCTTAAACCGCTCGCGCCGCGCATAGGCGAAGGCCAGCACCGGGCAAGCCGCCCAGGCCTCGAAGCGGGTGAGACAGGCCAGGCCCAGACAGATGCCCGATAGAAGCCAGTCTTCGGCGAAGAAGAAGTGCCAGGCGAACATCAGCCCGGCCAGCATGAGAATCTCCTGGTACGGAGTGGTCGATATCGGGGCGATGTACGGGTTCGTCGCAAACAAAAGCGCCGCCCAAAACGCTGCCGGCCGGTCGACAAAATCCGCGGCCAGCAGGTAAAAGCCAATGGCGGCGAGTGCCCCGATGGCCGTCATGAAGAGCCGGATGAAGAAAAGATCGGTGGAGATCCTGGTCAGCAAATAAAGGAGGAGCTGCAATAACGGCAACTGGTGCGCCAGCAGAACACGGTCGCGATTGAGGATCCGGACCATGCTGTCGCCGCCGAACAGGATGGGAAATGCCAGAATCAACCAGAGGCGAAGGGCCACGGCGGTGCCCGCCACGAGTGCGATCTGAACCGCCGGCGACCGTGGCGTCATGCCGTTTTCTTCGCCGGCACCAGCACCTGAAACAGCGCCGCCGCCAGGCCCGCCAGCGCGGCGGCGCCGGCCAGCACCACGCCGTAGCCGAGCCGTGCCAGCAGGGCGCCCGCGCCCACCGCCGCCAATGCCTGCGCCGCGAAGGCCACCAGGTAGGTGAGCGCGGATGCCCCGCTGCGTTCGCGTTCCTCGACGTGATTCATGAGCAGGGCGTTCAGGCCGGGCTCGCTCATCCACTGAAACGACATGTACGCGATGTAGGCCAGGGCCGCGGCATTGGCCGTGGGCTGCGCGGCCAGGCCGCCGAGCGAGAGCGCGGTGGCCGCCATCATGGCCCCGATGCCGGCGACCATCCCGGCCCGCCGGAAAATCGCCGGCGCCAGCAGGACCGTCACCACCTGCGTCACCTGGGTCGCGGAAAAGAGGCTCCCGATCCGCTCCACGGGAAAACGGAGCCGGGAAAAATAAACGTTGTTGAACGGGTTGAACGACCCGGTCGCCAGGTGCCACACGGCGAATGGAGCGAGGAACCGCCACAGGAACCGGCTGCGCGGATAAATCCTCGTTCCCGCGGGCGCGGGCAGCGCCGGCCTGAGGCGCAGGGCGGGGAGGAAGGCCGACGCCGCCAGCGCAGCCGAGAGCAGCAGTGCTCCCTGCTTGCCGTGGAGCCAGAGCGGGAGGCGTCCGCCGATCCAGTTTCCCGCGATACCGGTGGCGAACATGGCGGCGAAAAAAATGCTGAAGGCGGCCGGGCGGCGCCGCTCTTCCACGGCGCCGGCGATGAGCGGCGCCATGATGACGGCCCACATGGAAAAGATCACGCCGCCGGCGAAGGCCAGCGCGGTCAGCGGGACCATGGTCCCGGCCAGCGTGCGCAGCGCCATGTCGATGGCCGTTCCGGCGATGGTAGCCAGGAACATGTTGCGCAATCCGAGGCGGTGCGCCAGCCAGGCGGCGGGCAGCGTGCCCACTACGCTGCCGGCCCTTACGGCGCCGTTGACCATCCCCAGGGAATCTTCGTGGAAGCCGAGATCCATCAGGAAAAGATTGTAGAGCAGGGCAAAGGGGAACAAGGCGAAGTTGAACGGGATGGCGGCGGCGAGAAAAATCCAGAATTGCCGGCCCAGACTGTTGACGCGCCACCACCAGCGCGCGCCCGACAGCGCGGTCAGCGGCAGCGCGAGCGCGTGGTGCCGGAGCCTTTGGGCTACGTGCGCCAGATAGCGCGCGTGGCGGCGGTACGCCGTGTCGCCGGCCGGAGTGTAGCCCGCCATGGAAGGCGGCAGGCTCGCGGGCAGCAGCCTGCGCTGCGCCACACGCCATCGGTCGCGGCGCGAATCGAGCAGGCTCAGGTGGAGCCACAATTCGTCTTTGCTGGAATGAAAAAGTTGGCCGGCGGGAGACGCGGCGAATTCCGCGAACCAGGCGCCGGTAGCGGCGGGCAAGGCCTCGATTTCCTCGCGGGCGATGGGCGCCAGGCCGCAGGAAAACCATGCCGTGGCCAACTGAAAGGAGACGGCCTCGAGGCGGCGGAGCCCGGGCGCGTGCAGGGTCCGCCACTCGCCCCAGAACGCGGCATCGGCGGCCCGGGATTCCAGCAGGCAGGCCAATTCGTACACGTGAAACGGATGGGCGCTGCGGCGCAGCACGTGCTTCAGCAGGTGCAGGGCGGCGAAGGCCAGGGCGTCCGCCGGCGAGAGGACGGGGAGTTCGATCGCGGCCGCCGGACGCGTGGTGCGGCGCCCCCAGAACTCCTCCGTACCGGGGGCCGGCAGGCGCTCCAGGTCCTCGTTCCAGAAGCGGAAATGGATCTCGACCGGCGTGGGAATATCGCGATCGAAAAAATCGCCGCGCCACGCCCAGGCGTTCTTCGGCACCAGCGCCGGCAGATGGTCGGTAGGAACCGATTCCATGCCCTCCATGGGTCGATAGCCGCGCTCGAGCAGGGCGGCGTTGGCCCCACGCACGCTTTCCCGCGGGCAGAAGAGATCGATGTCGTATTGCATGCGGATCTCGCGCCCGACGCCGAACAGCGCGCCGTGGGTGATGCCCTTGAGGGCCACGAATTCGACGCCGGCCGCTTGCAGCCAGCCGGCCACCTCGCGGTATTTCGCTTCGAGCGCGGCGAGGCGCAGCAGGTTGGCGGCGGCGTTTTGGTCGGTGCGCTCGCGCACCCAGGGCGGCATGGCGTCGCGGGCGGCATGGCGCAGGGCGAGCGTGAGGCGCGAACGGTCGCAGTAATCGAGGGCCGCGCGCCACTCCCCCTCGCTAAGGCGGCTGAGCGCGTCCCGCCGCGGATCGCGCAGATCGAGCGCGGCCAGGACCGCGCGCGCAAAGCCGGGCAGCCGCGGCGAGTTCGGCCAGGGATTGGGCAACCTAGCGCACCTTCCGGCCAACGACAAACCGATGTCTCACCGCCGAGACGCGAAGGCGCCGAGAGATTCCGGCCGCGCCTGCCCCTCCCGTCCGTTTCGAGCGCGGGGCGGGCCGGGCGAACGCGAGAAAAAATCGCCCGTTAACGGGCTTGGCAGGCGGAACCGCCTGCCCCACCACTGCACACACAGGCTTTGTCTGGGTGGCGCAGGCTGTGCCGCCTGTGATCGGCGAATTCTTCTCAGGTCCTGCTGCCGGTCGGCGATGAAGTGGCATTTCGTGAAGATGTTCGCCTGGTGGGGCAACCTAAAAATCGTACCGCAGCGCGAACTGCATGCGCCGGGGGTCGCCCGAAGTGAACGCTTTCCCGAAGAATGGGCCGAAATCCGGGTTCGGTCCCGGGATGCCCCAGTTGGGATGGTTGAAGGCGTTGAAGCTCTCGGCGCGGAACTGGATGCTCTGTCCCTCGCGCACCCGGAACTGGCGATGCAGCGCGAAATCGAAGATGTTGTTGCCGGGGCCCGGAATGATGTCCCGGCCGGCATTGCCGAACGTGAACGGCGCGGGTGCGCTGAAGGCCGCGGTATTGAAGAAGTGGTCGGCGGTGCGCTGGCCGCGCGGCAGGGCGATGCTCTGCCCGGGAACGATGTTGGGCCGGTTGGGCGTGCCGGAGTTGGCGAAATCCAAACCGAAGTAGAACGGGTTGAGGGGCGTGCCATCCTGCAGCGTCACGGTGCCGCTCAACGACCAACGGCGCAGCAGCGGTCCGGCGAAACGCGCCTCCGGCAGGCGCCACACGTAGCCGGCGGCGATGCGGCGTCCCGGGTTGTCGAACGAGAGGCCGCGCTCCAGGCGCAGGTTGCGTTCGTCCTGCGCTCCGGCGCTGTCGAACAGTCCGGGGATCACGCTATCGGCGTCGTCGATCGACTTCGACCACACGAAGCTGGCCACCAGCGAGAGGCGGCTGGACATGCTCTTCTCCACCTTCACCTGGAGGGAATTGTAGGAGGAATTGGCGATGTGCTGGCGCTGGACGATTTTGCCCAGCGTGGGAAACGTGCGCAGCGATTGCAGGTCGCCCGGCCGCGGCGGCAGATTCTCGCCCGTCTCCACGTGCGCGGGCGTGTTGAACTGGCGGTAGCGGCCGAGTTTGACGCCCTTGGAGCCGATATAGGCGATCTCCAGCAGCGTCCGGCCCGGAAGTTCGTGCTGCATACTGGCGGTCCATTGCTGCACGTAGGGCGTGCGCGCGCGGGGATCGACGCCGAAGTAGCTGGGGAACCCGGTGGTGGCGGTGGAAGGGAATCCGTTGCGCGTGGTCAGCACGGGCGTGCGGTTGCCCGGCGTTTCATTGTCGACATTAAGCAGGCCGTTGAGAACCAGGTCGTAGCTCTCGACCGCGATTTCGGGGCTGTAATAAATCCCATAACCGGCGCGGAAGACGGTCAGGCCGCCCGTGTGCGGCAGTTGCGGCAGTTGCCAGGCCAGGGCCACGCGCGGGGCGAAATCATTGCGGTCGGGCTGGGTGGCGGACGTGACGCGCACCAGGCGCGGCGGCTGCGGCAGGGTGGAGTAATCCAGGTTGAGAAAATTGTCGCGCGCCTCGGTGTAGGGCGCAGTGTATTCGTAGCGCAGGCCGAGGTTGAGCGTGAGGTGCGTGGTTACGCGCCAGGCGTCCTGCGCGTAGGCGCCGTACACGTTCTGCCGCATATAGGCCTGTCCCGAGCCCCTGGTGCGGATGGTTTCCTGCGGGAAGCCCAGCAGGAAATCGGCGAAGGGATCGCCCGAGCCGACACCCGAGCCATCGGCGCTGGTGAATACGCCGTTGTAATTGTACTGGCCGCGCGTGAGGTTGCTTTGCAGATAGTTCAACTGATAATGGAGCAGGCTGGCGCCGAACTTGAGGATGTGGCGGCCGCGCGCCAGCGAGACGCCGTCGGAGAGGTGCCAGAGATTGTCGCGCTGCACCTGCGGGAGCGAGGGGGAGTCGGCCACCAGCGAGTAGTTGGACACGTTGAAGAACGGCAGCCCGAAGCTGAACGGGTCGGTGGGCGGGTCGGCCAGGCCGAGCTGCTGCGCCACGTTCACGTGGAACGCGGTGTCCGGCAGGTCGAACATGCGCAGCCGGGTGAAGGAGAGGCGCGCCTCGTTGATCCACGAGCGGGCGCCCGCGGTGTAGCCGATGGAAGCCTGCTGGGCGCGGACCTGTTCGGAGGTGGGGAGGACGGGGAACGAGCCGGACAGGTGATTGCTTTCCTCGTTCAGGGTATAACGCCCGGTGAGGGCGCCGCGGTTGCCGAACTGACGATCGACGCGCGCCGAGGCACTGTCGCTGGGGTTGAGGTTGGGTGTGGGATCTACGTAGTTGGCCGAAGGGTTGTTGCTGTTGGGCAGCGGCTCGTATTTCGCCAGATAGGTACTGGCCACGGAATCGATGCGCTCCTGCGGAA
>JADGNR010000450.1 GCA_017883415.1 Bryobacteraceae bacterium | reverse complement strand
CCTGGTGATGCTGGCCATTGTCGTGTTCCAGCGGTTTCTGCTGACCCCACAGCTGATCGGGCTGGGGCGCAGCATCGATTTCCTCCCCGACGCGGCCTCCCGCGAGCACAGACAGTTCCATGTAATCTACCAGGCGTACTCCATTGTGGAGCCCGTGAAGTGGGTGCTGGGCCTGGTGTTGGCAGGGGTGATGATCTGGCGCCGCGGGCGCTCAGGATACGCCGGGCAGGAGATCGATCTCATCGATAAAACCTATCACCGCCATGTCGATCGGTGATTGCGGGCGGCCGACGGCGGTCATGGCGCTGAATCCTTCGGTGACCACCAGCACCCGGTCGCCCACGCCGGCGTCCACCGCATCGAGGGCCACCACGGCGTCGCCGCGATTGCTGCCGTCCAGGTTGAGCGGCTGCACCAGCAGCACCTTGCGGCCTTCGTGACTCGGGTGCTTTTGCGTGGCCACCAGTTCTCCCACCACGCGGGCAATCAGCATGACCGGCCTTTGCGCGGAGACTTGCGGCCCGCCGCCGCGGGCGGAGAAGCGGCAGGCGGCGCCGGCGATTGCAGGTGAACCGAATCCACAATCCCCACCACGGTGGTATCCACGGGGGGCTCTTTGGGAAGAAACGGAAAGCTGGCCTCTTTGCCGCGGACCCAATAGATGGTCTCGCCGGCGCCGGCGCCGGTAGTGTCGAGGCAAATGAGCCGCTTCCCGGTGTCCCGCAAATCCGGGGTGAGCGGCTGGATCACCAGCATGCGCTGCCCTTCGAGACTCGGATCTTTGACGGTGGCCCAGACGCAGCCTACTACGCGGCCCAGATACATGCGCTAATCCAGGTGGACCTCGTCGACGATGCCCACGATGGCGCTGTCGACGGGCGTGTCCTTGCATCCCTCGGCCATGCGCGCCGAACTCCCGGCCACGGCGATGACGCGCTCGCGATACCCCGCACTCACCGTATCCACCGAGACCACGTAGCCGGCTTCGTCTTTTCCATCGGGCGAGACGGGCTTCAGGATGAGCAGCTTCTTGCCTTCCAGGCGAGGGTCCTTCCGTGTGGCAACGACCGTGCCCACTACGCGGGCCAGAATCATGTGAGGCCTGTCACCGGCTATTTGCCGGCGCCCTGCGCCTGCGTCTTGCCGATGGGCAGAACGTCTTCCAGGCTCTGGTGCGGGCGCGGAATCACGTGCACCGAGATGAGCTCGCCCACCCGGCGCGCCGCGGCGGCGCCGGCGTCGGTGGCCGCGCGCACCGCCGCCACATCGCCGCGCACCATGGCGGTCACATAGCCCGATCCGATCTTCTCCCAGCCCACCAGGCTCACCTTGGCGGCTTTCACCATTGCGTCGGAGGCCTCGATCATGGCCACCAGCCCGCGCGTTTCGATCATTCCCAGCGCTTCACCCATTTGTGCTCTCCCCTTCGTCGTTAACCCAACCCACGCGCCTTCAGCGCCTCATCCACCAGTCCGATCAGCTCCGAGCGCGTCACGTAAAACCCGTCTTCGCCCGGCCCCAGGTCCTCGGCCGCCACCGGACAACCCGGCTCGCCGCTCGCCCTCGCCTTGACACCGTAGCGCGTGCGCGAATCGAGCAGCTTATCCACTTCCTGCCGGGGCAGCACCTTGGGGCCGCCGAGCAATTCCGCCACCAGCGCGATGCGCGCGAAGTGCTCCATGGTCTCCATGCGGAAGTAGGCTTTGTAAACGTCCTCGCCGTAGCAGACGGCGCCGTGGTTGGCCATCAATATGGCGTCGTATTTCGGAATCAGCGGCAGCATGGGCTCGGTCAGTTGCGGCGTTCCGGGGAGCCCGTAATCCGCCAGCGGCACGCAGCCCAGGCCGATGACCACTTCCGGCAACAAGGCCAGGTTGAGCGAGCGGCCGGCGGTGGCAAACCCGGTGGCCACCGGCGGATGAGCGTGCACCACCGATTTGATGTCCGGGCGCATCTGGTAAATGGTCAGGTGCATGGCGATCTCGCTGGTCCGCTCGTGGCGTCCGGAAATCTTCTTGCCCTCGAGGTCCACCACGATCAGATCGTCGACGTGCATCATCCCCTTGCACACGCCCGTAGGGGTGGCCAGGATGCGCTCGGCGTCCAGCTTGACGGTGATGTTGCCGTCGTTGGAGGCGATCCAGCCCTTCTGAAACACCAGCCGCCCGATCTCGACGATGTCCTCGCGATGCTCGCGCTCCGTTTTCACCATGCGGGATCTTCGATTGTATCAAAACATGCCGCGCGGGCATGGAAAGAGCGAGGTTGTATCATAAGGCAGATGGATCAACGCCGCATGTGCCCGCACTGCCGGGCATTCATCACCAACAAGGACCGCGTCTGCCCGTACTGCAACGAGACCGTGGGACCGCGCGCCGCCGACCAGCGCAACCCGGCCGCGCTCCTGGGCGGGCTGATCCCGCACGGCCGCTTCAACATCGTCGTCATCCTGCTGGTGAACGTGGGGCTCTATCTCGCCAGCACGATTTACAGCATGCGGAGCGGCAATAGCGAAGGCTTCATGAACATCGACGGGCGCACGCTGCTGGCCTTCGGCGCCAAGTACCCGCCGCTCATCGCCCAAGGCCAGTGGTGGCGCCTGGTCACCGCCGGCTTCCTGCACGGCGGCCTGCTCCACATCTTCATGAACAGCTACGTGCTGTTCGACGTGGGCTGGCAGGTGGAGGAGATCTACGGCGCCAGCCGCATGTGGGTGATCTATTTTATCGCCAGCACGTTCGGGTTCTACGTGAGCTCGGTGTGGAGCAGCGCGCTCTCCGTGGGCGCGTCGGCCGGGCTGATGGGCCTGATCGGCGCCATGATCGCGATGGGCATGAGCCACCGCAGCGCCCTGGGCGACGCCGTGCGCGGGCACTACGTGCGCTGGGTGGTCTGGATCCTGGTGATCGGCCTGCTGCCGGGCCTGCACGTGGACAACGCCGCGCATATTGGCGGGCTGGCCGGAGGATTCGGCGTCGCCTGGCTGGCCGGGCAGCCGCGCCTGGGAGACTCGCTCCGCGAGCGGCTCTGGCGCGCCGCCTCCTGGCTTTGCATCCTGATAACCGTGGTCAGCTTTCTAAAGTGGTACTTGTGGTTTGCCCAAGCTACGCAATAAGATAGGCATATGAAACTCCGTGCCCTCGCGCTGGCGCTGGCCTTGAGCCTCGGGTTGGCAGCCGTTGCCGGCGCCGCTCCCCCGCCCGCGTCTCACCGCGTCAAGCCGCGCAAAGCCAAGAAGATCAAGAAGAACCCGAAGTACAAGATGCACAAGGCCCCCAAGGCCAAGCGCATCAAGCACAAAGGGTAGGGCGCGGCACCTTCCGGGGAGCGGGCGAGGGCGCGTCGGTGCGCGCCCGCCGTCCGGTTCACGCATGCGGCGCGCCGGTGCGCCGGATTGTGGCCGGTCCGCCGACGGCTCACTGCTGGATCGGAATCACTACCGGACCGGGCGGCGCGGAATTGATACTCGCCGGCGAGGTAACCCCGTTGACGGAAATCCAGATGGGGTACACGCCGGTCGGCAGCGACGGCACCTTGAAGTTGATCTGAAATTGCCCCACCGCCACCAGCGCGGCGGCATCGGCGGGGACCGTGACCGTGCCGATGGTGACCGTCACGCCGCCGACCGCCTGCACGACGGGCAACACGCCGGCGGGCATCGGTACCAATGCGCTGGCGTAAAGCTGGATGACGTCCCCCGGCCTGGCATTGCGGAACGCGGGGCCGATACCCGGATCGCCTACGAACTTGCCATCGGGGAAGAACACTCCGCCGGCGTAATTCGTCCCGTTCACGATGATGGGTAAGATGCCGGGCGAGTTGGTTGCGGCGGTGGCGGTCACGGTGTTACTCGCTACACTGTTGGCAATCACCTGCACGGTAGCGGTTCCGGTCACTCCGGCGGGAACCTGGAAGTTGATCTGTGTCGGACTGATGTAATAGACCGCCGCGGGGAGGTTGTTCACCGTCACGTGCGTTCCGCTCAGGTTGGTGGGCAGGTTGTTGCCCAGGCCGGTGAAATCGGATGCGTCCCAGTTGCGCGTGGTGCTGCTGAGGTTGGTGCCCTTCACCTGCGCCCAGGATCCCGGCACCAGCCCGCCTTCGAGATACGTCATGCCATTGGCGAGACTGCCCGCATCGAGGGTGGGCACAGCGGAGGGTGCGATCTTGGCGACAAAGCCGTTCCCTTTCTGGCAGCAGGCGCCGTCGCTCGAGGTGGTCTGGAATGCGCCGGGGGTGGTGATCAGGTCCGGGCCGAACGTATTGCCCGCAACATAGATATCGCCGGCGGAGTCGACTGCCAGCCCGGCTGGATTCGCGGTATTGAGCCCGTGGGAACCGACGATGGTGGAGAACAACAGCTTCGTACCCGAGGGGTCAAGCTCGGCGACGAGCACCTGCTGGGACCCGCCGTTTCCGGCCGGCTCAACGGGGTTGACCAATGGGAAACCCGGCCCGGTTTGCCCCATGATATAGATGTTCCCGGCGGAGTCGACTGCCAGCCCGGCCGGACTCGCCGTTTCGCGTCCGCCGGATCCGATGCGGGTGGAG
>JADGNR010000153.1 GCA_017883415.1 Bryobacteraceae bacterium | reverse complement strand
GAGGTATCCCAGCCGGTCGCGCTGGCGCCGGGCAACAAGGTGGCGCTGGCGGTGGTGGTGAATGTGATTCCTGCGCGTCCCTACACCTTCGAGGAGGTGCAGAACCAGGTGAGCGACACCATCGTCCAGAACCGCCTGTCGGCGGCCGTGCAGCAGCACGCCAAGGAGTTGATGGATGCCGCCAAGGGCAATGGCGGCGATCTGGCAAAAGCGGCCAAGGCGATGGGCCTGGAGGTCAAGACTTCGGGCGAAGTCGGGCGTATGGGCGACGTGGAGGGCCTCGGCTCGGCCAATTATCTGATGGAAGGATTCACGCGGCCCGACGGCACGATCATCGGCCCGATTTCCGTGACCGATGGAGTCGCGGTGGCCAAGGTGGTCCAGCATGTTACCCCGAATATGGCCGATCTGGCGGTTCAACACGACGCCATCCGCGACGAAATCAAGGGCCGCAAGGCGCGCGACCGGGAAGCGGTGTTCGAAACCGGACTGGTGGAGGCGCTGACCAAACAGGGCGTGGTCAAGCCGCACCAGGCGGTGATCGACCGGCTGATCGGGAACTTCCGCGGCTGAGGGATGCTCCATTCCCTCCTGGATTTTCTCCGGTCGCTAACCAATCCGGAACGGCTCATCCAATTGCTCAGCACGCTGCTCTCCGGCTGGCTCGGGTACGCCGCCCTGTTCGCGGTGGTGTACTCCGAAACCGGCCTTCTGATCGGCCTCTTTCTCCCCGGAGACTCGCTGCTGTTCACCGTAGGCGTGGTGGCCGGCGCGGGCCGGCTGAATCTCGTGCTGGTGAACGTGGTGCTGATGTCGGCGGCCATGCTGGGCGATTCCACCGGGTTCCTGCTGGGCCGGAAGACGGGGCCGCACATCTTCAGCCGCAAGGAATCGCGCTTCTTCAAACAGGAGTACATCGCCCGCACGAAGGCGTACTACGACCGCTACGGGGGCAAGACCATCGTGCTGGCGCGCTTCGTGCCGATCGTGCGCACGTTTGCCGCGTTCGTGGCGGGAGTCGGGCAGATGCCGTATCTGCGTTTTCTGCCCTACAGCGTGTGCGGCGGCATCGGATGGGTATTTCTGATGACCGTGCTGGGGTATGAACTGGGCAGCGTGCCCCTGGTGAGACGCAATTTCGATAAAGCGATCCTGCTGATCGTCTTCGTGTCGCTGCTGCCCACGATCATTGAGGTGGTGAAGGCGCGGCGAGCGCGGAGGAATGCGCTACCCGAGCCGCCCGACCAGACCGGCGGCAAATAGCCGGTCGTCCACGCGGCAGAGCCGTGGGACCAGGCGCGGCGGTAGTACCGGCCGGTGGGCAATGGTGCAGAGGTATTCGGGAACGGCCCAGACATCTTCCTCGCTGGTCATCCACCCCATGGAATCGAAGCGCGACAGGTTCACCGGCCGGGAATAGTTCCGCAGCGTCTTCTCTTTCCGCAAATTGTAGTAGTGCTCGAAGTAGGACATCACCAGCTCGCGCAATGTACGGTAGACCGGCTCGCGATAGCGGAGGCCCGAGTAGTTGGATTTGGCCACCGCGCCCCAATGTCCGCGCACCCGAAAGAGGGCCAGCACGTGGTCGTCGTCGCGCACGGCTTCGAGGTCCAGCAGCAACGGCGGATGGCCCGCCATGCGCAGCGCCGCGGCGCCGAACAGGGCGCCCTCCATGCAGTGCGCCGTCCGTTCGCGTAGCGCCCGCCGCGGCGACAGGCAGGTGGGGCCGAACGGCTCCTTGTTGTAAGCCAGCCCGTCGAGAAATCGCTGGATCTTCTCGGGGCTGCCGAGGCTGCGGAAAACCGCACGCTCGGCGGCGGTGAAGGTGAGGGGCGCCATGGCGCTCAGGGTAACCCAATTCAGGCGGGGGGACTATATTGGAGACGGAAGCCGCATGAAATATAAGGTTGCACTCCGCCGCACGGACGAAGGATATAGCGTATCCTGTCCGGGATTGCCGGGATGCTGGTCCCAGGGCGAAACCGAGCAGGAGTCCCTGGAGAACATCCAGGACGCGATTCGCGAATATCTTGCTGCCGCCTCTGAACTTGACCGGGACGCCGAGATCCGCGAAGTCACGGTCGCACTTTAGATACATTGTGAGCGGCATTCCCGGCGTTCCCCACTTGCATGCGATCCGCGCGTTACAGAAGGCGGGGTTTCACATCCTCCGGCAGGGGAAACACGTGGTAATGTCCGACGGAGTTCGGATCGTGACCATCCCGCGCCACAATCCGGTGAATGCCTTTACGGGCGGCATCGTGCGCGACGCCGGCTTAACGGTGGAGCAGTTTCGCAAGCTGCTTTGATTCCCGAGGGCCGCGGCTGATTGCGGAGGCCGCGGGGGCGGATAAGCGCCGGGGCCGGCTTGATGTTGAACACTTCGCGTCCCGCGGGTACTCACCGGCCGGGCACCGCTCGCAGTCACCTCCGCGAGTGGATAGACGCCGCTTTTGAAAGCGGACTCAACGAGGTTTATCGATCGCGCTGGAACGGCGCGAGGCACGGTAGTGGGTCTCAGCGCTCCGCCCCCAGCGTTACTTGCCATCCCGCATCATTTGTCAGCCTCTTATCTACTTTGGGTCGAGAGGGATACTGCCCTTTGTGAATCGGTATACTTCGTATGCTGGCATGCCAAAGCTGTCCGAGACACGAGTCACCACCTCCATCGCGTGGCCTGACTCCGCGGCAAGTTCCGCAAAGCGCTGGTTGACTCCAGGAAATTCCTCGAAAGCCTTAGTATGAGCGATGAAAACAGCGCCGGAGTCATCGACCAGGCGACCCACAGCGTCGCGATCGCTGCTGCCTAAATCGCGTTTGGGTAGAGGTCCTATGACAAGCGGCAAAGTGCCGTGGTCAAGCAGTCGCAATGTGTCCAGCATACCCCAATCGACACAATAGATCCGCTCTGCCGGCACGCGCTTCATGGCATCGGCAAGGGCAACAATGCCGTCAGTCCAGCCTCGGCTGCCACCATAGCGCAACGCAGCATAGTAATACTCGTTTGTGACGAGGGCGCCGGACACCACCGCCGCGGTGGCGACTATTAATAGGACGGGAAGACCGAAACGGCGTAGCTTGCGCGACGCAGCCGCGAACGAGATACCAATCACCATGTGAGGGAGCGGCCACAGGAGAATGGTATGGTGTACACTACCTCCCGCGCCGGCTGTGATTGCCATTAGTACCCAGGCGATCAGGAGCGCAATGGCTCCCACTGCGATAGCCCGCAGAGCGTGGCCCCGAGCCAGAGGCGCGAGCAGGAGCGCCAGAAGAAAGGCGTAAAACAACAAATGCCGACGGGGATGACCGGTATCAGTCGAAATCCTGGCGGAAAGATCTTGCATTAGTCCCGCGGCCTGCCGTGGCGTGGGCGTATTCCATGCCTCGTTAAACATCCCAAACAGACCGTCGCCGGACGCTGTATTCATTAGGAGACGCGCCTTGCCGGAAAAGTTAGATGTATCGCGCTGGAAGTTACCAATGAAAGTCACCCAGTGGTTTTGAAGGTTATAGATAAGAAGCGGTAGCGCTCCTAAAGCCAGTCCTAGAACTGAAAGCAAAATCCGCCGTTTCGTTACCACAGAAGCGATCTCGCGGGGAAATACCGCGAGCACTGCAATCCCGATGCCAGATAGCATCCAGAGAGCCAAGGCTTTATCCCACAGCCCGAGGCCCAGCAAAAAACACCCCCAGAAAAGGGAGATGTGGCGGCGCTCCTGATAAAACCGTATCAAGAGAAGACACCCACCCAGTAGGAGCAGATGTTGGAGTGCCACCGGTCCCCAATCGAAGCAAATCGTAATTAGATAGGCCGAGTCTACTGTTAACAACCAACACCCGATGATGGCGGCACGCTCCCCCGCTATCCTGCGAAGCAGCAGAAAAAAGAGCCACACGCTGGCCGCGCCAGCCACTACCATGGGCACCCGCAAAGTCAGGACTCCTGTGCCAAATAGTTGGAAAATGGGGAGGTAGATCAACGCTTTCAGGCCACCTAAGTAAGTCATGAGCATCAGCGTAAATTGTGAATGTCCGAATCGGAGAACGTATGCGCCACCAAAAGGTTGGAAAAGCGCCATGCTAAAGAGGGCCTCGTCGTTTTCGATACCGATACGTGTGACGAAGCAGAGGCCAATCCCAAGAAAGAGGAGGGTGGCAGTGACGGCGGAGAGCGTAACTGACAGTCTATACTGACAGGGCCGTACCTTCTTACCCGTGTCACCGAACATGACACAGATCATATCACCTCTTTCGGCTCCTTTCCGAAGACTGTGAGCCAAAGCGCCGTAGATTGAGAAATTCATGGCCGGCCGTGGTCGAACACTTACGGTCGGCGACGACCGGACCGAGGATGCCGTGAGGCCGTTCTTTACTAAGGAGGTGGGCCCCCGGCGACGCCGAACGGTCCAGGTGGTGTGCATGGACATGTGGGCGTGGATGCGCTTCGGTAGGCCTCCAGGACTGCCTGGCGCGCGGAACGCGCCTTCGGCACGGGGGGCAGGCCGGGAGGCCTACCCCACCGGTATACTGGCACCTATGCCGTTTCTGCTCTCCCTCCTCCTCTTCGCGGCCGCCGCCACCAATCCCTATGACATCGTCATCCGCAACGGGCGCATCGTCGATGGGACCGGCTCGCCCTGGTATGCCGGGGATGTGGCCATCCGCGGCGGCAGGATCGCGGCGCTCGGCCGCCTGGCGGACGCCCCGGCGCGGCGCACCATCGATGCGCGCGGTATGGTGGTGGCGCCGGGTTTCATCGACATGCTCGGACAATCGGAGCTCACCATCCTGGTGGATCCGCACCTGCCGTCGAAGATCTACCAGGGCATCACCACGGAAATCACCGGCGAAGGCGCCTCCATCGCGCCCCTCAACGACGCCGTGGTCAAAGCCGACCATGTCACCTACGAGCATTACGGCATCCAACCGTCTTGGCGAACTTTTGCCGAGTACTTCGCGCGCCTGCGCAAGCAGGGGATGGGCATCAACCTGGCGAGTTACGTGGGGGCGACGCAGGTGCGCCGCGTGGTGCTGGGAGACGACAACCGCGCGCCCACTCCGGCGGAGCTGGAGCGCATGAAGGCGCTGGTGCGGGAGGCCATGCGCGAGGGCGCGGTGGGCCTCTCCACCTCGCTGCAATACGCCCCCGCACCTTATGCCACCACCGAAGAACTCATCGCGCTGGCCCGCGAGGCGGCGAAGTACGGCGGAACCTACGCGTCGCACATACGGGATGAGGGCAACGGCATATTGAAGGCCCTCGACGAGGCCTTCCGCATCGGGCGCGAGGCCGGGATACCAGTGGAGATCTGGCACCTCAAGGCGGCGGGCAAAACAAATTGGGGGCGCATGCCGGAGATCGTGGCCCACATCGAAGCGGCGCGGAAGTCCGGCGTGGATGTGGCGGCCGACACCTATGCCTACCCCGCCGCGTTCAACTCGTTTTCGGCCATCATCCCGCCGTGGGCGCACGACGGCGGCGACCGCAAACTCATCGAGCGGCTCAAGGACCCGGCCCTGCGCGCGCGCATCCGCAAGGAGATGGAAACGCCCTCCGGCGACTGGAACAACGAATGGCAGCAGGTGACCGGGCCGGAAGCGTTTATCGTGGGCGCCGTGCAGAATCCCAAGCTCGTCCCGCTCCAGGGCAAGACCATCGCCCAAATCGCCGCGCTGTGGAATAAGGACCCCATCGACACCGTATTCGACCTGCTGATTGAAGACGAGGCGTTCACTTCCGTGGCCTTCTTTCTGATGTCCGAGCCGGATGTGGCGCTGGCCCTGCGGCAGCCATGGGTCTCCGTGTGCAACGATTCTCAGGGCGCCTCGCCCGAGGGCCTGCTCGGCAAGGAGCATCCGCACCCGCGCGCCTACGGGACCTTTCCGCGCATTCTGCGGAAGTACGTGCGCGAAGACAAGACGCTCACGATCGAGGAGGCCATCCGCAAGTTCACCGCGCTCGCCGCCGGGAGGATGCGGTTGGGCGACCGCGGCGTGCTCAAGGCCGGCATGTGGGCCGACGTGGTGGTCTTCGACCCGGAGACGATTCACGACCGGGCCACCTTCGACAGCCCCAACCAGCTTTCCGAGGGCATGCGCTTCGTGCTCGTGAACGGCGTGCCGGTGATCGACGAAGGCAGGATGACCAGCGCGCTGCCGGGGAGAGTGTTGAGTCACTGAAGGGAAGCGATCAGCGATCAGCTTTCAGCCTTCAGCTAAAGCCGGCTGGCACAGAGCTGGAACTGATCGAGGCTGAGAGCTGAACGCTGAAAGCTAATTGCTACCGGGCGGACAGGCAGACCACGGGCGAAGGCACACGCACCGGGCCCGAGGAAGTATGTGAGTCGGGTGAGCTTCCCGCGGTCCGAAATTCGTGCTGCACCATGCGAAAAGCCGTTCGGTGGTCGTCGGACCGCACCACGCGTCCGGAGACCAACAGTTGCAAAGGGGCGACCTCGTGCAGCAGCACCGGCCAACAGATCGACAACTCGACGTTCAAGCCTACCGGCAGGCGACGGCCGGGGTCGAAGCAGATGCCGCCGCTCGACAGATCGATGGTGTGGCCCATGCCGCTTTCGAGAATTCGACGGCGGCGGATCAGTTTCCACCGCAATTGGAGTTGCAGGTCGTAGCGCCGGTCGTTCCGCCGTTCGCCCGAGATGCCGTGCATCTCCCGCAGCCGCTCGGTCCAGGCCGTCCGGGTTTCCATAGGTACCGTCAAGTTCATTATGGGTAATCCCGTTACAATTGCGACAGTCATGCCGGTACCGGGACGGTACTCTTAGTCCTAAGTCGACCTCGGATGACGGGGTACCGCCGGGGGCGGGGCGGTCTGCGCACGCCCGGACTCCTGGCCCTTGCTATTCTCGTAGGAGGACAGGAGTCGCGAACATCGTGAGAGCATGGCGTCTTTGCACCATCCTGCTGCCCCTGTTGCTTCCGGCGCAGGATCTCAAGGAATTTGAAAAGAAAGTCACCGAGTTTACGCTGCCCAACGGCTTACACTTCATTCTGGTGGAGCGGCATGAGGCCCCCGTGGTCTCCTTTCACACCTATGTGAACGCGGGCTCGGTGAACGATCCCTCGGGCGAGACCGGCATCGCGCACATGTTCGAGCATATGGCGTTCAAAGGCACCGAAACCATCGGCACCAGGGACTGGCCGGCGGAAAGGAAGGCGCTCGATGCCGTGGACGAGGCCTACGACCGGCTGGAGGCCGAGCGAAACCGCGGCCCCAAGGCCGACCAGAACCGCTCCGAAGTGCTCGAAACCGATTTGAAGATGGCCATCGACCAGGCCCAGACGTTCGTCGAGCCGAACGAGTACACGCGCATCATCGAGGAAAATGGCGGCCTGGACATGAACGCCCGCACCTCGCTCGATTCCACCGAGTACTTCTACAGCCTGCCTTCCAACCGCATCGAGCTATGGTTCCTGATGGAGTCGGAGCGTTTCCTCCATCCGGTGTTCCGCGAGTTCTACAAGGAGCGCGATGTGGTGATGGAAGAGCACCGCATGAGCGTGGAATCGAGGCCCAACGGCCGGCTGCTGGAGGATTTCCTGGCGACGGCCTTCGCCGCCCACCCGTATCGCAACCCCGGAGGCGGCTGGCCCAGCGATATCGTCAACCTGCGGCGCGCCGAGGCCAGAAGGTTCTTCGAAAAGTACTATGTGCCGGGCAATATGACCATAGCCATTGCGGGCGACGTGAACCCCGCCCAGGCCAGGCGCATGGCCGAGCGATACTTCGGGCCGCTTCCCGCCCGGCCGCTCCCCCCGCTGCTCCACACCCAGGAGCCGCCGCAACCGGGCCCGAAGACGGCCGTGGTGAACCTGGCCGCGCAGCCGCTGCTGGTGGTGGGATACAAGCGTCCCGACCAGTACTACAAAGACGACGCGGCATTCGACATCGTCTCGCTGCTTCTTTCCAGCGGCCGCACCAGCCTGCTGTACAAGGAACTGGTGCAGGAAAAGCGCATTGCGCAGGTGGCGCAGACGGGCGCCACCTACCCCGACGGGCGCTACCCCAATCTGTTTGTGTTCTTCCTGGCGCCGGCGATGGGCCACGGCGTGGAGGAAAACCAGAAGGCGCTGGACGACCTGCTGGCGAGGTTCCAGGCGACCAGGGTGGACGAGGCCGCGTTGCGGCGGGTGAAGACCAAACTGCGCGCCGGGGTAATCCGGCAGTTGGCCAGCAATCCGGGGCTGGCGTCGCTGCTGGCTACGTATTATGTCGGATTTGGCGATTGGCGGAGGCTGTTCACCGACCTTGCCGCCTACGATCGGGTGACCGCCGCCGATGTGCAGCGCATCGCGCAGCACTATTTCGTGGCGGTGAACCGCACCGTGGCCTATATCGCGCAGCCGCCGGTGGCGGCGCCGGCCGGGGGAGGCCGCCAGTGAAAACGCGTCTGGCGCTTCTGGTGGCGCTCGCCGCCCTGGCCGTGGCGCAGACTCCGGTGAACCCGCCGCCGGCGGGCGCCAGGCCCCCGGCCCCGCAGCGGCCGGCGGCGCGGCCCGCCTCGGCGCCATCCTATAAGGACCTGCGCTATCCTCCGCTGGGCGCGATCGCGATCCCCAAAGTCGAAACCTTCTCCCTCGCCAACGGCATGAAGCTCTACCTGTTGGAGGACCACGAACTGCCCGTGGTCAACGGCCTGGCGCTGGTGCGCACGGGCAACCTGTTCGACCCTCCCGATAAAGTGGGCCTGGCGACGATTACCGGCATGGCCATGCGCACCGGCGGCACCCGCGACCGGACCGGCGAACAGTTCGACGAGCAACTGGAAAACATCGCCGCCGGCGTGGAGAGCGGCATCGGCGAGACCTCCGGGTCCGTTTCTTTCACCGCCTTGAAGGAGAACGCCGCCGAAGTGCTGGGGCTGTTCAAGGACTTGCTCACCGCTCCCGAGTTCCGCCCGGAGAAGATCACGCTGGCGAAGACGATGGTCCGCTCCAGTATCGCGCGCCGCAACGACAACCCCTCGGGCATCCGGGGGCGCGAGTTCACCAACATCGTATACGGCCGGAACACGCCGTACGGCTGGGACGAAGAATACGCCACCGTCGACCGCATCAGCCGCGCCGACCTGCAGAGTTTCCACCGGCGCTACTTCTTTCCCAAAAACACCCTGTTGGCCGTTTGGGGCGACTTCGATACCGTCGCCATGAAAGCCGCGATCGAGAAGCTCTTTGCCGATTGGACCGTGGAGCAGCCGCCCGTGCCCCCCTTCCCCCCGGTCGTGGACCCGGCCGCCCGAGGCACGTACCTGGCGGTGAAGAAGGAAGTCACCCAGACCTTCTTCGCCATCGGCCACCTGGGCGGTGAGTTCCGGGACAAAGACTACCCCGCCCTGGTCATCCTGTCGGACATTCTGGGCGGCGGGTTTCACAGCCGCCTCTTCCGGCGGGTCCGCACCAAAATGGGGGATGCCTACGATATCTCCGCGGATTGGGGCGGAAACTACGACCACCCCGGCATATTCCAGATCGCGGGCAGCACCAAGTCGCTTTCCACGGTGTCCACCATCCAGGCGATTCGTGAAGAGGTGGAACGAATCCGCACCAGCGAGGTGACCGAGGAGGAGCTGAAAACGGCCAAGGAAAGCGCGCTCAACGGCCTGGTATTCGCCTTCGACACCAGGGCCAAGACGCTGCAGCGGATGCTGTCCTACGAGTACTTCGGGTATCCCAAAGACTTCCTGCAGCAATACCAGAAGGCGCTGGCGGCGGTCACGCGGGCCGACGTGCTGCGGGTGGCGAAGCAACATCTGCATCCCGACGCCTTCGTCACCCTGGCGGTCGGCAACCCGGCGGATTTTGGACAGCAACTCGATACCTTGGGCAGCGCCGTCCTCCCGGTGGACTTGACGATCCCCCCGCCGCCCAAACAGGAGGCGGCCAAGGAGGGCGCGGACACCCTGGAGAAGGGCCAACAACTGCTGGCGCGCGCGCAGCAGGCGGCCGGGGGCGTGGAGCGCCTCGCGGCGGTGAAGGATACCACCCAGGTGGCGGACTTCCAGACCGAGGTTTCGGCCGGCGGCCTCCAGTTGAAGAGGACCGACCGCTGGATCGCACCCGAAATGCTGCGCCAGGAAAGCGAATCCAACGCCGGCCGGATCACCGCGTTTTCCGATGGCAAGACCGGCTGGATCGCCTCCGCCCAAGGCTCCCGGGCGCTGGTGGGCGCGCCCTTGAAGCAGATGCAGGGCGACCTGTTCCGGCTCTACTTCCGGATCCTGCTCAGCGACCGCATCCCCGGCCGCAAGCGGAACGCCCTCGACGACGAGACCGTCGAAATCAGCGATGCCGCGGCGGGCCAGATCGCCGCGCTGGGATTCGATGCCGCCACCGGCCTGCCGCGGAGACTGCTTTACGAAGCCGTGGCCGGCGGGGGCCAGCCGGTTTCCGTCGAGGAAGAGTACGCCGACTTTCGCGAGGTGGGCGGGGTCAAAGTTCCGTTCCAAATCACCATCTCGCAGGGCGGGCGCAAGTACGCCACGGTGAAGGTGACCGACTACCAGATCAACACCGGCCTCAAACCGCAGGATTTGGGGAGGCGGCCATGAACCGGAGCGTCGGGATTCTGCTGGTGGGCTGCTCTCTGGCGGCGGCCGCCGCAGCCGCGGAAACGGCCGCCGAGCGGGGCCAGCGCGTGGTCCACGAGGCCTTGCAGGCCTTGGGCGGGAAGGCCTTCCTGCACATGGCGGACCGGGTGGAAACCGGGCGGGCCTATTCCTTCTACCGCGAGGAGCTTGCGGGGCTGTCGGTGGCCACCATCTACACGCGCTATCTGCCGCCGGTCCCCGGCAAACTCGCCCTGCGCGAGCGGGACGCGTTTGGAAAGAAACAGGATTCGGGCGCGCTGCTGTTCACCGAGAACGGCGCCTGGGAGATCACCTTCCGCGGCGCCAGCCCGCTCCCCGACCTGCGCTACACGAATTACCAGGACGCCATGCTGCGGAATATCTTCTATATCCTGCGCCAGCGGCTGGACGAGCCCGGCCTGGCGTTCTACTCGCAGGGCTCGGACATCTATCAAAACCGGCCGGTGGAGATTGTGGACATCACCGACGCCGCCAATGTCACGGTGACGGTGTATTTCGATCGCAGTTCCAAACTGCCCGTCCGCCAGGTTTTCAAGCGCCGCAACCCGGAATACAAGGATTTCGACACCGAGGTGTCGCTCTTCTCCAAGTACCGCGACGTGGGCGGTGGCGCGCAGTGGCCCCTCGACATCCGCCGCGAGCGCAATGGGGAGAAGATCTTCGAGCTGTACTCGGAATCGGTGGAGATCAATCAGGATCTCAAGGACGACCTGTTCATGCTGCCCAGCACTGTGAAGATGCTGCCCAAGGGGCATTGAGTGACAAGTGGAACTCTGCCCGTCGGCGTTACACCGGGGGAATCCGCTGGCTGGAGGTTACTTCGATCGCTTCGAAGACCTGCTTGACGATTTTCGGGTGTAGCGTTGCGCTAGCGTGGAACGGAACCACCACCCTGCGCCCGCTCTTTGCATAAATCCGATGGCTACCCATGGACCGCAACCAAACGAAGCCGGCCTTTAATTAAGAGCAGGGCTTCGGCATCCGGCGCAGTCAAGCGCGGCACCTTAGGCATGGACTTCGATCGCGGTGGTAAGGATCTCCTGGCTCAGTGCCGCGGATCGCTCTTCATCAGTCAGAGTCTCCAGAAAGAGTTCGATGGCCTCCCGAATATTCGCGAGAGTCTCCTCGACTGTCTTTCCTTGCGATTGGCACCCCTTCAATTCCGGGCACCATGCATAACACCCGTTCTCGTCTTGTTCGATTACCACGCTGACCTTGCCCGTCATCGACACTCATTCTACTCCCGGGTGCCAGGAAACTGCCGGCCTACCCTATTTAGGACACTGATATACCTGACAACCTCTCCATTGACAAGCATCGGCGTTGGACCCGAAGTTGTCAACGTCGCCCGATCCATTCGATAATCGGGGTCGATGGGCCGTTTTGAACTGGATTTTCTGGACGAACATACCGATGAAGCCCTCTTGACCGAGATCCAGCGTGTCGCCGCCGCTTTGTCCGGTGAGTCGTTATCGAAGCGGGTATTCGACACGCTCTCCGGGCGTGTATCGGCATCCACGATCTGTAAGCGGTTTGGTGGGTGGAAAGAAGTCCTTGAAACGGCTGGCGTGGGGCATTTGCACAATGGCCATCCCATCACCGAAAAAGTACGCAAGAATCGGGTCTCC
>JADGNR010000019.1 GCA_017883415.1 Bryobacteraceae bacterium | reverse complement strand
CCGGCGCCGTGGCGCGCTTGCCCATCGAGCGCCCCATTCTGGCCGTGGGAGCCGACCTGAAGAACACGGTCACCCTGGTGGTCGAGGGCCAGGCCTTCGTCAGCCAGCACCTCGGAGACCTGGAGCATTACGAGGCGTTTCAGGCTTTCACGGAAACCATTCGCGACCTGGCGTCGATGTACGACATCCCCTGGGAGCGCCTGCTGGTGGTCCACGATTGCCACCCGCAATATGCGTCGACGGCGCACGCCCTGGGCCTGGCCGCCGCGGACCATGGCGCGGTGCAGCACCATCGGGCTCATCTCGCTTCGGTGCTCGCCGAACGCGAAGCCTGGCATGAGCGTGTGGTCGGCGTCAGCTTCGATGGCACCGGCTACGGGGATGACGGGACCATCTGGGGCGGCGAAATATTCGTGGGCAGCGTGGCGGAAGGTTTCGAGCGCGTGGTTCACCTGCGCCGCGCCTCCCTCCCGGGCGGCGATGCGGCCGCGCGCTACCCCGTGCAGGCGGCCGCGGGATTTCTCGCGCAAATGGACGGGCTGCCCGATTTCGCCGATGCGCCGTTTCGATTTCCCGCGCGGTACCGGCACGCGCTCGCGCTCGCCCGCAAAGGCGTGCGTACGTTCACCACCACCAGCGCCGGACGGCTGTTCGACACGGCCGCCGCGCTCGCCGGCTTCATTCGCCCCATCAGCTTCGAAGGCCAGGCCGCCATGTGGCTGGAGCATCTCGCGCGCGCCTATAAGGGTTCCGCGGCCGCGTATCCGTTCCCGCTCGAGGGCGGCGAACTGGACTTCCGCCCGCTGCTCCAGGCGGTGATCGAGGACCGGCTTCGCGGCGAAGATCCATCGGCCATCGCCCGGCGCTTTCATCGAGCCATCGCGCAGGGCTTGTCGGATGCCGTGCGCGCGGTGGGACGCCAGCATGGGCTGCACACCGTGGTCCTGTCGGGCGGCGTCTTTCAAAACGAATTGCTGCTGGCGGAACTGGGATCTATGCTGGCCGGCGCCGCCTGTCAGGTTTGGACCAATCGCGCCGTGCCTCCCAACGACGGAGGCATCAGCCTGGGACAGGCGGCGCTGGCCGCTTTCGGCCGCTTGGACAAAGTATGAGGAGATCGTCTGGGAATGCCGCAGAAGGTGTGGGGCAGCCAATCCTGGCGGCCGCCGGCTTTCAGCCGGCGCCTCGCGGGCGCGTAAATTCGCGTCTCGCCCGAAAGAGCCGCCTGATAGGCGGCTGCGGGCAGGATTGCCCGCCCCACCGGTACGCCTGCGCGCCTGGGTGGTAGCGTCTCTATGCATGAACTTTCCATAGCCCTAAGCCTGATAGACACCGTGGAGGAGGAAGCGGAGCGCCACAGCGGACGGGTCAGCGCCATCCACCTCAAGCTCGGCCCGCTTTCCGGCGTGGTCGCCGAAGCGCTCGTGTCGGCCTTCGAGATGGCCCGCGAGGGCACCACGCTCGCCGGCGCGCGCCTGGTCATCGAGGAGATGCCTGTCGTGGTTTACTGTTCCACCTGCCAGGCGCGCCAGCCGGTGGCTTCGATACAGTGGTTCTGTTGTCCCGTGTGCGATACGCCGGCCGCGGAGGTCGTGCAAGGAAAGGAATTGGAAGTGGTAGCCCTGGAGATGGAAGATGGCGAATGAACCGCGATTGGTGGAAGTGCGGCGCAATGTGCTCAAGCGCAACGACGTGGTGGCTCGCGCCCTGCGAGAAAATTTCCGGGAAGCGGGCGTCACCGTGGTCAGCCTGGTTTCGAGCCCCGGTTCGGGGAAAACCGCCTTCCTCGAAAAGACGCTCACCCTGTTGCAGCCGCGCTACCGCGTGGCGGCGCTGGTGGGAGACCTGGCAACGGAAAACGACGCGCTACGCCTGGCGCGCAGCGGGGCCAAAGTCAGCCAGATCACTACCGGCACGCTGTGCCACCTGGAAGCCGAAATGGTCCGTGGCGCCGTGGAGACGTGGAACCTCCGCGAACTGGATTTCCTGTTCCTCGAAAACGTCGGCAACCTGGTTTGCCCGTCGTCCTACGATCTGGGCGAGGAACTGCGCCTGGTGTTGCTGTCGGTGACCGAAGGCGAGGACAAGCCCCTGAAGTACCCGACCATCTTTAACAGCGCGGACGTGGCCGTGATCACGAAAACCGATCTTGCCGCGGCCGTCGAATTCGACTGGCCGGCGGCCGCGGCCAACATTCAGAGGGTCCGTCCCGGGATGCGCGTGATCCAGGTCTCGGCCAAGACCGGCGAGGGAATGGACCAGTGGCTGGCCTTCCTGGAAGCGCTACGGACGCCCGCGCAAACCAGGGCGTGAGCCGCTCCGGACCAACTTGGTCCGAAGGGGCGCGCTAACTTATTGAAATCGCGAGACACGCGACAGACTCTCCGACCAACTTGGTCCGAAGGGGCGCAACCAGGTGCGAAACGTGGACCCCGCGGCGGTCCTATTTGACCGTGAACGGAACCGAGGCGTCCACGTTTTCCCAGGCGATGGCGAGCTTGCCCTTGTTCCCGCCCGCACTGGTAAGCGCGATCTTGAGCTGCTCCACCGGCGCCGCCGGCTTGCTCACGGTCATAGCCGCCCGGCCCAGGTCCTTGCTGGCGTCGTACTCGGTGCCCCACTGCCCCGCCTGCTTGTTGACGGCAAGCTGCCACTTCCCTTTTTCGAGCGCGATAAACAGAGTGTACTCGCCCGCCGGGACCTGCAGACCGTTCAGATCGAGGTCGACGGGAGTGTGCAGGAAGGTGGCCTGATCGGCGCCCGCGCGCCATACCGTGCCGTCCGCCTGTAGTGCGTCCGCCCCGCCGAATATCTTCCGCCCGCGCACGGAAGGCGCGTGATACGCGATCCAGATCTCCTTGCCGTTGATCGTGACGGAGGTCTGCATCGGCGGACTCTGTGGATTGGGGGTCATGAACTTCTTCTTGTCGGTCTGTCCGAACCCGACCGCCAGCACCCCGGCCAGCAACAACGCGCACACCGCAATTCGTCTCATCGTGGGATTGAACTCCTCCAGCCGAGTATACAACGCCGCGGCCACACGGCGGCTTCAGAACGGCGGCTGCAACGACCGCCACGTGCGCGTACGGCCTGCCGCGGCAGGATCAACGCCTTGTCCCGCCCGGCAACCACCACGCCGGCGCGGGCCGTCAGATCGGGGATGACGCGCGGCTCCTTCCCGCCGATGGCGATGCGCACCGGGATGCGGCGGATCGAGTAGCTCACCCGCCGTCGGCCGGCCGCGAGTGCGCTCCAATTCGCACCGTTGCCCAAACCGGCGACCGGCCATGGACCCGCGGCGGGAGGGTAGGGCGGGCGCCCTGGCCCGCAGCGGGCCGCGCCGCCGGCCTCCGGCCGAAGGCCGGCCGGGGGGGCCGGCCGCGGACCTGACCGCGGACCTGGGGGTCCGCCCCACGGCTCTCACTCGCGGCACACGGGCACACGGGCGGCGGCTTTACCGCCATTCCCGATTCTGCTATCCTCAAATACGTTGCATTCATTAAACACTGGCCATCCCGGCCGCTGAGGGCGGGCCTACCTGCGAGGTTCACATGTCGGGCCATTCCAAATGGGCCACCATTAAGCACAAGAAGGCGGCTCTGGACGCCAAGCGCGGAAAGTCGTTCACGCGCATTATCAAGGAAATCAATATCGCCGCGCGCAACGGCGGGGACCCGGATATGAACCCCCGCCTGCGCACCGCCATCGTGGCCGCCAAAGCCGCCAGTATGCCCGCCGACAACATCAAGAAGGCGATCATGCGCGGCACCGGCGAACTGGAGGGCGGCCAGATCGAAGAAGTCATGTTCGAGGGCTACGGGCCGGGCGGCGCAGCCGTGCTGGTGAATGTGGCCACCGATAACCGCAATCGCACGGTCAGCGATATCCGCCATGTCTTTTCCAAGAACGGCGGGAACATGGGCGAGCAGGGCAGCGTCGCCTGGATGTTCGAGCGCAAGAGCCAGATCTTCGTGCCCAGCGACAAGGCCGGTGAGGACCAGCTCATGGCCATCGTGCTCGACGCGGGGGCCGACGATCTGCGCAACCAGGGCGATCAATGGGAGATCCTTTCCCCTCCCGAAGCCCACGAAGCCGTGCTCAAAGCCCTGGAGACCAGCGGCATCCACGTGAACCACGACGAGGCCTCGATTGCCATGGTCCCCAAGAACCTGGTCAAGCTGGAAGGCAAGCACGCCAGCGCGATGCTCCGGTTGAGCGAGGCGCTGGAAGAGCACGACGACGTGCAGAACGTGTATTCCAACTTCGACATCGACGAAAAGGAGTTGGAGGCAATGGCACAGTAACGTGCGGGTCCTGGGCATCGATTGCGGATCGCAACGTACCGGTTACGGAGTGATCGAAAGCGACGGCCGGGACCATCGCATGGTCGCGGCGGGGGTCATTCGCACCAACGCGAAGACGCCGTTTGAAAAGCGGCTGCTGGAGATCGCCGGCCGGCTGCGCGAGCTCATCCGGGTGCATCGGCCCGAATCGGCCGCCGTGGAGGGGGTGTTTCATTCGGCCAACGCCAAGACGGCGCTCAAGCTGGCGCACGTGCGGGGGATCGCCCTGCTGGTGGTTGCCGAAGCGAAGGTGGAATTGGCGGAATACTCTCCGCTGGAGGTGAAAATCAGCGTGGTGGGATATGGACGCGCGGAGAAGTTCCAGGTGCAGACGATGGTGACGTCGCTGCTGGGGCTGGCCGAAGCCATCGACTCGGAAGACGCCTGCGACGCCCTGGCGGTGGCCATCTGCCATGCCACGCACCAGGCTACCGCCAGGAGGCTGGCATCGCCCGAACCGGTATGAAGTGGTTCCTGATTCTGCCCCTGGCCAGCGCGCTCTTGGCCGCCGATGGGCCACGGCTGTTCTATTCCCGCTCCTTCCCCGGAAGCACCCCGGCCTACCTGCAAGTCACGCTCGCAACGAGCGGCGATGCCGATTACCGCGAGGCGGCCGACGACGATCAGCCGCTCAAGTTCCACGTCAACGAAAGCGATACGCGCGAGGTGTTCGGCCTGGCCGAGAAGCTGGAGTATTTCAAGCGCCCGCTGGAATCGCCGGTGAAGGTGGCCTTCATGGGGACCAAGCTCTTGCGCTACGAGAATGGGGCGCAAAAGAGCGAGGTCAAGTTCAATTACTCCGAAGACGCCGCGGCGAAGGCTTTGCAGGATTGGTTCGAGCGCATGGCCGAATCGGCCGAGCACCGCATTGCGCTCGAGCGCGCGGCGAAATACGACCGGCTGGGCGTGGTGAAGGCGCTGATCCTGCTGGAATCGGCCCTGGACCGCAAGCGCCTGGTGGCGCTGGACCAGTACCTGCCCACGCTCGACCGCATCGCGAGCAACGAGAACTTCATGCACACCGCGCGCGCGCGGGCGGCGGAGATTGCCGAAGCGATCCGCAAGACGCAGCCGACGCAGCCATGAAGCCGCTTCTGCTGCTGGCCCTGGCGTTGGCCGCGGGTCCCTGTCCCGCCCAGCCGCCCAAAGCCACCCCGAAGACCGAGCTTTCGCCCAAGGAGAAAGAGGATCTGGAGAACGCGCTCGCGGAAGCGGGATCGAGCCCCATCGAATTTCTGCGCGCCCTCGAAAAGCACCTCGAAAAGTATCCCCATTCGCCGGGCAGGCCGGATATCGAGCGATCCGCCGCGCGCGCCGCCATCGAGGCCCAGGACGACGAGCGCATCATCCGATTCGGCGAGCGCGTGCTGGAGCGTCAGCCGGACGATCTGCAGATCCTCGACCAGGTGGCCCGCGCCCTGCTGGCGGGCGATTCCAAGGCCGCCGCCGAACGCGCGCTCCCGTACGCGCGGCGGAGCGACGAGTTGCTGCGCCAAATGCAAAAGGACGGCGCGCATGCCGGCATGAGCGCCGCCGAGTGGCAGAACCAGACGGACCGCTCGCTCAGCCGCGCGATCGGCTTGGAAGCGCGCGCCGGCGGCAACCTGGGCCGCCTGGAGGAAGCGCTTGCGCTGGCGCGGCGCGCCTTCGACACCTACCCCAACGCCGACGCCGCGCGGGAGATCGCGCGCTGGCTGGAGCGGCTCGGAAAACCGGAGGAGGCGGCCCGTGCGCTGGCCGATGCGTTCGCCATCCCCGATCCGAAAACCACCGATCGCGACCGCGCGCGCGACCGCGCCCGCATGGGCGAACTCTATCGCCGGGCGAAAGGCACCGAGGCCGGCTTGGGCGACCTCATCCTGGAAGCGTACGACCGCGATCTCGCCCTGGTGCGCGCGCGCGAGTTGCGCCTGCGCCAGAGCGACCCCAATGCGCTCCTCACCAACCCCATGGAATTCACCCTCGGCGGCCTCGACGGGGAAAAACTGAACATGGCCGGCCTCAAGGATAAGGTCCTGGTGTTGGACGTGTGGGCCACCTGGTGCGTGCCCTGCCGCGCCCAGCATCCCCTCTACCAGCAGGTGAAGCAGCGCTTTCGGAATCGCGCCGACCTGGTGTTCCTCTCCATTGACACCGACGAGGACCGCGGCCTGGTGAAGCCTTTCCTGGAAGCGGAAAAGTGGCCGGACAAGGTGTACTTCGAGGACGGCCTGACGCGCGCGCTGGCCATCACCTCGATTCCCACCACCATCGTGATCGACCGGCGCGGCCAGGTGGTCAGCCGCATGAACGGCTACGTGCCGGAGCGGTTTGTGGACATGCTCAGCGAGCGCATCCGCGACGCGCTGGGGAATTAGCCCGCGCACTACCGCGCTATCGCGTACTCGACCGACATGGGATTGCCCATGCGTTTGGAGGCATCCAGGATTTCGAGGCCTACGATATTGCCGCTCTTATGGTAATCGAGGATCACGCCGGGCCGCGTCTCGTCGCTCTCTTCCACTGGGGCATCGCTCAGAAGAAAACGGAGCACATCGACCTCGGGATCGTATTGAACCTTCATTCCGGCCTCCAGTACTTGTCCACCTTGCTAGTGCGGTACACGGTCACCACGACCGGCGGTTCTTTGTCGGTGGCCAACACAGCCCTTACGAGATATATTCTCCCACCCTCGACCTCAAACCGCGACTGGAGTATCCTCTTGTCGCCGAGTGAAACCACCTGCTGCGGGTTTTCAAGCGTTGACTCCAGCCAGGCGGCCGGAATTTGCCGGCGCATCGTCTCTTCTCGCGCGTGCCGCGACAGTCGAAACTCCATCACTTTTCCTGCACAGGTTTCCCGTCAACCTCCTCACATCCGCAACAGGCGGATGCGGCCGTTCGAGGTGCTCAGGTCGATCAGCGGGCCGCCGCTGCCGATGACGCCGTCCATGCGGTTCTTGCCCAGCTCGCCCTGCACCTTCACATCGAAATCGGAGGCAATCGACGAGTTCGACGTCCGCGCCAGCAGGCGCGCGTTGATGTCGTGGGGCGCGTGCAGGGTGATCCCGCCGTTGGAGGTGCTCACGCGGATGTCGCGCGCATAGCCGGCCGGCAGGGCCAGGTCCACGCCGCTGTTGGAAGTCTCCACGCGCACCGGCCGGTCGGCGCGTGAGATCTGCAGGTTCACGCCGCCGTTGGTCGTGGTCGCGTCGAGCGCCCCGTTGACCCGTTCGGTGCGGATGTGGCCGTTGGAAGTGTGCGCGGTGACATCGCCCTCGATACCCGCCAGCTCGATGGCGCTGTTGGTGGTCTGGGCGTCGAGGCCGCCGCGCAGATCGAGTACGCGGATGGCGCCGTTGGAGGTCCGCAGCCGCGCCGGGCCGCTGCCGTCCTCCGTACGGATCGCTCCGTTCGATGTCGTGATGCGGTCCAGATGGGCCGCGCGCGGGACCTTGACGACCAACTTCGCTCCCAGGTTGCCGCGCCACTCGGAGGGGTGCGCCACGCGGAGCGAGACGGCATCGGCGCTGTGATCGATGTCGACCTTCAGGGAATCGGCGGCCTCCTGCGACGAGCCGTACTTCGTGCCGCTGATGTCCACGGTCTCCTGGTCCCACCCGGAAATCTCCACCGAGCCGTTGAAAGTTTCGACCGATAGACGGCCGTCGGATTTGAGCGGGTAGCTGTAGTGAAAGTCCCGCGTGAAACGCTCAAAGCCGCCCAGGTCCACGTCGCAAGCCAGGAGGGGGAGCAGGGCGGCTGCTAGAAGAAGGTGCTTTGCGCGCATAATCTATCCCGATTGACAGCATACGCAATATGGCGGCGTTTTGTTCCAGTGGGGTAGGCCTCCCGGCCTGCCCCCGCAGTTGGAGGCGCGCTTCGCGCGCTTGGGCAGGCCGGAGGCCTACCCCACTGGTATAAAGTAGGGGACGGCAATGGCGGAACGCTCGTTCAAGAGGGAAGTCGAGAAGCTCCGGCTGGGCGAGGGCGCGGTATTCCGCGGCGAGGGCATTCTGGCGGTGACCAAGGCGCTGCTGGAGGCCGGCGTCGCCTACGTGGCCGGGTATCAGGGCGCCCCGATTTCGCACCTGATGGACGTGCTGACCGACGCCAACGACATCCTCCAGGAGCTGGGTGTACACTTCGAGCACAGCGCCTCGGAGGCCACCGCCGCCGCCACGCTGGCCGCCTCGGTCGACTATCCGCTGCGCGGCGCGGCCACCTTCAAATCCACCGTCGGCACCAATGTGGCCTCCGACGCGCTGGCCAATCTCGCTTCGGGCGGCGTCACCGGCGGCGCGCTGATCGTTGTCGGCGAGGATTACGGCGAAGGCTCCAGCATCATGCAGGAACGCTCGCACGCCTTCGCCATGAAGTCGCAGATGTGGCTGCTCGACCCGCGCCCCAACCTGCCGTCGATGGTGCGCGCGGTGGAACAGGGCTTCGCTCTTTCGGAAGCCAGCAACACCCCGGTGATGCTGGAATTGCGCATCCGCGCCTGCCATGTGCACGGCCGCTTCACCGCCCGGAACAATGTTCGCCCGCGCTTTACGCTGGCCGACGCCCGGGAGCACCCGGTACGCGACGCGAGCCGCATCGTGCTGCCGCCCGCCACCTACCTGCACGAGCGCGAGAAGGTGGAGCAGCGCTGGCCGCGCGCCCAGCGATTCATCGCGGAGCGGGCGCTGAACGAGTGGTGCGCCCCGGAGGCGCAGGATTTCGGCATCATCCTGCAGGGCGGGATGTACAACGCCACGGCGCGCTCGCTGGAACTGCTTGCGCTCGCCGACGCCTTCGGCAACAGCAGAGTCCCGCTCTACATTCTCAACGTCACCTATCCGCTGGTGGATGACGAGATCAAGCGTTTTTGCGCCGGCAAACGCGCCGTGCTGCTGATCGAGGAGGGGCAGCCCGATTTCATCGAACAGAACTTGCACGCCATCCTGCGCAAGGCCGGCCTCGCGACCCGGGTGCACGGCAAGGATTTGCTGCCCATGGCCGGCGAATACACGGCCGCGGTCCTTATCCAGGGCATCCTGGGATTTGTGGAACTCTACGCTCCCCGCCTGCTGGACCGCGCCCATCTCCCCTCGGTGGCCCGCGCGCCGGCGGCCAAGCCGCAAGCGGTGGCGGCCGTCGATGCGCAGGTCCATGCGCGCCCACCCTCATTCTGTACCGGGTGCCCGGAGCGGCCCATCTTCACCGCCATGAAACTGGTGGAGCGCGAGTTGGGCCCTCATCACGTGAGTTGCGATATCGGCTGCCACCTGTTTTCCATTCTGCCGCCCTTCAATATCGGCGCCACCACCATGGGCTATGGCCTGGGTTGGGCCGGCGCCGCCGCGTTCCACGCGCCCGCCGGCGGCAAACGGGCGATCGCCTTCATGGGCGATGGCGGGTTCTGGCATAACGGTCTCACCAGCGGCGTGGGCAATGCCGTCTTCAACCGGAGCGACAGCGTGCTGGTGGTGGTGGATAACGGCTACACCGCGGCCACGGGAGGCCAGGACATCCTCTCCTCGCAAAATGGCAATCCGCGGCGCACGACGCGCCTGGCCATCGCCGATGCGGTGCGCGGCGTGGGCGTGAAGTGGGTGCGCACCATTACGCGCACCTACGACGTAGCGGCCATGCGCGACGCGCTCAAAGCAGCGCTGACCAGCCCCGAGCGAGGCCCCAAGGTGATCGTCGCCGAAAGCGAGTGCGCCTTGAATAAGCAGCGCCGCGTGGAACCGCTCGAGCGCAAGCTGCGCGGCGAAGGCAAGCGCGTGGTGCGCCAGAGGTTCGGCGTGGATGCGGATACCTGCACCGGCGACCACTCCTGCATCCGCCTTTCCGGCTGCCCGTCGCTGACCATCGCGCCCAATCCCGATCCTCTGCGCCTGGACCCGGTGGCGGCGGTGATCGACAGTTGCATTGGCTGCGGGCTGTGCGGCGAGGTGGCCCACGCGGCGGTGCTGTGCCCGTCCTTCTACCGCGCCGACGTGATTTCCAACCCGAGCGCGTGGGATCGGTTCACCTCGCGTGTGGCGAACTCCTTGATCGCGTTCCTCCAGCGGCGCAGCGAACGCCCTCTGGCGGAGGGGCCGGCGGCGGGCCATGGCGCCTAGAGCGATCACCATCGCCATCCTGGCCATGGGCGGCGAGGGTGGGGGCGTGCTGGCGGACTGGATCGTCAGCCTCGCCGAGGGTTCCGGTTACTGTGCGCAGACCACGTCGGTGCCGGGCGTCGCCCAGCGCACCGGCTCCACCATCTACTACCTCGAGCTGTTTCCCGAAGCGGCCGTGCGCGCCGCCGGCAAGGAGCCCGTGCTGGCGCTGATGCCGGTTCCCGGGGAACTCGACATCGTCGTGGCATCGGAGCTGATGGAGGCCGGACGCGCCATCCAGCGCGGCTTGGTGACACCGGATCGCACCACCCTGATCGCCTCCACGCACCGCGTTTATTCGATGACCGAGAAGACCGCCGCGGGCGACGGCCGCGTGGATTCCGGAGCGCTCCTCGAGGCCGGAAGGGCAGCGGCGAGACGGTTCGTGGGTTGCGATTTCGACCGTATCGCCGGTGAGGAGGGCAGCGTCATCAGCGCCGCGCTGTTTGGCGCGCTGGCGGCCTCGGAGGCGCTGCCATTCTCCCGCGAGCAGTTCGAACAAGCGGTCCGCGATGGGGGCGTAGGGGTGGCCGCAAGCCTCCGCGCGTTCGCCGGCGGCTACCAGGCGGCGGGCAGCGCCGAGGAAACCCCCGCAGCGGGCGACGCGGGCCAAGCAGGCCCTCTCCCCATAGGCCTGGCAGCGCGCATCCAGCGCGATTTCCCGCCCGCCAGCCACTCCATCCTCCTGGCCGGCATTGCGCGCCTGGCCGACTATCAGGATTCGCGCTACGCCGCCCGGTACCTGGACCGGCTGGCCGCCATCCGCGATGCCGATGCCCGGTATGGCGCCGGCCGATTCCCCCTGCTCGGCGAAACCGGCCGCTACCTTGCGCTGTGGATGTCCTACGAGGATGCCATCCGCGTCGCGGACCTCAAGACCCGCCGCGCGCGCTTCGAGCGGGTCCGCCGCGAAGCGGGCGCGGGCCCCGCGCAGGTGGTGTGCATCCACGACTTCGTCTACCCGCGCGTCGGCGAACTGACGGACATCCTTCCGGCCCCGCTCGGCCGTTGGCTGCTTGCGACCCGCTGGGCCAGGCGCCCGGTCGAGTGGTGCACGCGGCGCGGCAGAGTGCTCCGGACCACCTCCCTGAGCGGGTTTCTGCGGCTGTATGCGCTGGCCGGCCTGCGCCGGTGGCGGCGCCGCTCCCTGCGCTTCCAGAAGGAGGACCGGAAAATCGAAGCGTGGCTCGCCCTGGTGGCGACCCTCGCCGCCGAGGACTATGCGCTGGCGCGGGAAGTGGCGGAGTGTCCGCGGCTCATGAAGGGGTATGGCGATACGCACTCTCGCGGCAACCGCGACTTCGACGCCCTGATGGAAGCCCTCCCCCGCCTGCGCCGCCTGGATGACGCGGCGGGGCGCCTGAAACAACTGCGCGAGGCGGCGCTCGGCGACGACAGCGGCAGCAAACTCGCCGAAGCGCTGAACCAGGTGACCGCGTGAGCCCGCAAGGCGCGCGCCTGTATCGCGCCGAGGTGCTGGTGCGCTTCGCCCACTGCGATCCCGCCGGCATGGTCTTCTATCCCCGGTACCTGGAGATGTTCAACAACCTGGTGGAGGACTGGTGCCGCGAAGAGCGGCTTCCGTTTGCGGAGCACGCGCCCGGGCGCGGCTGGAGTCTGCCGACAGTCCATCTGGATGTGGATTTTGTGGCGCCGAGCGTGATGGGGGAAGTGCTCTCCGCCGCGCTTCGGGTCCGCAGCCTCGGCGCCAGTTCCATCGCCCTCGAGATCGTGCTTCACGGGCCCGATGGCGCTCTCCGGGTGCGCGGCGGAGTCGTATTGGTGCTGATGGATCTGCGGTCGCGATCCGCCGTGGAGATTCCCGACGACCTGCGGACGCGCCTCGCGGCGTTCTTGGAATGAGCGATCGGCCGCCGGCGGAGGTCGTGGGGCATGGCGCAAATTCGGTTTTAGCGCAACCAACGTAAATCCTCGCGCGGAAACGGATTCCGAGTTGCACCTCCTTCATCGGGTGTGCTAATTTCTTTTTACGTTCAAGGTGTCGTAGTTCGTGGAGGATAGCTGGGATGTTGCTTGCGCCCGTGGTTTGGGTACTCACGGTTGTTATCGTCTACTTTTTCGCAGCCAAAACATGGTGGTTTCCGCCCCCGATCAGCCAGCACGGGCTGGCTTATGACGCGCAATTCATGCGCACCCTGATCGTGGTCGGGATCATTTTCTTCCTGGCGCAATTCGCGCTGGGTTATGTCATCGTGCGCTTCCGCAACGATGGCCGGCGGGCGGACTATTCCCACGGGAACAACCGGCTCGAGACGCTGTGGACCAGCGCCACGGCGCTGCTGTTCATCGGGCTGGTGATCATGGGCACGAAGATCTGGGCGGCGGTGCATTTCGATGAAGCCCCGCCCGACGCCATCCCCATCGAGGTGATGGCCAAACAGTTCGCCTGGAGTTTTCGCTATCCCGTCCCCGACGGCAAATTCGGGCGCACCGATCTGCACCTGGTCAACGATGCCGCCGGAAACCCGATGGGCATCGACGATAAGGACCCCGCGGGTGCGGACGACCTGGTCAGCGCGTCGTTGAAGGTTCCCGTGGGCAAGCCGATCAACCTGATCATGCACTCGCGGGACGTGATCCACAATTTTTTCGTACCGGAACTCCGCATGAAGCAGGACATCGTGCCCGGCATGGAGATTCCGCTGCATTTCCAGGCCGACCAGATCGGCATCTATGAGGTCCCCTGCTCCGAGTTGTGCGGTCTGGGCCATTTCCAGATGCGCACCACCATGCAAGTGATGAGCGTGGCCGATTTCGAACAGTGGAAGCAGCAACAGGCCCAAAAGTAATGGCAGGCGAGACCAATTCCCCGAGGTAAACCATATGTCCTCTCCTTCAGCCCATACGGCGCAGCACGCGCCGCACGGCTTCATCCGGAAATACATCTTCAGCCTGGATCACAAGGTGATCGGCCTCCAGTATTATTTCCTGGGCCTGTTCTCGGTGTTTCTGGGCATGTCGCTCTCGCTGTTGATGCGCTACCACATGGTGAACCCGAACGTGGCGGTGTCGTGGTTCGGGAAGCTGTGGCCCACGGCGGCGGCGGGCGGGGTGATGACCCCGGAGCTGTATCTCTCGCTGATGACCATGCACGGCACGATCATGGTGTTCTTCGTGCTGACCACGGTGCCGCAGAGCGGCTTCGGGAATTATTTCCTGCCCATACAGATCGGCGCTGAGGACATGGCGTTCCCGGTGCTGAACATGATGTCGTTCTGGACCACGTTTCTGGCGCTGGTGGTGATGGTGTCGGCGTTCTTCGTGCAGGGCGGCGCGCCGCTGTCGGGCTGGACGGCCTACCCGCCGCTGTCGGGCGCGGGGCGCATCACCGGTCCCGGCGAAGGGATGGGGCAGAACCTGTGGCTTGTGAGCATCGCCATCTTCTGCGGAGCGTCGCTGATGGGGGCCATCAATTTCATCGCCACCACGGTGGATCTGCGGTGCAAGGGCATGACCCTGATGCGCATGCCGCTGACCTGCTGGACCTGGCTGGTGACGGCCATTCTGGCATTGCTCGGTTTTGCGGTGCTGCTTGCCGCGGGGGTGCTGCTGCTGCTCGACCGCATGGCGGGGACCAGCTTTTTCCTGCCCGCCGGCCTGATGATCAACGACCAGATCCTGGTGAGTCACAAGGGCGGCTCGCCGCTGCTGTGGCAGCACCTGTTCTGGTTCTTCGGCCATCCCGAGGTCTACATCGCCATCCTGCCGGGCATGGGCATCACCTCGCAACTGCTCTCCACCTTCTCGCGCAAGCCCATTTTCGGATACAAGGCCATGGTGTACGCCATCCTGAGCATCGGGTTCCTGGGTTTTCTGGTGTGGGGCCACCACATGTTCATGAGCGGCATGAACCCGTACTCGGCCATGGCATTTTCGGTGCTCACCATGGCCATCGGGGTGCCGTCGGCCATCAAGACGTTTAACTGGATCGGCACGCTGTGGGGCGGAAAGATCCACTTCGACACCGCCATGCTGTTCGCGCTGGGGTTCGTTTCCCTGTTCGTCACCGGCGGCGTAAGCGGCATTTTCCTGGGGCAGCCGGCGCTCGATCTCTACTTTCACGACACCTACTTCGTGGTGGGCCACTTCCACATGATCATGGGCGTCGCCGCCATTTTCGGGATGTTCGCCGCCACGTTCTACTGGTTCCCCAAAATGTTCGGGCGGATGATGAACGAGCCGCTGGGCAAGATCCACTTCTACCTGACGTTTATCGGCGTATATGCGATCTTCACGCCCATGCACTTTCTGGGGATCGCGGGCAATCCGCGGCGCTATGCCGATTTCACCAACGTGGAGTACCTGGGCAAGCTGATCCCGGTGCACCAGTTCATGAGCTGGGCGGCGTACGCCACGGCCGCGTCGCAGATCATTTTCCTGGTGAACCTGTTCTGGAGCATGAGAAAGGGCAAGCCTGCGCCGATCAACCCGTGGCACGCCACGTCGCTGGAATGGACCGTGCCCTCGCCGCCGCCGCACGATAACTTCGCCGGCGTGCACCCGGTAGTGCACCACGGCCCTTACGAGTACAGTGTGCCGGGCGCGGCTGAGGACTTCATCATGCAGACCGATCCGGCTTCGGTCCATTCCGAAGGCTGACGCATCCAAATGAGTATGCCTGCTTCGCTTACGCACGACACCATTCACCGCCCGCCGCCCCCGCCGCCCATCGACCACGGGTGGGGAGGGGGAGGCGGAGGCTCGGACGGGCGCGGCGCGGACCGGCGCGCGTCGTTCACCGGGCTGTTCGTGTTGCTGGCGGCCAGCACCATGGTATTCGCGGCCTTCACGAGCGCGTTCGTGGTGCGGCGCGGCCTGTCCGACGACTGGGCCAGCATGTCCAAGCCGCCCATCCTGTTCGTGAATACGGTGGTGCTGCTGGTCTCGAGCTTTCTGCTCGACCTTTCGCGGCGCGCCTTGAAAGCGGGCGATCGCAGCAAGTTCAACCTGTGGTGGACCGCCGCCACCGGGCTGGGCATTCTGTTTCTGATCGGCCAGGCGGTGGCGTGGCGCCAGTTGAGCGCGGCCGGCGTCTATGTGGCCAGCAATCCGTCGAGCTCGTTCTTCTACGTGTTGACCGCGGCCCATGCCTTCCATTTGCTGGGCGGCGTCGCGGCGCTGGTGTATGTGGATGTGCAGGCGCTGCGCTTGCGGCTGGGGCCGGCCAAGCGCACGGCCATCGACGTTACGGCCGTCTTCTGGCATTTTCTGGACGGGCTCTGGGTGTATCTGATGGTTTTATTTTACGTGTGGGGGTAAGGGATGTCGTCCCAAGTCAGCAGCGCCGCCGCTACATCGCTTTGGGAGGGAGGGCGTTCGCCGTACGCCACCAACTCGAAGAAGTTCGGGATGTGGCTGTTCATTATTTCGGATTCGCTCACGTTCTCGGCGCTGCTTTTCGCCTACACGTATAGCCGCGTTTCCAACCCGAACTGGCCCACGCCTTTCCATTTTTCGCCGAGCATCATCTTCTCCACGGTGATGACTTTCTGCCTGCTTTCGAGCAGTCTCACCATGGTGATGGCGGTCCATTCCATGAACCACGGCAATCGCAAGGCGGCCGGAGCGTGGATTCTGGCCACCATGGGCGGAGGCGCCGCGTTCGTCGTGCTCCACCTGAACGAATGGCTGAACCTGATCAACAACGAGCACGTCACGCCGTTTGAGAACCCGTGGGGCGTGCCCCTGTTTGGCGGCACCTTCTTCGCGCTGACGGGCCTGCACATGACCCACGTCGTGATCGGGCTCATTTACCTGGCGATCGTCTGCCAGGCGGTCTTGCGCGGCAAGTTCAAGGCCGAGGATGTGGAAGTGAGCGGCCTGTACTGGCACTTCGTCGACCTGGTGTGGATGTTCATCTTCCCGCTGGTCTACCTGATGTCCGCCCGGATCCATTAGAGGAGCGAACCCATGAGCGTGCACACCGAAGCAGTGGAACACATTGGCGGCCCCACCACCATGACCTTCGCCAAGGTCTGGATCGCGCTGCTGGTGATGACCGGCGTGGAGGTCCTGCTGGCCTACGAGCAGGTGCCCACGATGATTATGCTGACCGCGCTGCTGGGCCTTTCCATCATCAAGGCCGCGCTGATCATCGCCTACTTCATGCACCTGAAATTCGAGCGGCTCAGCCTGTTCCTGACGCTGTTCCCGATGTTGATCTTCTGCGTCATCCTGATGCTGATCTTTTTGGGCGACGCGGTGCGCATTCCCGCGATGAGGCCGCCGGCATGAGAAGGCTGCTACCGGTGGCGGCCTTGTATGCGGCGCTCACGCTGCCGGCAGCGGCGCAGTGCGTGATGTGTTACCGCACGGCACACTCCCAGCAATCGGCGCGCGCGCGGGTGCTGAACGCCGGCATTTTGATCCTGGGCGCGCCGCCGTTCCTGATTCTGGCCGGGTTTGTGGCGTTTGTGATGCACCGGAACGAGCGGTTCCGGGGGGAATAGCTGCCAGCTTTCAGCTTTCAGCTTTCAGGCCGAGGCTCGAGCGCACGCTTCGCGCCTGTTCCAGGTGCCGGCGCTCGTGAGCAGCCACCTGGGCGAACATCATTCCGAGGCTCATCCGCAGGAACCGCGAGATGGGAGTGTCCACTTTGACGCGTGCCAGGTCCAGGCCGCGGGCGTTCTCCAGTTGCAGCAGGAACCGGCTTTGCAGGTGCAGGAACGTGGGCAGAATGGCGGTGACGGGCTGGCCGTGCAGGGGCCGGAAGCGGCGCGGGGACGACAGCTTGTGGCGGACGGGCGGTTCGGTGGCCCGCACCAGGAAGCGGTCGAGCCATCCATAGCGGAACGGAGGGGCGCCGGTGAGGCGGCGCGTTTTCGCCCGTTCGATGGCGCGCTCGACGGCCTGAAGCTCCCACTGTCCGACGATGGTCAAGTGCGCCAGGCACTCCTCGATGGACCACGCGCCGGGAGCGGGACGCCAATTGAATTGCGCTTCGTCGAGTCCGGCAGCCAGTTCTTTTGCTTGTGACTGGATCCGGTCAAACTGCAGGCGATACTGTTCCAGTTCCGCTGATTCCACACTACGGATTATAGCGGCGGCGTACCGGTGGTGTGTTCCACCAGGGAGTGGACCTTGCCCGCTCGCAGGGCGAGCGTTTCCTTTTGTTCAAACTGGAAATCGTCGGCGACCAGCTCCTGGGCGGTGTAGGCGGCTTTGGCCACGCCGTCCGACCCGTGATGCTGCGTATTGGCGAAGATGTGGTAGAGCTCATGGGCCACGACGCGGCCAATGGCGCGGCCGAAGGCGGCCACGCGTCCCACATGGTCCAAGGTCAGCAGCTCCTTCTGGATGAAGCCGCGAATGCGATCGCAATCCACATCGCTGAAGGGAAGGATAATGCCGTCGCTGACGTGGGTCCAGCCGAGCGCCCCCGGGTTGATGCTGCGCGACGCCATGCCGGCGGTATCGCACCGGCCCTTGAAGGTGATTACCGCAAGCTCGGCGGAAACCTCGTTCCCACGGGAGGCGGACAGGGATCGCCACTCGAAGTGCATGCCGATGGGAGACATTATGGACTCCACTTCGTCCTGGAGGGATGCCAGCACCGCCGGCGGCGGATCCTGCTGGAATTGAGTGTACAGAGCAATGGGGGCGACTGATTCCCCCCGTTGTTCCCCGACGGCCGGCCAAGCTGCCAGCGCGAGGCACAACAACAACGGTTTCATCAAAAAGGACCTGTAAATGTTAAATCTTACTATAGCGCACGTTTCCGCTCCACCACAAGCTCCGGATGTTCCCGAACGATAGTGTTAGCCATGTGGCACGCAAAGCAAATGGGCAATGCGGCCAGAAGCGTCTCACCTAACTTATCGGCAGGTACCCGGCTCCACTCCACGGAAACGTTATCGGGGCGCAGCAGAGCCGGCTTGCTGCCGGCGAGCGAGATGGTGCCGAAGGGATGGCCGCACCATGCGCACGCTTTTCCTTCATACCACTTGAGGAGGATGTTGCGGACCAGGCAATCTTCGGGGGAGGCTTCAATCTGGCTGAGACACATCTGCCCGCATCCGGCCATTTCGGGCCAGCGCGAACAGGAAGATAGCCGCAACTCGGGGGTCTTTCCCAGCGCGGTTTCCGCGGCATGCCAGGCATCGACCCGGACGCCCGCCTGTTGCCGATTATCGGGGCAGGTGATCACCCGCTCGCCGCGGTACTTGATCCAGGCGCGTCCCAGGCGCCAGACCGCGCCGGCTGCCAGGACTCCCAAAATCGCGACCACCAGGATCTGAATAGGCACAATAGGCTCCGAAACACTTGCAACACGCGGGCCAATTGCGCGAAGAGACCCGGCCAAAAGCTAAGTTGCTGATTCTAAGGCAAGGGGTGCGGCATACCGGGGCCCGGATTGGGGACATTTCCACAGCACCTTGGGTGCTATGCCCCGGAAAAGCAACTGGTTACCCCGGTGGGCCGTCTAGGAAAAGGTGAAACATCGCGTCGTGTGCGCTATCCCCCTGCTGTTTGCCGCCGCGCTCGGAGCCGCTGTTGGCGACTATCTTTCGGCCAAACAGAAGTTCGACCTGATCGAGAGCGACCGCTTGCGAGCCGGCGCCCGAGTCGATATAAGCCTTCGGGAACTGAACGCTTACGCCGAACACGAGGCGCCGGCGGGAGTGCGCAACCCGCGCATCCAGGTGACAGCGCCGGGGATCGCCATGGGGACCGCCCTGGTGGACTTCGGCAAGGTGGGGCGCGCGCAGGGTTACCAGCCGGGCTGGCTGATGTCGAAACTGCTGAATGGCGAGCGCCCGGTGGCGGTCACCGTGCGCATCCGCTCCGCCGCCGGGCGGGCGACGGTGGACGTGCTGCGCGTGGAGATATCGGCCATCGAGATCGACGGCCGCACGCTGGATTTCCTGATTCAGAACATCCTGCTGGCCCTGTACCCGAACGCGGTGGTGGGCCGGCCGTTCGAGTTGGGCCATCGCATCGAAAGGCTGGAGGTCGGGCCCGGGTCGGTGGGCGTGGTGATCGGACGGTAGGGTAGGCCTCCCGGCCTGCCCGGCGGGTTTTCATCCCCTCTGGCGGCCCTTTTTGGTGGCCCTTCGGGCCATGTGGGCAGGCCGGGAGGCCTACCCCACCATGCGGCGGAGGCGGTCGAGCACGCCGGCCCACTCGGGGGTTTCGGGCGGGCGCTCGACGGCGATCCAATCGAGGCCTTGCGCGTCCAGACGGTGGAGCGTGCCGTAGAGAGCGGCGGCATAGGCCAGCGGGTCAAGCGGCATCTCAAGGCCAAGGCGCAGGCAGGCCCCGTGGCCGGTGGGGCACGCCTCGCCGGGGCCGAACAGAAACAGCGGCGTGGCGGGACGATAGTGCCGTGGATGCATGCCCGGAGATGCGTGCGGGGCCGCCAGGTCCTCCGTCGCGGGCGCCGCGGCAACCGGGCCAATGAGCGCTTCGATCTCGGGCAGCGGAATCACGCCGGGGCGCAGCAGCACGGGCGCGTCCACCAGCGAAAGGACGGTGGACTCGATGCCCACGCGGGAAGGGCCGCCATCGAGCACGTAATCGGCGAGCGAGGATGCCACCTGTTCCGCGCTGGTGGGGGAAAGGTGCGTGAAGCGGTTGGCGCTGGGGGCGGCGAGTGGCACCCCGGCCGCGCGAATCAGCGCCAGCGCCAGCGGGTGCGCGGGCATGCGCAGGGCGACGGTGGGCAGGCCGGCGGTCACGATATCGGGGATGCGCGCGGTCTTGGGCAGCACCAGGGTCAAAGGCCCGGGCCAGTAGCGCCGCGCCAATATTCCAGCGGCATCCGGCCACTCGCCCGCCAGCGTGCGCGCCATTTCCACGGAATCCACGTGCACGATGAGCGGGCTCGAGTGCGGCCGTCCCTTGGCGGCGAAGATGCGCTCGACCGCGGCGGCATCGAGCGCGTTGGCGCCCAGGCCGTACACCGTCTCGGTGGGGAACGCGACCAGGCGCCCGGCGCGGATCAGGGCCGCGGCATGCGCGATGTCCGGCTCCGCGGGCATTACTCGGGCAGCTCGTCTTGGGCGCCGCCGGCCACTTTGCCGGTCTTGCGCCAGACCAGGTAGGCGTGGATCAGCGGCTCGAGGTCGCCTTCCAGCACGCGGTCCACGTCGCCGATGGCGAGCTTGGTGCGGTGGTCCTTGATCATGCGGTAGGGCGCCAGCACATAGCTGCGGATCTGGCTGCCGAAGTTGATGTCCAGCTTGGAGTCCTCGGTCTTGCGGGTTTCCTCGCGCTTCTTTTCCAGTTCCCGCTCGAACATGCGCGCCTTGAGCTGCTTCATGGCGGTCTCGCGGTTCTTGTGCTGCGAGCGCTCGTTCTGGCACTGCACCACGATCCCGGTGGGGAAGTGGGTGATGCGGACGGCGGAATCGGTCATGTTGACGTGCTGCCCGCCGGCGCCGGAGGAGCGGAAGGTGTCGATGCGCAGGTCGTCCAGCTTGATATCGATTTTGATCTCGTCGTCCACCTGCGGGTACACGAACACCGAGGCGAACGAGGTATGGCGGCGCGCGTTGGCGTCGAACGGGGAAATCCGCACCAGGCGATGCACGCCGATCTCGGATTGCAGCATGCCGTAGGCATTCTCGCCGTTGAGCTCGAAGGTCACCGATTTGATGCCCGCGCCTTCGCCTTCCAGCCGGTCGGTGATCACGGTCTGGAAGCCGTCGCGCTCGGCCCAGCGCAGGTACATGCGCAGCAGCATCTCGGCCCAGTCCTGGCTTTCGGTGCCGCCGGCGCCGGGGTGGATGGTCACGATGGCGCTGCGCGCGGCGTTTTCGCCGGAAAGCAGCATGGCGGTTTCCAGGCGCTCGAGCAACTCCCCGTACGCCTTCAAGTCGCGCTCGATATCGCCCGATACGTTTTCGCCTTCGCGCGCCAGCTCGAACAGGGTGTCGAGATCGTCCGTCATGGCGCGGATGCGTTCGTCGCTGGCGATGGCTTCTTCCAACCGCTTGCGCGACTGCATCACCTTCTGGCTTTTCTCGGGCTGGTTCCAGAAGTCGGGCGCGGAGATCTGTTCCTGGGTTTGCGCTAGTTTCTGCCGCTGCGCGGGGGCGTCAAAGATACCTCCGCACGGCGAGGGCCTGTTCGCGGAGGGGCGGGTAGGATCGTTCCAATTCTTCTAACGTCATGGGAGTTTCAATCCAATTCTAGCAAATACCCGGCTTTTCCGACGTTCCACGCGCGTGTGGCGCCGATCTCGATGGCGGCGCCGGCGGCCTCGTGGATGTGGCCGCAGAAGAAATACGCGGGCTGGTATTTCCGGATGAAATCGCCCACCGCGCTCGAGCCGGCGTGCACCCCCTGGCGGATCTGGTCGAGCGCGGTTCCGTAAGGCGGCGCGTGGCAGACCAGCACCAGCGGAGTGAGCGAGGCGAAGCGCTCCAGGCGTTGGGCGAGCTGCGGTTCGGTGTATTCGCCGGGGGTGTTGAAGGGCGTCGGGTTGGAATAGCCCATTCCGGCGACGTGCCATTTCCCAACTTGAATATGGCGCTCGTGGAACTCGTGGAGGCCGTAGCGGGCGCACATAGTGGACACCTGCTCGGCCGATTCGTGATTGCCGGGGAGGACGTAGACCTTATCGCCGCGGGTCTGGAGGATCTCGCCGCAGCGCTCGACGCCGCGCGCCCAAGTGAGCTGGTCGCCGGCGGCGATATAGTAGTCCGCCTCCACGCGGAGCAGTCCTTCGAGCGTCTTCCAATCGGTATGGATGTCGGAAAAAATGAGCAGCTTCAATCAATAAATGGTAGCGCAGCGAGGGCGCCTCGCGTCCGGCGGGCTACACGACTGGTTGCGTTATCGCCAGCCGCGCCATATCAGCGCGATGGCGTTATACGTCCAAGTGGCACGCTCAGCCGGAGCAACCGCAGTGCAACGCGGGTGGCGCTAGACTAATCGTGTAAAGCTTTTTCCAGCCGGCAGTGCACCAGATGGACGCAGGATCCGAAGAAGCAGACATGGATAACGGACGGCTCGTGATACTCGTCGCTGTGCTCGTGGGGCAGGCAACCCCTCAGAGCCTGCCCATTAATCAGCGTGCTCCCTCAACCCCCGTGATTGTGGCCCGCCGCGAATTCCCAATGACGCTTCTTCGCAATCAGTGTCTGGAATTTACCCAGGTGAAGCACGGCGACCAACCGGGTGATCTACGTAATTGTCGCGTTTCTGAGTTCGGCGAGTTCGCCTCGATTGACGGACAAACCTACTACTACGCGCTGTATTGCCTCATTCCGAATTATGCCGCAGACACGGGCAAATGCAATGACGACTCGTTCAACGCGCGCTACCATCGCGAGCGAGGTCTGGCCATTTTTGTGGGCGATGCGTCAAGCGGTAACGCAAGCCTGCTCTTCGAACGTGTTGATGGCGAGATCGGTTCGCTCCGCTATAGCCGGCCTCAGATCATTGATGCTGCCGCTGGAACATTGCTTTACCTTCCCATCGCGATCGATGGGACTGGAAACGACAACGCGAGTGAGTACTTCCTGCGGGACGGGAGCGCATGGGAGCTCGTCGAGGCTGTCGAGTGGTTTCAGGGTTTGCTGCGGCGAATCCCGGTCGGGCTTGAGATTCGGAAGGGAGTATGGCCGAACCTACAAACGATGACAGCCGTGGCGGGTTTGTATCGTTCCGCTGACGCAAATTGCTGTCCTACCGGGGGCAAGGCACGAATTGCGCTTGCGATCCGATCCAGACATTTCGTCATTAATTCGCTTGTTATCGAAGAAGCCCAGTAATTCCGGCATCGCCGCATCTGGATCCCGACCGATATAAAGTGCCGAAGGCCGAACCACACGACACCACTTGGCTGCGCCGTCCCGACCCGCGCATGCTCAACTATTGGGCTCAATGCCAATTCGATCGTTGACCGCGTTTTTGAGGCGTTGCTGACAGCCGAGATACCGCTCGGTCGTCTGGACGGAGACGTGGCCTAACAGAAATTGGATCTGGTCCAACTCTCCGCCGGCATCGCGGCACAGGCGGGCGCAGGTCCGACGGAGGTCATGCGGGGCTAGATTGTCAAAGGCCGCTCTTTTGGCGCAGTCCTTTACGACATGCCAGACCACCCGCTCCGTGACGCCACTCCCCAGATCTTGCCCGCGCGACAAACGCACCGAAAGACGCGGCCCTCGTCCACGCCAGGGGAGATAAGCCGGCAATCAATGGCGCTCTTGACCCAGTCCGGAACGGGTACCCGTCCGAATATGTCGGCCCTTGCCAACCAAATCCACGATAGCCCAGTTCTCCTCCCGACGTTGGAGATTTGCGACCTCCAGTTCTGTCACCTCTCTCCGGCGCAGCCCGCAACCCAACAGGACTCCGAGCAGCGCTCGATCGCGTTTGCCCTTGAGCGTATTCGGGTCAGGCACCTGCCAGAGCGCTCTTGCCTGGTCCGCAGTGAGCCAGTTACCAAGACGAACGCCAAGATTCTTCGGGCCTTTGACCCGCCGGATGCCAGCGGCGAGATCCGGGCTGAGCAAGCCGGAATCAGCGGCTTCGTACGCGAGGCGCCTGGCGGCCGCGAGCCTGGCGTTGATCGTGCCGGGCGCGAGGCGACGTGATTCCAGGTGAATTCGATAGCGGGTGACAACGGCTTTGTTGAAGGATAGCCTGGGTTCGGAAGAGTACCAGGCGATAAACTCGTCTATCGCGTGCCGGTATCCTCGCAGAGATTCCTTCGAGGGCGGGCTATTGAGAACCGCCGATTTCGCCTGGTCGAGGTCAGGCAGATTCAAACTGTGCTTCGGGGAAGACTTACGGCCGCGCGGGTGTTTGCCACGTTTCATTAACTGGGGCCTCCATGTCCCGCTTTGGAAGTACGTGGCGTGTCGCAGCAAAGTAGTAATGTCCTATTTGGGCAAAGTAGAAATGTCCTATTGACAGGGTCCAGCCTGGAGGGTGGACCAAGGACAACTGCTGATGACCCAAGCCCAGCGAGACCGGCTGGTGGCCTTGAAGAAAGCCAAGAAGAAACTGATCACGCAGAAGCAGGCTGCCGAGGAGATCGGCATCACCGAGCGGCAGGTGCGTAGGCTCCTGCGGAAGCTGCGGCGCAAAGGAGACCAGGCGGTAATCCATGAGCTGTGCGGACGAGCATCCAATCGGAAGCTGCCGGCCGAGTTGGAGCGACGAGCCATCACGGTGCTTTCCGACTCGGTGTACCGGGGGTTCGGGCCGACGTTGGCGAGCGAGTATCTGCACAAGCTGCACCAGGTGACGGTGAGCAAGGAGACGCTGCGGCGCTGGATGGCCAAGGCGGGATTGTGGAAAGCCGGCCATGTTCGGGTGACGGAGGTGCACCAGTGGCGGCCGCGGCGGAGCCGTTGTGGCGAACTGGTGCAATGGGACACCAGCACTCACGACTGGCTGGAAGGGCGCGGCGAAACGATCTACCTGATTTCGATGATCGACGATGCCACCAGCCGGCTATTCGCCCGCTTCGTGCGGCACGACACCAGCGAAGAGAACATGCGCCTGCTGTGGGCGTATCTGGAGCAGTTCGGCCGGCCGCTGGCGTTCTACACGGATAAGGCCGGGATGTTCCAGGTGGCGGTGAAGACCAAGCGGTACGAGCAGCGCGAAGGGCGGGACCGGCCCCAGATGCCGCCTACGCAGATCGCGCGAGCCTTGGGCGAACTGAACACGGTCTGGATTCCCGCTCACTCACCCCAAGCCAAGGGCCGCGTCGAGCGCCAGTTTTTGACGGCGCAGGACCGCCTGGTGAAAGGGTTGCGGGTGGCCGGGGCGCGCACTCTCGAGGACGCCAATGCATACCTGGAGAAAGAATATCTGCCTTGGTGGAACCAGACCCTGGCCGTGCAGGCGGCCGACTCCGCCGATGCTCATCGGCTCTTGGGCAAAGAGCACGATCTGGCGGCGATCCTGAGCCACGTGGAACAGCGGCAGGTGACCAACGACTACACCGTGCGGTATGACGCAAAGGTCTATCAGATCGACCGCCGGGATGTTCGGACAGGAATGCGCAAAGCCTGGGTGCGCGTCGAGCAGCGCTTGGACGGGACCATCGCTGTGCAGTTCCAGGGGAGCTATGTTCGCGTGCGCCGTTGCGCGCCGCCGTTGCCCGACGTGGTGTCGCCCAAAACGACGGAGGCCAAGCCCCCGCGTCCCACCCGCAAACCGCCACGCAAAAACGATTGGATGAAAAACTTCTCTGTGCGCTCCGGTCCCTCTCTCCGCCAAGCCATCGAGGTTTCCAATGCTCGCCACTGAGCGCTGGCGCCGTAGCCAAAACCAATATGGAGCGCCGGGCAAAACCGGCCCGGCGATCTTCGCGCTTTATGTATCCGAAGACCGCTGCTCGGGGGCTTCACCAAAGCAGATCTGCCTTAAAAACCAAAACCCCCAGAACGGGCATCTTATGGCCCGGTTTGACTGGGGGTCTGGCGCCATCTGCTTCGGAGCCAGCCCCGTCGCAGCGGTCTTCGGATCTGCCCCGGGGAGCGCGACTTCCCCGAAACATCGAATCTACTTTAACCCCGCCCTTCCCTCTGTCCCCTCAAAACAGGACATTTCTACTTTGCTGGGAATAGGACATTTCTACTTTGCCTTGCCAGCCGCCAGTGTGGGGCGGACCCCCAGGTCCGCGGCCGGCCCCCGGCCGGCCTTCGGCCGGAGGCCGACGGGGCCGTCCCGCTGCGGGCGAGGGCG
>JADGNR010000449.1 GCA_017883415.1 Bryobacteraceae bacterium | reverse complement strand
AATCGAGAAGCTGTCGCTCTACGCCGGCACGCGGCCGGTGACGGTCGACGACATTGCCACCCTGGTTCCGGATGCGCGCTCGACCACGATTTTCGCGCTGGTGAACGCGCTCGGCCGCCGCGACCGCGCTCGCTCGCTGGGCATTCTCGATACCCTCGCGCGCGAAGGCGAATACCTGCCCCTGGCGCTGGCTTTTCTCTCTACCCAGTTCCGCATGGCCCTGGCCGCCCGCGAAGCCGGCCTGAAAAGCTCCCAGCAGATCCAGGGACATTTCAGCCGCCTGGGCGTCCCCATGTGGCCCTCGCGCGCCGACCAGGTATCCCAAACCGTCGCCAAGTTCAGCGGCCCGCAGATGGAGCGCGCGTTGAGCCTGATCTTTGACGCCGACCGGGGGCTGCGCGACGCCCGCCCCGACGACCGCATCGTCATGGAGCAGTTTGTCCTGCAGTTAGTGGGGTAGGCCTCCCGGCCTGCCACGCGCCGAAGGCGCGAGGCTTTCGGTGTGCCGGTCTACGCCGAAAGCGCCTTCACCCTGCGGTGCAGCTTCGACTTGTACCGCGCCGCCGTATTCTTCTTGATGATGCCGCTCTTGGCCGAGCGGTCGATCAGCGAAAACGTCGTGGCGAGCAGTGCCGTGGCGGCCTTAGGGTCTTTGCCTGAGAGCGCGCGCCGCATGGCGCGGATGCCGTGACGCAGGCGGGTCTTGTTCTTCCGGTTGTATTCCGTGCGCCGTTCGGCCTGGCGCACCCGCTTGAGCGCGGAATAAGTATTTGCCATCTGCTAAATGTAATCCTTACAGAGTGATCGAGTTTCCAGCATAGCGCAACCCGCGGCGGGGGAGCAAGCGCATGGCGAGCCAAGTCCTTACAGCCCGGCCGCTATACTGAGATGCTAGCCCGGCCCCGTGGGCAGAGGGAAGCTCTATGAAGAAGGCTAAGCGGCCTAAGCGGCCTGCCGCGGACGAACTTCGTTCCGAATATAAGCGCTCGGATTTCGGGGCGATGGTCCGGGGGAAATACACGGCGCGATTCCAGACCAGTTCAAACGTGGTAGTTCTGGACCCCGACGTGGCCGAATTGTTTCCGAACGCGGCGGCGGTCAACGCGGCGCTGCGGTCCCTGGCGGAGATTGCCCGGCGCGCCGGCGCGCGGCGGGGCCGATCGCATTGAGGTGCAGGCGACGAAATGTCTGACAAATCTGATATGATGTCTGACGATGAAGGACTATCGCATTACCGTGCGGTTCCCCGCTGAACTGCGCCACCGGCTGAAGGCCGCCGCCCATCGTAGCGGCAAGCGGGAGTCGGACCTCGTTCGCGGCGCGGTAGAGCGGCAACTCGCGGCCGAGGAGGATGCGCTCACCGCATACCAACATGCGAAAAAGGCCGGACTGATCGGAGCAGTGAAGGGGGCGCCCCGCGACCTCAGCACAAACCCGGAGCATTTCAAAGGATTTGGAGGCTCTTGAGCGGCTCTGTACTGGTCGATACCGGGCCGATCGTGGCCATCCTTTCGGAATTCGACGAGCACCACCAGGTGTGCGTCGAACAACTTCAGCACCTCCGGCGGCCGCTCCTTACTTGTTGGCCTGTGATCACGGAAGCGGCCTGGCTCTTGCGGTCGTACCCGCGGGCTATCGGAACGCTCTTGTCCTCTTTTGGCCGCCGGCCCTTTGAACTGGTCTCGCTCACCGAGGCGGATCTCTCCGGAATTGCCGCGATTCTCGCGCGGTACAAGGGCTTGGGAATACAGCTCGCCGACGCGTCGTTGCTGCATCTGGCAGACCGCGAAGGGATTGGCATCATGTTCACCTTGGACCGGCGTGACTTCGGCGTGCTCCGTCTGGCTCACGGAAAGAAGCTCCGCCTGATTCCTTGAATCATTGTCCGGCCCCCCGGCACCGCGCCACAATGAGCGTGATGTCGTCGTGTTGTTCCTGGGAGCCGAAGCGCTGCACCTCATCGACCACGGAGGCGATCACTGCCGGCGGGGGCAGTTCCCGATGCCGCTCGAGAGCTTCGATCAGGCGCTGTTCTCCGAACTCCTCGCCCGCATCGTTGAACGATTCGGTGATCCCATCGGTGTAGAGCACCAGCGTGTCTCCCGAGAAGAGCCGGCAATCCGTTATCGAGCAGTCCCACTCTTGGAACAGTCCCACCACGGTACACGTGGAGTCGAGCCTTTCGATCGCACCGCCGCGCCGGAGGAGCAGCCCCGCCAGATGCCCGCAGTTGGCGTAGCGCAATCGCTGGATCCGGTCGTCATACTCGGCAAAGAACAGCGTGGCGTAGGCGCTCTCGCTGGTATTTTCGTAAAAGAGCTGATTCACCGAGCGCAGCAGGTGCCCGGGCTCATCCCAGGCGACGGCGCATTGGCTGCGCAGATTGGCCTGCAGATTGGCCATGAGTAGAGCGGCGGCGATTCCCTTCCCCGAAATATCGGCGATCACCAGCCCGAAACGCCCGCGGCCCAAATCGAGAAAATCGTGGTAATCGCCGCCTACCTGGCGGGCCTGGATGCACGCACCCGCATATTCCAGCGTCTCCATGGGCGGCAGCCGTTGCGGGAAGAGCCGGGCCTGCACTTGTTTGGCAATCTCCAATTCCTGCGCGGTGCGGCGTTCCGATTCCAGCTTCCCGGCAGTCCGGCGGCGCTCCGCTTCGATTTCCCGATTCACCTCGTCGAAGCCCACCAGCGCAAAAGAGTTTCCATCCACATCCCGGAACCGGGTAAAGACTCCGCCCCAGACCGGCCCCGGATCTTCGGGCACAATCGAAGGCCCGGTGGAACGCCCGCCCGGCTGCGGGCGCTCGTACTTGACGCGTCTCAGCCGGGGCGTAAAGCTAAACCGCACGCCGCGCCGGCGCCATTCTTCATACTTGCCAATCACGTCCTCGGTAACGAAAACGACTCCGGTGGGCCGGCCGATGAGCCGGTACAACCCGGAGTCGGGAGCGGGCGCGACCAGCGCGAGGACCGCGCTGCCGTCGGGGGGCGCCACCGCCACCCACCGGTCGCCGGACTGCAGCCGGGCGTCGAAGGCGACATTGAATCCGAGCTGGTCCACATAGAAGCGCAAGCTTTGATCCTGATCGCGGACGAAAACGTCGACGGCGTGAAGACAAAGGTAGGGGCGCCGTGGATCGCGCCAGCCGTCCGATGTGTCCGCTCCGCTGGTGGAAGGCAGGTCGCCCATGGGAGCGATTATAAGTCTTACGCCAGGGCCACAGGAGTCTGGACGTAGCTCATAAAAGAGATTAAGATCCTATATTGGAGGAGTTCTCCCAATGGCCGAACGGAATCAGTCCGCGTCCCACAAACGGTTTCACATCGTGCTGGTGCCGGGCTTCGGCGGCTTCGACGCGCTCGGGAACGTGGCCTATTATGCCAGCGTCACCGGCGTGTTTCAACGGTGGAAGGGCGCCCAGCCGGCCGTATTGCACTACTTCGATAACCTCCCCACCGCGGCGGTGGTCACGCGCGCCTCGCGCTTGCAAAGCTATCTGGCGAAGCGCATGGCGCGCGGCGAGATTCTGGAGCGCGATGCGGTGATCCTGGTCGGGCATTCGACCGGCGGGCTCGATATCCGCCAGCTTGTTTCCGGCCTGCACGATCGGGGCAGCGTCCTGGTCGACGGGGGAATCCAGGTGCCGCGCGAAGAAATCCGCCAGCGCCTCGCTCGCGTCGTGTTCCTCTCCGTGCCCCATTGGGGCACCAACATCGCCGACTGGGTGCATTCCTACCCTTGCCTGCGCAAAGCGGCGATCGCCCAACTGCGCGCCGCCGTCGCGGGTTCCCAAGTATACCTGCTCGATGAGCTGGAAGATCGCATCGCCGGCGCCGCCGCTTGCCTTACCGGGGCGGATCTGTTCCGGGCCATCGAGGACACGCTCACCGAGGCCAACGAACACAATGGAGACCCGAGTCCCCAGCGGACCGCCGACGCCCATCAAGCGGCCTCCGATCTGGCGCTCTATTTTCGCAACATGGCGTCGGATTTCCATGTGATCGACGATCTCACTTCACAGCCTCGCGGCGCCGGACCGAAGAGCCCGGCGCATTTCAGTTTGGAAGAGCGCCGGAGAGAGTTCGCGCGGTGGCGCGCTCTGCGCCTCGACACCTTGTCCTATGCCACGGTGGGCAATCGCCCGTTTCGCTTCCATCCGGGCCGTCCCGCACCGGTCTGGGACCTGGCCAACCCGTGCACCTACCCGGAGATCGCGAAAGACTGCCGGCTGAGCGCGGGAACCGATCTCTTCTACCGTCTTTGTTACCGCGCGTGCGCGGGCGGCCCCTTCGAGCGGCCCGCCGGAGGCGGCAAGGTGACCAGGCGCCTGCCCGGAGCTCCGCAAGGCCCGCTCGAACTCTGGGACAACGACGGCATCGTCAATACCGCGTCCATGCTGTGGCCCGCGGGCGAGAATGTGCTGGTGGCCGGCGACCACCTGGACATCGTCGGTCATTACAAGCTGGAGGCCGACCGCAGCCAGCGGGCCGCGCCCGGCCGCCGACCGGCCCGCGAGTATTGGTCGTACGATGCCCTCAAATCAACTCCTCGTTTCAGCGATGAGGCGTTCCATC